>NZ_JAQFUY010000002.1:0-460075 GCF_027716745.1 Bacillus cereus group sp. Bc010
AGAAATAGACGTCGCCTTTGGTAGCAAGAATCCCACTGACGTTAGTCAGCTTGCGGCTTTAGCCGTGGGAGTGTCAAAAATCAGTTTTCACATAATAGAATCATTGTTTCATAAAATAGTATCCATTCTCACATTCCTTGCTAACATGACACTTGAAATAATATCAATCGTTTGGTCCATTATTGCCTCCATTGCACTTGTCATTATATGGAGTATCGCCAAGCTATGGAATAAGTTATTCAAAAAGGACAGTTCTTCTGAAAAAGAGTAACTGTCCTTTTTTATATTCATTCAGACTTTCTGTAGAAGTTTGATGTGATAAGACAAAATAGACCAACTATGACAATACTTATACCAACCCCTTTATGCAAACTAGGAAATAACGGTGGTATATCTGAATAAACATTTGCTAATATGAGACCGATTGAAACGAAAAATACCCCTATTCTATATAACCATTTTCTTTTGTTCATCATTCTCCCCTCCTAAAATGTTTCATACACTCCTTTCTTTTGGACATACTACCTAAAAAAGGAGTGAATAATATGCAAAATTCCGTACATAAGCAGATCCTATTTTTATTTTTCCTCTTTCTCATTCTCGTTATCGTTTTCAGCTTTATATTACATACTCCGAAAGATGTTGTACCGAGTAATCTCTCTGTTTATAAACTTTTACTTTCCTATTGTCGTTATTGAAGAAGGTGCCTTTTATAGGGCACCTTTTAAAATTCTCTTTTTTCATATAGCTTTACTGAAGCAAGTACAGATAAAAGCAACATACAAATAGAACAAATTAACAATACTCCATTATGTAAATGAATTTGTTCTATGTTAACTTGAAAGAACATTTCTACAATAACAATCGGTGCCATTAGTATAAAAAGCGTAATAAAAATAGATTTTTTATATCCTAACCAAAACGATATCGGTAAGACAAGACTTAAATATATAAAAACAAAGCCAGTAATCGTAACTAATGTTTTCGTTATAAATTCAAAAGTTCCACCCTCAAACTGATTGATTACTAAAGGACTAGACACTATCATACTTATAATAAAAACAATAAGTGCCATTATGTATTTAGCTACTACAATTTCTTTTTTTGCTAGCGGTAAACTATTTAACATTACTTCACCATCATATTTTTTATCATCATTAAATGTTTTTAAAATTGCTATAACTGGAATTATAGCTGACATAATTACGTAAAAGCTTTTAATATCTGTTAATGTCATATACAAGAAAAGAGGATATATTAAGTACCATATTAAATGCTTCCATTGCATGATAAAATCCTTTATTATGAGTTGCCTCACGATTACTCCTCCCCTCATAGATCACGCTCATTATATAAGCTAATTGAAAGCAACATGGACATAATATACAAAAGAATGAGTCCTACTATAAAACAAACATTTACGACTAGACTCGTGTTCCAAACATTCTCTACATCTAACCAGACGTTACTGACAATCAGTCCACTTAAATACCCCAATGCAAGTCCGGCGAACGGAGCAATTTGTTTGGCACTGCTATATCCTACTGAGAATTCAATCGGAAGTACAATTATGCTACAAACAACCCCACCTGTTATACCACCGAGAATTTGTCCCCACAGCATAAATCCAGTCATATGTTCATTTTGTAACTGTATGAAACCAACCACTAGTGAGAAACATCCACCTAGAGCAACTAAAACACTTACAAATATGTATTTCCCTATTACAATATCTTTACGCTCAAACGGTAAACTATTTACTATCGTTTCACTTTTATTTTTCCCCTCATAACTCATTGAGAGTATTATGCCAAGAGCAGGTACAAACATGCTAAATGTCATCAAAAAACTATCACTGCGAAAATCAACAATGAGTAGGAACAAGAAACATATAAGATAAACAAACCCTAACTTTCTTTGCAACATCATATCTTTTAAAACTAGTTGCTTGATCATGTATTACACCTCCTAATATGAAAATGTCCCTTCTATAACTCTACCTCCTGAAACATTTTCATTGAGAGAATCATTGATATGAATATGCTTACTAACACTCCGATTCCAAGAACACCCATTGCTAGCGTAGCATCTTCAGATTGAAGTACTTTTAACATAATTATTTTATCACCAAAAACATTGCACATAAGACCAATCATACCCATTAAAGGAAAAAGCATAATTAAATTCAAGACAGTAATAGCTTTATATCCTCCAATGTAATTAGCAGGTATCGTTACTACACAATAAATCAAAGTTGCTACTATTGCTGAAAACACTGCATATCCAGGCATAACTATATCCCCGTCCAACAAAATATTTTTTAATATTATGACTATAAAAGTTACACTCAAACCACCCATAATAAATACTGTGCTTGAAATATATTTAGCTATAACTATCTCTTGTCTCGTTATAGGCAAACTCACTAATACTTTTTCTGCTTTACTTTTCTCGTCATAATAAAAAGAAATATATATAATCGTACTACATGTTATAAATAACCCTATTGCAATCCCCATCGGGTCGACGGAATTCTTAAAAATAGATAAAATAGGGATTAAAAAATAGAAAGGAAACATCTTCTTCTGTAAAAAAAGCTCCTTCAAAATCAACTGTTGCATATGAATTCCCCTCTCTACAAATCACGTGCTTCATAAATTTTAATTGTAAGAAACATAGAAGCGATATAAATACTGACTAATGCAATGAATCCAACTATAAATATACCAATATGCAGAGGATTCATAATCCAATCAAGGAATGAAGGTGCTACTTCCTTCAGTCCATCACTAATAAATATCCAAAGTATCCCGCTAACTATTATTGAAGCTGCTGCTATTATACTTATTACCGCCTTTGATTTTGTAACATAATAAATAGGGAAAAAAGTGACCATCCAAAATACGGCATAAACAATTCCATTTATTACTTCATACCATGAAATCTCAATATAAAGCTTAGGATAGTATGCACCGATATCACCAATAACAGCGATACACCTTATAAGAAAAACAACTAGCATAGTAGAAATCATGCCCCCTACAATGAATATTGCACAGGAAATATATCTAGCAATTATGATACCCTTTCTACTTAGCGGTAAACTATTAATCATAATGTCACTTGTATTCCGTTCATCTATTATGATTAATATAATAACTGAGGAAAGAGTTATAAATAAACAACTCATAGGAAACAGCATTCCCTCACCGGGTTCAAATAAAAAGAATATAAAGGGTATAATAAGATACACTGGCCATATCCCCCGAAAAAAGAACAAATCTTTATATACGAGCTGACGCATAGGCACCTCTCCCTTTCGCCGTGTAAACGATAATATCATCTAATGTAGGCTTTTCTAGTACAACCTCATTTCCAAACCAGTCTATAATTGCTTGTTTATCCTTCGCTAAACCTTCGAAACCAAATTTATTTTTTCGTAATCCAACAAACAGTTCTTTTCCTTCTCGATCTAATAAATCATTACTTCCTTTTACGATTACGTAGTTCTCCATTAAGTCTTCTTTTTCACCAGTAAATATAATTTCTCCATCGTTGATAAACGTAATATAATCTGCAATGCGCTCTAAATCTGTTGTAATGTGCGTTGAGAATAATACGGATACTTCATCTTCCATTACAATTTCTTGCAACATATCAAGTAATTCACTTCGAACAACTGGATCTAATCCTGCTGTTGGTTCATCCATGATGATAAATTCTGCGTGGTGCGAGAGCGCGATGGCAATCGCAAATTTCATTTTCATCCCTTTTGATAGTTCTTTAATTTTTTTATACTTTGGAACTTGCAATCTATGCATATACGATTGATACTGCTCTTCATCCCATTTTTTATATAACGGTGCAATAATACGCTTCATTTGTTCACACGTTAAATCTTCGTAATAATGATTTTCATCATATACAAAGCCGATATTTTGTTTTATTTCCTTTTCGGCTTTCTTATTGTCCTTGCCAAAAATTTTTATATCTCCACTATCTTTTCTAATTAAATTCATAATCATTTTAATCGTCGTACTTTTCCCGGCTCCATTCGGTCCGACAAATCCCATAATATATCCGCGTGGTAATGTAAAACTTATATTTTTCACTGCAAAATCTTCATAACTTTTACATACGTTTTTTAGCTCTAACACCCTTTATTCCCCCTCATATAAACACGCTATCATCTGCTGTAAATCTTCAAGTGAAAGCTGTAACGCTTTACTTTCATTCACAATCTCTTCCGCTTTACTTTCCAATAGGCGAAGCCGCTGTTCTTTTAATAGTTCATTATTTTTACGTGAAACATAAGTCCCCTTCCCAGCAACAGTTTCTATATATCCTTCTTTCTCAAGCTCCTCGTACGCACGCTTCGTTGTAATTACACTAATTTGCAATTCCTTCGCTAAGCTACGAATAGACGGTAATTGGTCTCCACCCTTTAAACCACCATTTAAAATAAGCTGGCTTAATTGTTTTCTTATTTGTACATAAATAGGGTCTTGGGAAGAATTCGAAATAATAATATTCATGTTTTCCTCCAGTGTGTATATACTGTATATACCTTATATATACAGTATATACACACCATCCTATTTTTGGCAAGAAAAAAAGACCAACATTTTCCTGTTGGTCTTTCGTATATGTATCACTTTTCAAAGCGATCTAACATCTCATCTCTCATTCCGAAACTCACTACCGCAATTCCTACATACATAAACAGAAGGAACGCCGGATGAACTGTGTTGTACCAAGTGCTATCAACAATTAAATAAATCGTTAATGCCACAACAAGAACAAACGCTAAGATAAACATATAAAAGTGTCTTGTACTACCCATGATAAACTCCTCTCTTCTCACTTCACCATTCAACAGTATATTTTATCGAATAATTCGATATGACTCAAGGTTAACTTTCTGTTATGTAATCAAGTTCCACCTTTACAATGTCCTCACATGCTATTGAAATGATCGTTCCTTGCTTATCAATTGCCGTCACTTCTCTATTATCCATTACACGATGCGCTACTCTTTCTAACACTTTTCCTTGGTCTCGATAGCAAAATTCTTTTACATCTTTAATTGTTTCTCCATTTTCTAAATGGTATACCATTCTATAACATCGATATCCCACACTTTCACCCCCGTCTTGCTCGTTTTTTCACATATACATAAAAATGAGTAATTTTTGCCTCATCACATCTTCTTAATTTCAATAAAATTCTAACAAAAATAAATACTTTTATCAAACTGACTTTTTCAACAAAATCACCTATAAAACTGCTTCTTTACACCATTATGAAACAAAAAATATAAATTTTTAACATTTTCTGCACCACTTCTGCACAAATTCTCCATACAAAAAAGAACCCGCCGCAGCGAGTTCTTTTTTGTTATTCTAATCAAACTTGTACAGGAGCTGGCTTTTCATAACGTAAAACTGGTTTACGTGCAGCCATCGTTTCGTCTAAACGTTTAATGACTGTTGTATGAGGTGCTTCTTGTACAACTTCTGGATTTTCTTCTACTTCTTTAGCGATTTGAATCATCTTATCAATGAAACCGTCTAATGTTTCTTTTGATTCTGTTTCTGTCGGCTCAATCATAATACATTCTTCCACATTTAATGGGAAGTAAATTGTTGGTGGATGGTAACCGAAATCAAGCAGACGTTTTGCGATATCTAATGTACGTACACCAAGTTTCTTTTGACGACGACCTGATAATACAAACTCATGCTTACAATGTCTATCGAATGGAAGATCATAGAATGGTGCTAATCTTCTCATCATATAGTTCGCATTTAATACCGCATACTCCGTTACTGCACGCAAGCCATCTGGACCCATAGAACGAATGTATGTGTATGCACGAACGTTAATTCCGAAGTTACCGTAGAATGGTTTTACGCGCCCAATTGCCTCTGGACGATCATAGTTAAAGCGATAGCCATCTTCCGTTTTCTCTAAAATTGGTTTTGGTAAGTACGGAATTAAATCAGCTTTCACACCTACTGGACCAGAACCTGGGCCACCGCCGCCGTGAGGACCTGTAAATGTTTTATGAAGGTTTAAATGCACAACGTCAAATCCCATATCTCCTGGGCGCGCTTGGCTTAATACTGCATTTAAGTTTGCACCATCATAGTATAATTTACCGCCTGCGTTATGGACGATTTCTGCCATTTCTAAAATATTTTCTTCGAATAAACCTAATGTATTAGGGTTTGTTAACATAAGTGCTGCTGTTTCTTCATTTACAACACGTTTTAAGTCTTCTAAGTCAACAAAACCATGTTCATTTGATTTTACCGTAATTGTTTCAAAACCAGCTACAGTTGCAGATGCTGGATTCGTTCCGTGAGCAGAGTCAGGAACAATTACTTTCGTACGGTTAAAGTCACCATTTGCTTCATGGTATGCACGAATTAACATTAAGCCTGTCCATTCTCCGTGTGCACCAGCTGCTGGTTGTAATGTAACAGTATCCATACCTGTAATTTCAATTAAATGCTCTTGTAAATCGTACATTAATTCCATTGCACCTTGTACTGTCTTTTCATCTTGCAACGGATGAATATTTGCAAATCCTGCGAAACGAGCTACACTCTCATTAATTTTCGGATTATATTTCATCGTACAAGATCCAAGTGGATAGAAACCAGAATCAACACCGTGGTTACGGTTTGAAAGTGCTGTATAGTGGCGCATAATATCAAGTTCAGATACTTCTGGTAGCTCTGCATCTTCTACTCGAATATAATCGCTCTCAAATACATCTTCTAGTTTCACTTCTTCTACATCTAATTTTGGTAGGCTATATCCTATGCGTCCTTCTTTACTTACTTCAAAGATAAGTGCTTGGTCTTGGTTCTTCATTGGATAGCCCCCATTTCGTTTACAAGTGTGTCAATTTCCTCTTTTGTACGAAGCTCAGTTACTGCTACAAGCATATGGTTCTCATGCTCTTTATAATCACGGCCTAGGTCGTAACCGCCGATAATATTCTTTTGTAATAATGCATCGTTTACTTCTTTCACTGGGCGCTTGCAATCTACAACGAACTCATTGAAGAATGGTCCAGCAAATGTAACTGTGAAGCCTTTCGCTTCAAATTGACGTTTTGCATATTGTGCTTTAGAAATGTTTTGACGTGCCATTTCTTTCACACCTTGTTTACCAAGTGCCGTCATTGCAACTGATGCTGCTAATGCATTTAACGCTTGGTTGGAACAAATGTTAGATGTCGCTTTGTCACGGCGAATATGCTGTTCACGTGCTTGTAACGTTAATACAAATCCACGTTTACCATCTGAATCTACAGTTTGTCCGACAAGACGTCCTGGAATTTTACGCATGAATGCTTTCGTCGTTGCAAAGTAACCACAGTGTGGTCCACCAAACTGCGTTGGGATACCAAATGGTTGTGCATCACCGATGACAATATCAGCACCAAATTTTCCTGGTGGTGTTAATGCGCCTAATGATAATGGATTTGAAGAAACGATAAATAATGATTTTTGTTGATGAACGATTTTTTCAATCTCAGCTAATTTTTCAACTTGTCCGAAGAAGTTTGGATATTGAACGATTACACAAGCAACTGTATCATCTACTTCACTTTGTAATACGTCTAAATCTGTTACACCATCTTTATGATTAATTTCAACAACTTCAAGGTGTTGACCTTTTGCATATGTTTCAAGTACAGCCCTTGATTCTGGATGAACTGCGCTAGATACAAGAATTTTCTTTTTACAAGTATGGCCAGCTGCTAGCATTGCCGCTTCAGCTAAAGCTGTACCTCCGTCGTACATAGAAGAGTTTGCTACATCCATTCCTGTTAATTCACAAATCATTGTTTGGAATTCAAAAATTGCTTGTAATTCCCCTTGTGAAATTTCCGGTTGGTATGGCGTGTAAGCTGTATAAAATTCTGAGCGAGAGATAACATGATCTACGATTACTGGAGCGTAATGGTCGTATACGCCTGCTCCTAAGAAAGAAGCGTACTCTTTTAAGTTAGCATTTTTACTAGCCATTTGAGATAACTCTTTTAAAAGCTCTGGCTCTGATTTTGCTTCTTTAATTTTTAAATCCCCTTTAAAACGAACACTCTCTGGAATATCAGAGAATAACTCATCGATCGTTTGAACGCCGATCGTTTGTAACATTTCTTTTTTGTCTTCTTCTGTCATTGGAAGATAACGATGCAACATGAAATCTACCCCTCTCCCCGTTACTTTGAACGTTTATAAAATGGTGTTGGAACAACTACTGCTTTGACGCGTTTATTACGAATTTCAATTTCTACTTCTGTATCAACTGCTGCGTATTTTACATCAATTAGTGCTAAACCAATGCTTTTCTTTAACGTTGGAGATTGTGTACCACTCGTTACTTCCCCGATTTTTTCTTCTCCAATAAATACAGGGTAATGCGTACGAGGAATTCCACGTTCGATTACTTCGATGCCGACTAACTTACGAGGCGCACCGTTTTCTTTTTGCTCTTTTAAAGTCGCTTTCCCAAAGAAGTCTGCTTCTTTATTTGGTTTTACCGCAAAGCCAATTCCAGCTTCAACCGGTGTAATATCTTTTGATAATTCTTGACCGTAAAGTGGTAATGTTGCTTCGAAACGAAGTGTATCACGAGCACCTAAACCACATGGTTTTAAGCCCTCTTCTGCTCCAACTTCAAGAAGTTTCTCCCAAAGTTTTGCAGCATCTTCACTCTTACAGTAAATTTCAAATCCATCTTCACCTGTATAACCTGTACGAGATACAAGTGCTGGAATTCCATCTACAAGAATATCGTTTTTAAATTTAAAGAACTTAATTTCTTTCAAATCTTCTGACACAACTTTTTGTAAAATGCCTTCTGCTTTTGGTCCTTGAATTGCAAGCTGTGCAACTTCACTAGAAACATTGACTACTGTCGCATCGCCAATTACATGGCTAGCTAACCATTCGTAATCTTTCTCGATATTTGATGCGTTGATAACTAATAAATAGTCTTCTTCACCACGTTTGTAGATTAATAAATCATCTACTGTACCACCATTTTCGTAGCACATAGCTGTATATTGTGCGCCCCCTACCTTTAAGGTAGATACGTCATTTGTAACAACACGTTGTAAAAATGCTAAACTATCTACACCTTTTACCTCAACTTCTCCCATATGAGACACATCGAACAAACCTGCCGCTGTACGTACAGCTTCATGTTCTTCTTTAATGCTTGAAAATTGAACTGGTAACTCCCAACCACCGAAGTCGATTGTTTTCCCACCATACTTCGCGTATACATCAAATAACGGTGTACGTTGTAATGTAATCATGCTCTCTCCCCCTTATGCTCTGACAAATCAATAAAAGTTGTTTCCCTTATCTAAACATTTTCACTCTGAAAAGATAGGATATACGGAATCTCATTATATTTTTTTATGAAAGCGTAAATAAAAAATCACTTTCTTGGATAAAATACGAAAGATTCCACACATTTCACACCATTATCCTAACATTATTCGCTATATTTCATCAATATTCTAGCATAAAAAATAATTTAGAATTTTTTACGCTTAATCTTATTACATACAGTTTTTAAGATTTAGTCCTTTATCTTTACTTATTGTTTACCTTTCAGTAAGTGTAATAGCGCCTTTTTACAAGGCTTATATATTAAAGATTTTTTCATAATTACTTTAGTTTATAAAAGGTGGGAGAGTCGTAATGAATGTCGATATTTCCATAGATCGAACGTGGCAAAACAATTTTTTAAATAGAATTGATGAAGATGGTCCTTGGACAAACTGGGATTTATATCATTTAGCTTATGAAACAGAAAAATCATTACTTGTTCCTACTTTTGATGGATTACAAGCACCGAAACATTTATCCCATTTCACACCACTTCCTCATCAATTAGAAGTTGCTCAAAATGTTATTGAACAAATGAATGGTAAAGCGATTCTAGCAGATGAAGTAGGACTTGGAAAAACGATTGAAGCTGGACTTATTTTAAAAGAATATATGGTCCGCGGCCTTGTGAAAAAAGTACTTATACTCGTTCCAGCCTCTCTCGTATCACAATGGGCATACGAATTAAATACAAAGTTTTTTATTCCAGCTGTAGCTCAAAAGAAAAGCTACTCGTGGGAACAAGCCGATGTGATTGTATCATCAATTGATACTGCAAAACGTTCACCACATCGTGATATCGTTTTGAACTTAGAATATGACCTTATTATTATCGATGAAGCACATAAACTGAAAAATAATAAAACAAAAAACTATGAATTTGCACAGCGATTAAAAAAGAAATTTTGTTTATTATTAACCGCTACTCCTGTCCAAAATAAGATTGATGAAATTTTCAACCTCGTTTCTTTATTAAAACCAGGACACTTAGGCAATCAATCCAATTTTGAAGAATATTATGCTTCAAAAAATCGTTCAGCCGAATCTGATGAAGATTTAAAAGCTCTTATTAACAAAGTAATGGTCCGAAATCGGCGTCATAATACCGGGATTGATTGGCCAAAGAGACATGTACGTACAATTTTTGTTGAGTTTAATGAAGAAGAGCAAGCTCTATATAATGATATCGAAAATTGGCGAGGACAAGACGCCTTCACATCTGCTTTCTCATCATTAACTTTAAAACGGGAAGCGTGTAGTAGTCGCGAGGCCGTTTACTATTCATTAAAAAAACATGTAGAAAAACGACAGAAGGAAAATGAGAATTACGTAAAAGATCCGCATATTGATGTGCTAATGGACAAAATTAACCGTATTCCTTTTAACTCAAAAGCAAATAAAGCGCTAGAGCTTATAAAAGAAATTGACGATAAAGTCGTCATTTTCACAGAATACCGAGCGTCACAAATGTACTTACAATGGTTTTTACAACAGCACGGTATTTCTTCTGTCCCATTCCGCGGCGGATTTAAACGGGGAAAGAAAGATTGGATGAAGGAACTTTTCCAAAATCATGCGCAAGTGCTAATCGCAACGGAAGCTGGTGGTGAAGGAATTAACTTACAATTTTGTAGCCATATGATCAATTACGATTTACCATGGAACCCAATGCGCCTTGAACAAAGAATCGGACGTATTCACCGCCTTGGTCAAAAGAATGATGTTCATATTTATAACTTAGCTACAAAACACACTGTGGAAGAACATATTTTGAAACTGTTATATGAAAAAATTAATTTATTTGAGCGTGTGATCGGTGAACTTGATGAAATTTTAACGAGAATTAATATGAAAAACATCGACGCACACATTCAAGAAATATTTGCGCAATCAAAAAGCGAAGGAGAAATCCGAATTAAGATGGAAAACTTAACATCTATTATCGACTTTGCGAAACGAAATGAAGCTGAGGTGCAAGGCTATGCAGCAACATGAAATTCATAATTACTTATACAATTTTTTTGAGGCGAATAACTGTGAAATTTTAGAACGTTCTCCTCATTTATTAGATGTGCAGTTAACAATTGAAATGGATAAATTATTAATGAATCGCCCTTTTTATTGGCACTATCTTGAAAAAACAGGGGGCGTACCGAATCCGATGCGCCTTACTCTTATTACAAATCCAGAAAATGAAGAAAACGATGGCGAGCTTATCCACTACGGTTCCCCACGCCTGCATCAAATTTTTCAAACGACAAAAGAATTAGGTTCTTACATACGTTTATATGAAGAAGTACGGCATAGCGGAGCAACGCATACACCGCTCCATCCGTGGCTCGGTGTAAATATAAAAGTTTCCTATCAATGTGATCGAAAAAAAGATATTCTTCATTCGATTGGCATTCATCTTATTTCTGGCACAATGATTGCAAACTTTCATGAAACATTAACTAAAATTAAACTTACACCGAAAATACCTGACTTTTGTTTTACGCTCTCGCCTATTATTAAACCGCAAAGTGGTTTACAACGCATAGAGGATGCTTTAAAAAATATTATTGCAGAAGATGACCATACGTGGGCGAAAGAAGCAAGAGTGCGCTGGAATCACGATTTGGACCTTTTAAATCGTTTTTATGAAGAAAGTGATGAACTTCCTGAAAGCTATGAAATTGAAAAACAAGCACTGCAAGAACAATATGAACCCCGCATTACAGTACAAATTATTAACGGTGGACTCTTTTATGTTACCGCGAATCATTTTCTAACTTAAAAAGCCCCTTCATTTTTGAAGTGGCCCCCGAAAACGGAACATATATCAAAATACCTAAACCATCTATTCCCTAAATTCTTTAGAGGATAGGTGGTTTAATTTTTCTTTAATTCGCACACAATTGTAGTAATAAATTTATTCTAGCACACTCTTTCGCACAGTTATATTGGATACTTTTATTATCTCTTGCGAGTAGAAACTTCACTTTTCAAATGACCAAAGAAGCTTTACATGACGGCATTATCATGACAATTTCCTCTCCGGGACATGCTGGTGATAATGTCGTTTTCTTTGGTATACGCTTGAAATTTTTTCGCTGTATAAATATCAAGTGAAGAAGGATATCTTTTACTTTTCGGCCTCTCATTGCTTATTTTAATGTCTTCATCACTAATATCGGTGTTTATGATTCGCTGATGACATAACTAATGATTTCATGATTAAAGGCATCCATGATTGTTCATAAATACAAGGTACGCTCTCCGAGTTAAGAAATTTGAAGAAATAACTAAAAATAAAATAACAATATATATTTCTCATAGAATGGCTTCAACAAAAATTGCAGACCGAATTATAGTTTTTAAACAAGCAGAGATCATTGAAACAGGTATCCGTGATGAACTCATGATCTTAGAAAAGGAATATTATCGATTATATACAATGCAGTCTGATTAGTATAATTCAAAGAAAAATGAAAAATCATTGGTGTAGAAACATTCCTACATCAATGATTTTTCGGTTTAACCAGATGAGTTTCTTTTAAATTCTTTATATTTAAAATGTATATCATCCTTAACAAAGTCATCTACATGTCCTTTTATCCCTTTGTATGTACGTGTATTAAGTTTTCCAGTTTTCCATTGTTGGTGTAATTGCTTTAATACTTCCTTTTTCAAAAAAACAATCAATTCTTTTTCGTGAATCCCTTGTTCTACGGCAATTTCACCTAATGACTTGCCATTCTGTATAGACTTACTATATTCTTCTTTAGGGATATTTAGGAACTTGTATAATTTTTTATAATTATGTTTATAGCGAAAAGTACTATTATCCTCATGTGAGGTCATGTTACTTTTAGCCTCTACAAATACTACGGAAGAAAAGTTCAAACCTAAAAATGCCAAAATTATAATAAAACTTCTTAACATTATATTACCCCTTCCTATTTTTTAGTTCCGCTTATCATTTAACAAATTTTAACAATTTATATTTTTCAAAATACACCCTTATTTTCAGCTAGAGACACCATCCTTATACAAAAAAATAAGAGTAGCCAATGGCTACTCTTACTCACTCACATATTTTTGAAACATATCATGGATGCCTTTATTTACTAGGTTCGAGATCTGCTCGTCAGATTTATTCGGATAACGATCACGCAATCTGATAGATGCCTTCACCATTAAATTTTCTAATACAGAACGGCCGCCTTCTCCATAAATAATTTCAGCATATTCAACAAGCCTTCCATCCTCTACTGTTGCTGGATTATGATTGAAGAAAAATTTACTCATTGCCTCCACCTCTCTCTTTTGATAACGTTTACATTTATATAAATTATTTATGTTATTTATTTCACAATATTGTATGCATGTATATTTAATTAGTTTCATTATAAAGCAACATATCGATAGTAAATATGTGATTTTCCGTCCATTTTGTGAACAAACTAAAAATGAAAGCGTTTCCTTTATTATATACTAAAAAAACTTACTACGCTAGGGGTATTTTTTTCAATCTACTAATCATATACTTTTTCTTTTTCCACTAAACCTTATACAATTTTCAGAAATTATATTATAAAATATATGTATGACTTAAGGAGGCTGTATATGAATCAAAATAAAAAAGCTATATTAGATCTTGTCTTTTATCTCGTAATCCCATTCCTCATTTGGAAATTTGCAAAACCTTATATCGATCCTTATTACGCGATGTTACTTTCCTCTGTTCCAGGGATTATTTATACACTGTATACCTTTAAAAAAGAAAAACAGTTTAACGTAACAGGGTTCTTTATTTTAATTACACTCATTTCTAATACAACGGTAGATCTATTATCTGGATCGGCTGAACGAATGTTGTGGAACGATGCGTATTATCACATCGTACTCGGTATTATCGTTATATGTACAATTTTTATAAAAAAACCACTTATGTTATATTTCGCAGCAGATATTGCTGCACTGCAAGGCCATGACCGTGATAAAAGTCGTGAACTGTATCGTGATAGTCGTATCTATCCAGCATTGCAATATTTAACGCTCTTTTTCGGTCTACAATTCATATTAAAAAGCTTCTTAAAAATTTATTTCATCTCTGTTTTCGGTGTAGATGGCTACGGTGAAATGAGAGCAATTATGACCGCTGTTGGATGGGGCATTTCCATTTGTATCGGAATTGGATTTGTCTGGGTGAACAATAAAATACATGCCGTTACAGAAGAAAAAGAGTCTATGCAGTAAATGAAGATCCCCTAGTAGTATGATGCTACTAGGGGATTTTCATTTTGCTACACATATTACGAAATCTTTAACTTGATTTTTTTCTTTTATTTTTTACGTTTTGATAAAACAAAGCAGCACTTAGCGGCATAACACCAAACCACTTATTCATAAATGGCTCTTTTTCAGCACGGCGTTGTTCTTTCTTTTGTTTACGATCTTCTTTTGGAGCATCCATATACGACACAAACTGCTGTGTCACAAAGCGAACATAATCATTAGTAGACATATTATCATCACCTCTACTTGATTAGTATGTCCACTTTTTTATTCATTAATCTTTTCTTTTAATTCATCCATAATTTGCTTTACAGACTTATTCGTCGTATCAATATGGATATGGGCCTCTTCATAATAAGCTCGGCGCAATTCGAATTTCATTACAAATGCATCTATATCTTTCTTCTGAAATAGTGGACGTGTCGTATCTTCACGAAGCCTTTCTGCAATTACATGTGGATCACAATATAAATACACAACAGTGCCATTTTCCTTCATCCACTTTCGGTTTTCCTCTCGCTCAATGATTCCGCCGCCAGTTGTAATGATTACATTTTCAACAGGTAGTGAACGTAACATCTCACTTTCATATTCCCGAAAAGCCATTTCGCCTTCTTCGGCAAAAATATCACGAATCTCCTTCTCTTGCTTCTCTTCAATTTTTTGATCTGTATCTATAACATCCATATAAAGTTCTTTACTTAATGCTTTTCCAATTGTTGTTTTCCCAGCTCCCATATAGCCGGTTATGTATATAGATTTCATTTTCGTTCCTCTCAATCGTCATGTATTACTTGTTATTATAACGAAAGATGCTACTTTATTTAATAAAAAAACGTTTTGTTCTTCTTATACACTGAAGAACAAAACGTAACATACTCGCTTTATCTATAAGTACCTCTTCTCATCCACTGCGTTGCAATCCATTTCTCACCTTTCGTTACAGGTGCCCCTCCGTGTAACGTAAGCTCATTTAGTGATTGATCTTGATAGAAATACTCAAAGTATACTGCCATTCCCTTTCTAGGATGCACAGAAAGATTTAATTTCGGAAAGAAAGTTTCTCCGCCTTCTTCTACATCATTTAAGTACATGACAAGCGTACTAATACGATTATTAGCAGCTGATCTACTATGTTCCGCAAAATAATCATAGTGTGCTTTATATTGTTGATCCACTTCATAATTTAAAATGTGTAATCCTTCTCCATGCGAAACAGGAACATTCATGATAGATGAAATTCGTTTTTCAATCTTCGCAGTAAGTTCATTATCATCTAAAAATGCACCACTACTCGTTCGAATATCATTTACATCACGTGATGAACCAACTTTAGAACGTGCTAATTTATTTTTAGACAATTCAATTAATTTATCACACTCTTCATCACTTAATACATTTCCTAACACGACAATAAGAGGTTCTTCGAATTTTGAAATAATTTGTATTTCCCTATCTTCTGTCATAATTGCATTTCCTTTATGATCAAAAATAGTTTGTTCCTTATTTTCACCTATTTGATTGTTGTTTGTCATTTCCCTATTCTCCCTAAAAATAATGATTGGATAGCATGAATATATCATATTCTTTCTACCTTTCTCTTTTTTGAGAAAATTTAAACTTTTAATTGTTTTATTTATCCATTTCCTTAAAAAACACAGCCTATTTTTAAATGAGAAATCATGGTTTTTTATCCATATATTTTACATACTATCCTTCTATCCAATCAAATATTTTCTCATCCTTTTTTCTATACCGAAAGCTTACTTTATAGAAAATTTCTTGTTTGATTTTGCACTGCAATGAAACGAGAATAACGTCGTTTTCAAATACGTAATTTCCACTCGCTTCACCCTTTTCATATGAAAAGAAAAAAGTACCTTCCTTTTCTTTTTGCTGTAAGTCTTTTTTTATATTTGTAATAGATCGATTTAGTATTTCCTCCAGTACAAACTTTTGCTCTATTTCAATATAAAATTTTTTATCTATAAGCAACATATTCGTTTCGTATATAAAGAACGAAGTTAATAATACAAGAAAAATAATTGTTCCTGGCATCGTAAACCCATCTTGTTTTCTCATGTATTTATTTCCATTTCACTATACCTAATAGCTACACCTTCATATATTTTCCCACTCCTATCTTTCACATTGATAAAGAGCAAATGAGGTGTTACTTCATACGAAACCATTTCAACATTTTGTAATATAACTTCTCTTCCGCGCATGTTCACTTTTCTTATAAGGTGATTATTCAATTTTTCATACGTCACTTCATCTCCAGTGCGAAGACGGAAGCGCAACATACTCTCTCTATTTTCAGGAACTATTTTTTCCACAAATGATACTTCACGAAACTCTAACTGTACTTGTCCTACAAACACATCCCATTCCCAATTATTTAACCCTTTTGATTGCTTGTTTTCTATTCCAATAAAGTTTAAACGTGGTAAGAGTAAAAAGAACAGTGATAACAGAAAAAAACATACGATCATTTCTATTAATGTAAATCCAACTTCTAATTCATTTTTTCTCCCGCATAAAAGCATTGTTCCATCATTTTTCCTTTCACATCTTTCCACATCGCACAAACTTCATTTCCTCCCCAATATGTGTAATATACATTTCCGTTTATGACTTTTTCTTTCTGTTGTTTTGCCTCATTCTCATACATATATAAAGCTGCTTCTTTTTTTAATAATACAAATGCCTTATAACGAATTTGTATGTTTTTTCGTTCTTGCATAATCAATACTGTTTGCGGAAGTAGTAAAGATACCATCATCATTACTATACTTAATGCTACAAGCATTTCAGCCATCACTGACCCTTTTTGACATTTCACGATACGTAAATCTCCCTCTTCCAAGCTGGAATACAATCTCATATTTATAACTTCGATACGAAAGTAAAATCGTGCCACCTCTATTAATATTTCCACTCGGATTATATGTCATCGGATTTGGAAAAGTATTCAAATCCAATTGTATATCGTTATCATATTCTCTTTTAATGATAGAAAGATCCGTACTCGATTCCCCTATATAATACATATGTCTATCTTTATGCCATCGTAATGTATAGTGTTTTTGACGGTTTATGGCTAATTGTTGCATATACAAAATATCATTTGAAAACTGTCTTAAAAATTGTTCAATTTTTTGTTTTTCATATAATGAATGTACATGAAAATACGTGACCATACTTAGTACAGAAATTGCAAATAAAACGAGTAGCATTTCTAAAAGTGTAAAACCTTTTTGCTTCACAGTTTCCCACTTGTTACTGTGCCATCATTAGAAATATGAATAGCTTCACCATTCGGACACTCATCCTTTGTAATATATTTCCCATCAATCAACTCTTTTAGCGAGGGAATTTTATTATGTTGTAGTTGATATACTTGTATTTGCGCTTCTATAGATTTCACATAGGCTTTACATCCTTTTCCTTCGACGGATGAACGTTGCGTAACGACATTCGGAATAATTAATAGTAATAATACAGTGATGACGACCATAACTAATAACATTTCTAAAAGGGTAAACCCTTCCTCATTCTGCATGTAAATGCCTCCTATATAGAATTCATCATTTGAAACATTGGCATAATCATCGCTAAATACATAAGAACGACTATTGCTCCAATACACGTAAATAAAATCGGTTGAATAATCACTAACATACGTTTAATTTTTTGCTCAATCTTTTCCATAATTAGATCACTATAGTCACCTAATTCAATCGCCAAATTACCGTTCGCTTGTCCATGTGTAATAATATAAGAAAGTTCTTCCTCATAATATCCGCTTTTAGCAATAATAGATTGCAACGGTTCTCCCGCAATTAATTGGTGTTTAACTCGGCCCGCTTCATACTGAAAGAACGGCTGATACTTTTGCTCCATCATTATTGTTAGAGCCTCAAGTACTGATAGTCCTCCGTGTAATAAGCCGCTCAATTGAGTAGCGAAATAATGCGAATGCTTTAAAATAAGAAATGTTTTTACGAGGGGGATACGAAGTATAATTTTTACTCGCTTCATATGCGGGAGTTTCCGAAAGTACAATATATATACACTACAACCCACCATAACAATAAAAATAGTGCTAAAAATAAGATAGGGTAGTAGCTTAATTGTATTTAATATTTGTTCTGTGAATAACGGTGCTGTAGAACCAAATGAACTATATACCATGTCAACCTGTGGTAATAAAATGCGGTTAAAAATCAAAATCATGATTATTAAAAAGAACGCCAAAAACATAGGATACTGCATTATTTTCATCATATCTTTCCTATACTTATCCTTTTTATAAAGAAGTGCACTCCCTTGTTGCAACGCAAAAGAAATATCACCATGTTGCTCGGCATAAAATAAATAGCTTAACATCTCCTGATGAAACTTTAATTGATGAAAAGAATCGTGTAGACTTTTTCCATTTTTTAATCCATCAATCATGTGCTGCAATTGTACTTTCTTTTCTAAAGGTAATTGAAACCGTAAAAATTCTAATGCCTGCAAAAGAGAGTATCCTTTTTCTAATAGTTCTCCTAATCGTTTCAGTAATATTACTTGATCACTTAAACTCCATATTTTCTTAAACATAAACATCCTCTTCTAAAAATCCTAAAGCGTATCCTTTTCGCAGCGAAGACTCTAATGTCTCATGTTTGTACGTGACACATTCCCCGTTTGCTTCTTTAATCGCTTGTTTTAACTCATATCCATATAACAACTCATAAATACTCGCTTGCCTTACTTGCCTCATTGATTTACATACAGTTGAGCACTTTCTTTTGCAAAACGGACACTTCAATTCAACAAGTCGCTGTGCAGCTATAGCCAATAAAGATTGTTCAATCTCTTGCCTCGTTATACCAAAATCCATGAACCGAAGTATTGCTCCTTTCGCATCATTCGTATGCAGTGTCGTCATTACTAAATGGCCAGTCAAACTTGCTCTTATAGCGATTTTTGCTGTTTCTTCATCACGAATTTCACCCACTAAAATAACATCTGGATCATGACGCAAAATAGCC
This sequence comes from Bacillus cereus group sp. Bc010, assembly GCF_027716745.1. NCBI lineage: Bacteria > Bacillati > Bacillota > Bacilli > Caryophanales > Bacillaceae > Bacillus > Bacillus cereus group sp. Bc010. The sequence goes on from NZ_JAQFUY010000002.1 coordinate 19,745, forward strand.
TTTAGTCCAGCCTCATATGTGATACCTGCTTTTTCATTTATTTGAATTTGTAATACATCGTCATTTCTTTTTTCAACTGGATCTTCCAGCGTAACGATGCGACGTGTTTTCTTTTTTCTAATTACTTCTAATAATGCATACATTGTTGTTGTCTTTCCTGAACCAGTCGGTCCCGTAAAGACGAGTAATCCATGGGAATAATGTAAAAAAGAAAGTAGTTTCTTCGCTGTACTTGGAAATAACGAAAGATGAGATAACGGCTGAATAGACGCTTGTAAATGAAGACGAATAACGAGACTTTCTTGATATACGGTTGGAAGCGTGGAAAGGCGTAAATACACTTCTTGTCCATCTATTTGTATATATAATGAACCGTTTTGTGGTTTCCGCCTCTCTCCTATATCCATGGATGCTAAAAATTTAAAGTGTGAAACAAGTTTTTCTCCAAATTCCTTTTCAATGTATTGTTTCGTCATTAAATCCTTTCCTATGCGCAGTTGAACCACTACATCCTTCTGCCGGGGCACAATATGTAAGTCCGACGCTTGTACCCTGCACGCTTCTTTTAAAATCATATTCGCAAAGCTTTCAATTCCATTCATCATTTTTCCCTCCCCACTATGTATATAACATGAAGAAATCCATTTGAAAAATCGGTATTTTTGCATTTTCACTAGATGAAAAAGGAAAAATATGTTTGTGAAATTATGAACAATTTCCGAATTATTGTCTAAAATTACCTATACCCATGTTTATCTGTATTATAATGTTATTATCTTGGATAAAGTGATAAAGGTGGAGATCCTCATGGAACAAGCTTTAAAAATTACAGGTGTTTTAGCTGACCCAACTCGTTATTACATTTATAAATATATTTCTCAAAAACATAGTTACGTAACTGTACAAGAAATTGCAGATGAGTTTGACATTCATCCAAACGTAGCGCGTTTACATTTATCTAAATTAGAAGATGTTCATATGCTGAAATCTGAAACGAAGAAAACTGGAAAAGGCGGACGACCAAGCAGATTATATGTATTATCTGAAGATGTTATCCAATTACAATTCCCATTCCGTGACTATCAATTGTTAGCAAGAATCGCGTTTAATTCTTTACTTAGCCTTGGCGCTGCTGGTGAAAAAGCGCTCTACGAATCAGGGAAACAATTCGGGGCCGAATTAATGCAACAACATATGCAGCGTTTAAATGTGAGTGAAGATGCCTTAACAGTTGAACAAAAAATTCAAATTGCAAAAGAAGCCTTTTCGACAGCTGGCTTATCACCTGCATTTGAATTAAGTACAGATGGAACGAAAATTTTCTATGATGTACACAATTGTCCATTTAAAGAAGTTGCTGTCCATCACCCAACTGAAATTTGTAATATGCACGGAGATATGATGAAAGGGATTTTTGAAATCCTATTCCCTAACACGGAATTAACACGAAACGATAGTTTACTAGATGGATGTAAATCTTGTAATTATAAACTAACAATTTAATCTCTCATATAAAAAGAAGCCGATTATAATTGGCTTCTTTTTATATGAACGAATATTTACAATAGTAAGAAAAATAAACTATAATGAAGTGAGGTTTACTTTTTTTAGAAAAGGAGGGAGATGGCATGGAGCGCATGTTTCGCGTTCTCGGCTTTTGGACTGGAATTTTCTCGGTTATGTTTTACGTAGGAGATATGCATTCGACTGCACTACTATTTTTAGGACAAACAGGCTTCTTCGTACTTTTAAGCTATTTAAAATTAACAGAGCGTATGTATATATACGTATTCGGGGCATATTTAACTGTTTTCTTCATAGGATTTACATACTACACGACGTTTTTACTTGTGCCTGGCGCTGGACATTAAAAGATGGCATTTTGCCATCTTTTTTTTAATTCCGGAATTCCCTAGTTGACTTATAGGTTTTATTGACTTATATTCTATATAACAGATTGGAATTAGGGGGAATCAACATGAATACACTGCTTGCCGGAATTAACGTTGCAGTCATGCTCATTTTAGTTGGCGTATTATATTATATGCAACGTAAGCATGTATCTTTTAATAAACGCGTATTTACCGCTTTAGGAGTCGGAATTATCTTCGGTCTTATATTACAATTTATTTATGAGCCAACTTCTAAAGTAATTATTGAATCAAATACTTGGTTTGGCTTAATCGGTAACGGTTATGTGAAGTTACTTCAAATGATCGTTATGCCACTTATTTTAGTATCTATTATTTCAGCATTTACAAAATTACAGTTAACGAAAAACCTTGGTAAAATTAGTGGTCTTATTATCGGAATTTTAATTCTTACTACAGGAATTGCTGCAGCTGTCGGTATCGCTGCAAGTGCAGGATTTGATGTATCTGCAACTGGTCTGCAACAAGGTGATGCAGAATCTGCTCGTCTGAAGCTAGTTGAAGAAAGATTTACTTCTATTGAAAAAACAACAATTCCAGATAAATTATTAGAACTATTGCCTACAAATCCATTTCTTGATTTAACAGGCGCTCGTCCAACATCAACAATTTCTGTTGTAATATTTGCAGCCTTTATCGGCATCGCCTTTATAGGTGTAAAACGAAAATATCCAGAACAAGCAGAGCTATTTAAGAAAATGCTTGATGCTGTATATGCAATTGTAATGCGTATGGTAACATTAATTTTACGTCTTACTCCATACGGCGTATTAGCTCTTATGGCAAAAACAGTTGCTGGTAGCGACATAAATGCTATTTTAAAACTTGGTAACTTCGTGTTAGCGTCTTACGTAGCACTTATCGTAATGTTCGTTATCCACTTATTATTAATTGCTCTATCTGGTTTAAATCCAATTCAATATTTGAAAAAGGTGTTCCCTGTATTAACATTTGCATTCACATCTCGCTCTAGTGCTGGCGCAATGCCATTAAATATTGAAGCACAAAAAGAAAAGCTTGGTATTTCTGAAGGGATTGCAAACTTCGCAGCATCATTTGGAGTATCTATCGGACAAAACGGTTGCGCAGGTATTTATCCAGCGATGCTTGCAATGATGGTCGCTCCAACTGTAGGAATCGATCCATTACAACCACAATTTATTTTAACTTTAATCGCTGTCGTTGCGATTAGCTCATTCGGTGTTGCCGGTGTTGGTGGCGGTGCAACATTCGCAGCGTTAATCGTACTATCTACAATGAACTTACCAATCGGTATTGTCGCTCTTGTTATCTCAGTTGAACCATTAATCGATATGGGGCGTACAGCTCTTAACGTAAGTGGTTCTATGACAGCAGGTCTTATTTCTAGTAAATGGCTTGGTGAATTAGATCAAGATACGTACAATCAAGATGATACAAAAACTGGTGAAATTGCTTCATAATAAAAAGGACGCTAACAAAACTGTTAGCGTCCCTTTTTATTTCTTTTCATCTTCCTCTTTATCTTTTATACATAAGGCATAACATATTGTTTCAAACACTATGTATAAAGCTTTACCAATTACTTCAGCCATGGCAAAACACCACCTGTATATTAGAATAGATAATTATAAATAAATTATATATCTTTTCGAATCTTTATAAAAATTACACTTTTGTAAGGTTTTATAAAAACCGTGCTTTATACTTCTACTAAAAACTCTTCTAGTTGCTCTTTTAACTCCTCCTCAATCTCATCACAAGATTCATCAACTAGTTCCCCTACTTTCTTACTCCCAAAAATGTTTGATTGAATTGAAATTCCTAAAAAGATTCTTTCGCATTTCCAAATTGGAATATCGTGAAATTCAATCATCTCTTTTTCTTCATCTAATATAGCTATAGCAACTGATGAATAATAACCCACCTCAAAAGGATTCTCTTTCCCCCGCGCAAATTCCATATCTAACTCCATGTTTTTTTCTATGTATAAATACGAATACTCTTTATACAGTTTAAATGATATTCTCTCTATTTCCTTCTCCATGCATTGAATGTTCTCTTTTAACTCCAATGTAAAATCTCGTTCTGTATACTTCATCTCAGTCTCCTTACACATAGAAAAAGAGAATACAATAACATATTCTCTTTCCTCACATATATTTCATTATCTCACAGCCCGTCCTTTTCACAAATAACCATTTTGTTCGCACCATTTATGAAATTGTCCTACGTCTACTCCAACTAACACGATATCCTTTAGCTCTACATCAATGATTTGTTCTCCAATTACAATAGCAAACTGCGATTCTAATTTTGTCTCGTTTTTCTTTACAATTCCAATTCGGTTCCGATGCGGTCCATCTTTTATATATGCTTTTTGTCCTACAATATCAAAGTTCAAGATCTTCACCTCTTTTACTGCGCTCAAATTGGAAATACGATCTCCACCTCGGAAAATTTCCTTTCATTGCACTATTTCTCTATATATATGACGAAACAATAAAAGAGTCCTTCCTTCTTTACAATTATTTTTTCTTTGTTTCATTTTTGTGATTGAAACGTAAAGTTTATAATAAAATACACTTGGAAGCGCTTTCTATGTAATTTTTTATGTTATAATGTATAAGTAGAACTTCGTAAAGAGGGTTAAAAAAATGAATACAAAAATGATAAAAAAAGTAATTGAAGCATTAAAAGTATATGGCTTTCAGAATGTATCATTCTGTGACAAAACGAAGCAATTTTTATTTCATAACGAAACCGATATTATGAGCGGCTATGCAGAAATAACATATAGTAGTCAATTTGAAAAATTCAGCGTACAAATTCATCCTATTGAAACGCATCACCAAGCAGAGTTACAAGAGGTTGAAAGACATATACAGGCCTGTATAAGAAAAGTGGAATATTTAAACGCACTTCTTAGCGGACAAACAAAACTAGATGATAAAATTATTATAATGTAAAAAAAGAACGTGATTAGCCTCACGTTCTTTTTTACATTATACGTTCATCTTTTCCTTCAGTTGTAATCCCGTAATGGACTCTAATGCATCCATTGCTTCTCCAAATGTCATATCAAAAATTGTCTTGTCCTCTATGTATGGAAATTGTCTAAAACGCTTTTCTAACGTTTTCACGGCGTCTGACGTAAAGTTTGCACTATCAATGCTAAATTCTGTTTCAAGAAGAACGATCCAATCTAACACATGAAAACCTAATCCATTTACAAATGAAATAAGTTTTTCTTCTGGCTGTGAAGATAAAAATACGTGTCGTTCCATCTCACTAAAAAGTTCTTCTCCTAAAATATGCGCTAATTCATCATCATGTTCGCGATCAATGATTTCTTCATAACCATAATCATCAACAAGCTCTTCTACTTCTTCACTATCTGCAAAAAGTAATTGGTTAAGCTGCGCATCTTTCTTAAATTCACTATTTTGTACGACTTCTAAAAAACTCGTTTCCCATCCATTTTCTAATTTCATATTATGTACTCCTTTATATACATTTCTTATCATCACTGTACCCAAAAGATCACTTTTATAACCTTGTAGACAGTTACTATTATTTCACATGATTCATAACATAAGATGCAAATTCTGCTGCATCTCCTTCAAAAATATTTATTTCTGGCAAATGATAGAACGTTGTTTGGAGCAGATTTCCTTCATGATATACATATATATTTTTCTCTAGCGCAATCGCCATTCCAAACTCTGTGTGGCTGCCGTTTCCACCATCTAATATAAGTAAAAATACATCCGCTTCTTTAATAGCATTCTTTTCTGCCTGACCAATTTCTCTTAATTGTTCTTGATTCACTGCTCTTTCATTTCTTGTCCAATCATATGTATGGTGCCATCCTGCATGTTTCAGTTCATTTGCTATAGAACGTACAAGGTGTTTATTTTGGAATCCTGAGGCGATATAAAAATTCATTTATATACACTCCTTCATTATATAAGGGGGAAACTCCATTTTAGCGTTATTTGCTATAAATATAATAAAGAATAACTTCAAAAAAAATCCCCATCTTTAAAACTTATTTGCGTTTAAATGATGGGATGCCTCATGGTCTTCTTTTATTTTTTGTTTTTTATAACTTTCATCAGCTAACATTTCTAGTTCAGCTGTTATTTCTGATTTTTCAAGCTCTCTTTCTTGCGAAAACTTCCTTGAAATATAAACAATAACACTACCAACGTACAACACAAAGCATATAATAAGTGCAGTATTTTCATAGAGACTTAGCTCCAACACAGTCACTCCTAATCCATTCGTATTTTCACGCTTCTTTAATTGGAATTTCCCTACTAATCCATTTGCTATTGTAACATAAAAACACCGTTTCTTGGAATCTTTCACCCTATTAAAAGAGGCATGATTGTTTCATCATGCCTCTGAAATATGTTGAATAATTGTTTGAATTGCTTCTTTTCCATTATATTTTTTTAGAGCTGTTTTATACATTTCATTATTTTGATTTAATTCTTCGACATGCTTTATAAGAGATTTCACAGTCACATCTTCTTCATACAATACGGAAGCATATCCTTGTCTTTCAAAAGACTCTGCATTTAGTATTTGATCTCCACGACTTGCAAATTTCGATAGTGGAATTAAAACCATCGGCTTTTGCAATGTTAAAAACTCAAAAATGGCATTAGAGCCCGCACGTGAAATAACAAAATCTGTTATCGCTAATATGTCTGGCAGTTCTCCATGTACATATTCAAATTGTCTATATCCTTCTTTATTTTGTAAACTTTCATCAAGATTACCTTTTCCGCAAAGGTGAACAATTTGATATTTTTTCAGAAGTTCTGGTAACGCTTCTCGAACCGTTTCATTAATTTTCTTCGCGCCCAAACTTCCTCCCATAATTGTAATAACTGGCTTTTTACGTGAAAAACCTAAAAATGCTAAACCTTTTTCCCGATTTCCCTTTAGCACTTCTTCACGTACAGGAGAACCTGTATAGATTACTTTTTCTTTCGGCAAATGTTTCGCAGCTTCTTCAAATGTAACAAATATTTTCGAAGCGAAACGGAGCGCAATTTTGTTTGCTAGTCCTGGCGTCATATCAGATTCATGTAATAAAACAGGGACTCTATTTAGCCATCCTCCAATTACGACTGGTACAGATACGAAACCACCTTTTGAAAAAATCACATCCGGTTTTAGTTTTCGAATCCTTACATACGCTTCCATAACGCCCTTCATCACAAGAAATGGATCTTTTATATTTTTCAAATCAAAATAACGGCGTAGCTTTCCGCTCGCAATACTATAGTACGGAATGCCTTCCTTTTCTATAATTGTTTTCTCAATTCCTTGATGAGAACCAATATAAGAAATATCCCAATTTTGTTCTTGTAAATGCGGAATGATGGCTAAATTAGGTGTTACATGCCCTGCCGAACCTCCACCTGTAAAGACTATTTTCTTCATACGTCTCCCCCTTCTACACTATAATACACTAAAATATCTTGCCTCAGGGTGAGAAAATACCATAGCCGTTACAGATGCTTCTGGCTCCATCATAAATCCTTCCGTTAATGAAATGCCTATTTCTTCTGGATGAATAAGACGAAATAGCTTTTCTTGATCCGCGAGTTCTGGACATGCTGGATAACCGAAGGACACGCGTATCCCTCTATATTTCGTGCGAAAACGTTCTTCCATTGTCAGTTCTGGTGAATCTGGAATACCCCAACGGTCACGAATAAGCATATGTGTCTTTTCAGCAAGTCCTTCTGCTAGTTCGAGCGCTAACGATTGAATGGCATGACTGCGTAAATAATCACCTTTCGCTTTCCACTCTTCAGCAATGTCACGAACACCTTCTCCAACCGTAACAGATAGGAAAGCAACATAGTCCATCTCATCTCCAACTGGGCGTAAATAATCACCTAAAGTACGATATGGTGCTTTTCCTTGTCTTGGGAATGTGAAACGTTCTATAACACGCGTATGATCTTCTGGATCATATATTACAATATTCTGTCCGTCACTTTGCGCTGGGAAAAATTGATACACTGCTTTCGGTTTTAACCAAGATTGTCCTTCCTGCAATAATTCATCTATTAAATCATTTAATTCATGCGCTCTTTTATCTCCCTCTCGCAAAAGTTTCTTCACACTTCCCTTTAGGCCAAGGTGATGTCCAAGCAGCATTTGTCTATTTAGAAATGGCGCGAGATGTGAAACAGGAACATCTCTTAATACAATTCGTTTTGTTGAATCCGGCACGATAACCTCAGCCTTCGGTAATGGCTCAATTACTGCTGGAATTTCTACTTTCTTCTCTTCTTTTGTTACGATATGAAGATGACGTTCTTTTTTATCCTGCTTCATCTTCTCACGCTCTTCTTCTTTTTGAAGCTTATTAATAATATCCAGCCCCGTCATCGCATCACTTGCATAACATACGAGCCCTTTATAAGATGGCGAAATGCGATTATCTGTAAACTTTCTCGTTAACGCTGCCCCGCCTACAACAATTGGAATATCAATATCCGCCGCTTTTAAATCTTCAGCAGTCGTTACCATTTGTTGAGCCGATTTTACTAATAAACCAGAAAGACCTATAATATCAGGCTTCTTTTCTTGTACTTCTTGCACAATTCGATCCGAGCGAACATTAATTCCTAAATTAATAATCTCATATCCGTTATTTGCTAAAATAATTTCAACGAGATTTTTCCCAATATCATGCACATCACCTTTTACAGTTGCTAATAATACTTTCCCTTTTTTCGCACTATCGCTAGATTCCATATGTGGCTCTAAATAACTTACAGCAGCTTTCATACTTTCAGCACTTTGCAATACTTCAGCAACGATAAGCTCATTATTATTAAATAATCGTCCTACCTCATCCATTCCTGTCATAAGTGGGCCATTAATAATATCCAAAGGTTTTCTTCCTTCTGTAAGTGCGAGACTTAAATCTTCGTGTAAACCTTGTTTCGTACCTTCTACAATGTAATTTGCGAGCCTTTCATCAAGAGTTAATGTTTCTTGGACAACAACATCTTTCTTTTTTGCCACGCGATAGAAGTTTGTAAATTTTTCTAACGTCTCTTGCGTCGTTTCAAAAAGCAATGCATCTGCAAGGCGTTTTTCTTCATCAGGAATTGACGCATAGCGCTCTAATTTTTCCGTATTTACAATCGCGTAATCTAACCCTGCTTTCGTTGCATGATATAAAAAGACGGAATTTAACACTTCGCGACCAGCTGGTGGTAAACCAAATGATATGTTACTTACACCTAAAATCGTTAAACACTCTGGTAATGCTTCTTTAATAAGGCGAATCCCTTCTATCGTCGCAGCCGCCGAGCCAATATACTCTTCATCACCTGTCCCTACAGGAAATACAAGTGCATCAAAAATAATATCTGATGGGCGTATACCATATTTCTTCGTCAATAACTCATAACTTCTTTTCGCAATTTCTAGTTTTCTTTCCGCACTTACTGCCATTCCATCTTCATCGATTGTTCCAACTACAATTGCAGCACCATATTTACGAAGAAGCGGTGTCACTTTTTTAAATCGCTCTTCTCCATCTTCTAAATTAATTGAATTAATAACAGCTTTCCCTTGAATATAAGTAAGAGCTCGCTCCATCACATGTTCATCTGTTGAGTCAATCATAATCGGTACTTTTAACACTTTCGTAACTTCTGCCAAGAAGTTTTCCATATCTTCTATTTCATCGCGGTCCGGGTCTGCCATACAAATATCAATAATATGAGCATTTTTCTTCACTTGCGCTCTAGCGATTTCAGCAGCCTCTTCAAATTTCCCTTCTGCTACTAATCGTTTAAATTTACGTGATCCAATAACATTTGTTCTTTCACCAACAAATAACGGTCTCATAGAGTCATCATATTGCAGTGCCTCTAATCCACTAACCCCATGTCCCGCTCTCTCTTGCTGTTCACGAGGTTTAAGAGACGTTAATGCAGATTTCATTGCTTTTATATGTTCTGGTGTTGTACCACAACAACCACCGATGATATTAACCCATCCTTCTTCTGCAAATCGCTTCACTTTCTCGGCAAGCGAGGATGGAGATTCATGATAATGTCCATCTTCATCAGGAAGACCTGCATTTGGATAACAAGAAATGTAACACTCCGATAAATCAGATAGAGAACGAATATGGTCTCTCATAAACTCCGGACCAGTCGCACAGTTTAATCCAACAGATAATGGCTTCATATGTTCTACCGATAAGTAAAAAGCCTCAATTGTTTGCCCAGCTAGAGTCGTTCCCATCGGTTCAATCGTTCCCGAAATCATGATAGGTACAATTGTATTTAGTTCATCAAAAGCCGCTTGAATTCCAATATAAGCAGCCTTCACGTTACGCATATCTTGACTCGTCTCAACGAGTAATACATCCACTTCTCCTTTCAACAATCCTCTTGCCTGCCGCGTATAGGCTTCAATTAATTCTTCAAACGTTACACCACCAGTAACACTAATCGCTTTCGTTGTCGGTCCCATTGCTCCCGCAACATATACTTCCTTCCCGCTTTCTTCGACTGCTTGCTTCGCTAAACGCGCTGCCTTCTCATTTAGCTCCTCGTCTAAATGAGATAACTCATAATCACTTAGTACAATATTGGTTGCCCCAAATGTATTTGTTTCAATAATATCCGCTCCAGCTTCAATATAAGCTTTATGAATCTTTAAAATAACATCTGGTCTTGTTTCTACTAAATACTCATTACACCCTTCGTACTCCTCTCCTCCGAAATCTTCCGCAGTTAAATCCTCTTGCTGGATCATCGTTCCCATTGCACCATCTAATATTAAGATGTTATTTTGTAATTTTTCTTCTATACATTTCATCAATTAATACCTTCTTTCACTTCTTGCTTTTCTCTCACATATTTAACAAGATGTTCTGTAATTTCATATTTTAGAAATGGTGTAATAAGATAAATGCCGTTAAAGTATTTCATCGCAGCATCGATCAATTCTTGAGAAATACGAATCCCTTCCTCAATTGCTGCCTCTTTCGTTTCATGTCCATCCATTCTCTCTCTTACTGCTTCAGGTAAAGTAATACCCGGCACCTCAAAATGAAGAAAATCTGCATTCCGTTTACTTATTAATGGCATAATCCCAATAAAAATAGGTTGTTCTAAATGCTTTGTCGCCTCATACACTTCTTCAATTAACGCGATATCATAGATTGGCTGCGTTAAGAAATATTCTGCTCCAGCATCTATTTTCCGTTCCATTCGCTTAACCGCTGCTTTTAAATGTCTTACATGCGGGTTAAATGCACCGCCCACAGAAAACCTTGTTGCCGGTCCAATGGATTTCCCTAAAACGGAACGCCCATCGTTCATTTCTTTAATCATTTTAATGAGCTCGATAGAGGACAAATCATATACAGAAGTGGCACCTGGAAAATCACCAACGCGTGCTGGATCTCCAGTTAAAGCTAACACTTCTTCCATCCCTAACGCTGATAATCCTAGTAAATGAGATTGTAGTCCGATGACGTTATGGTCTCTACATGTTAAGTGCGTCAATACCGGAATATCATGCTTCGTTAATAATGCTCCCATTGCCATATTCGAGATACGGGGCGATGCTAACGAATTATCTGCTAGAGTAATAGCATCTGCTCCAGCTCTTTTCAATGCTCTTGCGCCTTCAAAAAACCGCTGCGTATCTAACGTTTTTGGTGGATCTAATTCCACTACTACTGTCGTTTGTTTTTTTGCTTTCTCTGCTAAAGTGACATGAGCTTTTGAACGTTTCTCATGTGTATGAACTACTTTCGGTCTTTGAACCGTATCCTTTTCTATTACAGGCGTAACATTTAGAGTAGCACGTTTCATACTTTCAATATGTTCTGGAGTCGTGCCACAACAACCGCCCAATAACCGAATACCTTGCTCAATAAATTTCGGTGTCATCGCTTCAAAATAAGCTGGACTTCCCTCATATACGTAGCGTCCCTCCACATAATTTGGGAGACCTGCATTTGGATATGCTGACAAGTAACCATTTTTCGGAATCGATATCATTTTAAAAGCTTCCGTCATATGAAGTGGCCCTAGTTGGCAGTTCAATCCAACAACATTTGCACCGTAATCTAAAAGCTGTTTTAATATTTCATTTACATCATTTCCATTTTGAGTCGTACCCGCCTCATGTAACGCCAATTGCGCTACAATTGGAATATTTGTTTCTTTTCGTAACACCTGGACAGCATGAAGTAATTCAAACTCATCATAAAAAGTCTCTAATAGCAGTCCATCTACCTGTTCTTCTAATAATGCACTTGCCTGTTCCAGTAACATAAATTCTCGCTCCATATCAGTTGTCGTAACCGCCCCGATATGTTTCATACCACCAATTGTGCCTAAAATTGCATTTCTGTCTGTAACAGATGCTTTCGCCAGTTTTACTGCCGCTCTATTAATTTCAGTAACTTGATTTTCTAATCCATACATACGTAATTTCGCTTCATTTGCTCCGTACGTATTTGTTTGAATCACATCTGCCCCAGCCGCTACATATTGCTTATGAATCGATATAATTAAATCTGGATCAGATATATTCAATTCTTCAAAACTACTTTGTAAACCATGTGAATGTAATAACGTCCCAACCGCACCATCACCTATTACAATTCCTTTTGATAATAAATCTAGTAATTTCACAAATCTCCCTCATTTCTATCAATATAAAAACCCCCTCTTCACTTTGAAGAGGGGGACATAATCGATCCTCCTCTTATTATGCAAAACATTCGTTTTGCAGGTATTAGCACCGTTTCAAACATTTCGTTTGAAGGTTGCCGGGTTTCACAGGGCCTTTCCCTCCACCGCTCTCAATAAGAGTTTGTCTTTATTATTTTATTTATGTAGCTAAAAGGAAATGCGTTCCCCTTTTAACAATGTTTGTTAATTTTTTTATAAATTTAGCACGCACAAATACAAAAGTCAATGACACTTGCGGAAAAATAAAAATTATTTAAAATAAAGTTGCAATTCAATTATCTTTTGTTGTAAAGTTAAAAACATAATAAAATTTCATACGAACATTCTTATCTAGAGAGGTAGAGGGACTGGCCCTATGACGCCTCAGCAACCATTAACATTTGTTAATAAGGTGCTAATTCCAGCAAATTGTGAAAGATTTGACAGATGAGAAGAAGACTCTATTCAAACCGAAAGCCTTCTTCTTAGAAGGCTTTTTTTATTTTATATTCAACTAATGGTTCAATTTAAAAAGGAGGAATTTTCACATGTCAACTATCGAAACAAAATTAGCGCAAATCGGAAACCGGAGTGAAACTACAACAGGAACTGTTAATCCACCTGTTTATTTTTCAACTGCTTATCGTCACGAAGGAATTGGTAAATCTACTGGATTTGATTATTCACGAACTGGAAATCCAACGCGCGGCCTATTAGAACAGGCAATCGCAGACTTAGAATGCGGCGAACAAGGTTATGCCTGTAGTTCAGGGATGGCAGCCGTTCTTCTTGTCCTTTCCCTATTCCGCTCTGGAGACGAACTTATTGTTTCCGAAGATTTATACGGTGGCACTTATCGATTATTTTCTGAGCACGAAAAAAAGTGGAACGTTCGATGTAGATACGTAAATACACAATCTATTAAACAAATTGAGCAAGCCATCACAACGAAAACGAAGGCTATTTTCATAGAAACTCCAACTAATCCATTAATGCAAGTTACCGATATTGCCGCTGTTGCAACTGTAGCGAAAAGACACGGACTACTTCTTATTGTAGACAACACATTCTACACACCTTATATACAGCAGCCATTAACAGAAGGTGCCGATATCGTACTTCATAGTGCAACGAAATATTTAGGTGGTCATAACGATGTACTAAGCGGACTTGTCGTTGCAAAAGGAAAGGAACTTTGTGAGGAAATCGCTCATTATCATAATGCCTCTGGTGCAGTCTTAAGTCCATTTGACTCATGGCTATTAATTCGTGGTATGAAAACGTTAGCGCTTCGCATGAGACAACATGAAGAAAATGCAAAAGCAGTTGTTGCTTATTTAAATGATGAGGATGGGGTGACAGATGTATTTTATCCTGGAAGAGGCGGCATGATCTCATTTCGTCTGAAAGATGAAACATGGATTAATCCATTCTTACAATCTTTATCCTTAATTACATTTGCCGAAAGTCTCGGTGGTGTTGAAAGTTTAATGACATATCCAGCAACGCAAACACACGCTGATATTCCTGAAGAAATTAGAACAGCAAACGGTGTATGTAATCGTCTTCTTCGATTTTCCGTTGGTATTGAAAATAGTAACGATTTAATTCAAGATTTACAGCAAGCCATTAAACTTGTAAAAGAAGGTGTAAGAATATGAGTTATTCTATAGATACACTCTTACTGCACAACCAATATAAACATGACTCGCAAACAGGAGCTGTTAACGTTCCCATCTATAACACATCAACATTTCACCAATTTGATGTAGATACGTTCGGGAAATATGACTATAGCAGGTCAGGCAATCCAACTCGTGAAGCTCTTGAAGACATCATTGCTTTATTAGAAGGCGGAACAAAAGGATTTGCCTTCGCATCAGGAATTGCAGCGATTTCTACTGCATTCCTCCTCCTTTCACAAGGTGATCACGTACTCATTTCAGAAGACGTATACGGAGGGACTTATCGAATGATAACTGAAGTTCTCTCCCGTTACGGTGTTTCACATACATTTGTTGATATGACCAATTTAGAAGAAATAAAACAAAACATTAAGCCAAATACAAAACTCTTTTATGTAGAAACACCTTCCAATCCACTTTTAAAAGTGACAGATATTCGTGCTGTTTCTAAACTTGCAAAATCTATTGGCGCCCTTACTTTTGTTGATAATACATTTTTGACACCACTATTCCAGAAACCACTTGACCTTGGCGCTGATGTCGTTCTTCATAGTGCCACAAAATTCATTGCCGGTCATAGTGATGTTACTGCCGGATTAGCAGTTGTAAAAGATGCCGATCTCGCTCAAAAACTTGGCTTTTTACAAAATTCATTCGGCGCTATTCTAGGCCCGCAAGATTGTTCTCTCGTACTTCGTGGTCTAAAAACATTGCATGTACGTCTTGAGCATTCAGCTGCTAATGCCAATAAAATTGCACACTATTTACAAGAGCACGCTAAAGTTCAAAATGTCTATTATCCAGGATTACAAACACATCTTGGATTTAACATTCAACAATCTCAAGCTACATCAGCAGGAGCTGTCCTATCTTTCACTTTACAATCAGAAGACGCACTCCGCCAATTTTTATCAAAAGTAAAATTACCTGTCTTTGCGGTTAGTTTAGGGGCTGTCGAATCGATCCTTTCCTACCCAGCTAAAATGTCACATGCAGCACTATCGCAAGAAGCTCGTGATGAAAGAGGGATTTCAAATTCATTACTTCGGCTATCCGTCGGTCTTGAAAATGTTGACGATTTAATATCCGATTTTGAAAATGCCCTTTCTTATGTAGAAGAACCTGTAAATGCATAGAGAGCAGAGAAGATATGAAATTAAATTATCATATCTTCTTTTTTACGCTGATAAGTATATTTGTCAACCCTTCGTATAATCCATAAAAAATGACAGATCACTATCTATTTCCAAGTAATGAGTTAATTGATATATTAAGAAGTAAAAAAGGGGCAAAAATAATGGATACATGTGCAGATGTTTTAATCGTATCGATTTACAAAATGGAGTATGTTATAGTGAGGAGCATTTATTTAATTTACAAAATTTACTTACAAAAGTAAATAAAAGAATTTCTTCATACAGAAAATCAAATAAACCAATTCTTTTCGTTCAACATTGTGATGATGATTTAGTACCTGAAAAAGAACTTTGGGCTATTCATTCAGATTTAGATGTTCAAAAACAAGATTTTTTTGTAAGAAAAACACATGCCAATTCTTTTTATAACACAAACTTGAAAGAGATTTTAGATCAATTATCTGTACATCGTATTGAATTTTGTGGTGCCCAA
This sequence comes from Bacillus cereus group sp. Bc010, assembly GCF_027716745.1. Lineage (NCBI taxonomy): Bacteria > Bacillati > Bacillota > Bacilli > Caryophanales > Bacillaceae > Bacillus > Bacillus cereus group sp. Bc010. The sequence continues at coordinate 35,717 of NZ_JAQFUY010000002.1, forward strand.
ACAGAGTACTGTATGGATACCACGATTAAATTTGCCCATGGACTAGGGTACGAAAACTTCATGTTCCAGAAAGCAACCTCTACGTTAAATAATCCATTTATGTCCGCAAAAGAGACAATTGATTTTTATGAAAATATATGGAACCACAGATTTTTAAAATTGATGAAAGATGAAATCTAGAATACATAACTAACGTCTTGGTAATTCTAAGATTTATCAGCTATATTCAAACATTTCATTTTCACCATAAAGAAGCTGACTACATTCAGCTTCTTTTCTTTTAACCTGTTTTATATTCTATATATAACATTACAATCCCTTTGTCATATTATTTTAAAAATTTTGTATATTCATTTGAAAGAATAAGAAAATCATGATAAAATTGTGTTACAAATATATCTATATCTTTCAATTTTTAAAACGCATCGAAATTTTCACCCAAAAATGTCATTTTACAAAACCGTGCTAAATTATCTACTTTATTTACATCAGGGTCTCTTTTCTTACAATTTCTTTACTTTAGGAATGTTTTTCTGCAACAACTGTTTCCTTTTCTTTAATTTTTTGGTATGTATAATATGGTATAACAGCTCACACGGAGGTGGAAAAGAACATGTTAGAAACCTTTCAAAAAGAAATAGAACTATATGAAAGCAATGCAGAATTATTGAAAGTACTTGCTCATCCTGTTCGCTTATGTATTGTAAAAGGATTAATTGAACGTGGTCCAAGCAACGTTTCTACAATGTACACTGGCTTAAACATGCCACAATCTACAATTTCACAGCATTTAGCAAAGTTAAAAAGTGCTAAAATCGTTTCAAGTGAAAGAAAAGGATTAGAAATTTATTACAAAGTAGAAAACGAGACAATTATTCAACTCGTTCGCGTATTATTGGGTTAGGGACTCATAGACAGAGAAAAAGGACGTATTTTATATTTTTCATCTCATATCTTTAATATAAATATATATCATGAGAGGAAATATATGATGCTACATAAGTCGTATTGAAAAACAAGACACAGAACTATGCTGTGTCTTGTTTTTTTATATTTTCAAATACCGATCCAAGTGTAACTGTTGCATATGTTTCGTATGTATAACAACATCACATGCACTCCCTAATCCCCCACTCAAAATCATAGAATGAACTGCACGATTTTGTTTTTGAATTTCAGAAAAAGGATCCCTATCTTGATGATTCGTAAGCAGCTCTAGTATTCCTGCTGCTAACAAAAACTCAGATTGTTTCTTATGCCATACCATATTCATACCTTGCAGGCTAAACATTTCTTTCAGTTCATCCCAATGAATATGAGTAGTAAGATCCATTTCACCTGGATACGCTAAAGGATTACGAATTAACTTATGCTCGTAATATCCTCGTAAACTCCCTTCTTGATGTGCAGGATGCATCCATTCTTCTTTTGTATATCCATAATCAACTGTAATACATACACCTCGTTGAAACCATTTCGCAATTTCTTTTATATATTCTTCCATCGCAATTGGCACTTCAAAACGCTGGCCTTCAGCAAGATGAATATTATATTTCAATAAGTATCGACCAATTCTTTTATGTAACGGCCTACATACTTCTGCAAGTTTCCCTTCCTCTGTGTACGTAACACGTACTTCATACAATATTCCATTTCTCTTCTCAATTACTTCAACAGGAAATGCATCAAATAACTCATTCGAAAAAAGAATCCCCTCGAACGATTCTCCCATTTCACTATGCGACGTATAATATGACACATTAGAAAACGAACAAAGAGTTTTTTGCTGCAATTTTCTATGAAAAGGGCTCATTTCAATTATCGAATAGTTTAAATCAATAAAGGTTTCCGGTGATAATTGCTTCCATTCTTGTAAAACATCATAGGCAAACCTTCCTGTCCCCCCACCAATCTCACAAATATGTGGAACAACTTCACCATTTTCAACAAGACGAATAAAAAACTTAGCAAAGGTTTTTGCAAACACAGAGGATACGTTGCTACTTGTAAAAAAGTCCCCTTGTCTTCCTATTTTTTCACGTTCTTTCATATAATACCCATGTTCCTCTGCGTATAATGCGAGGTTCATATATGTACTGTATGAAATTGAATAATCCTTTTCTTTTTCCATCCATTCTTTTAAAATGAGCTCCATCTTCACACTAGCTCCTTACTGTAAAAATGGATTATTTTCTTTTTCAAAACCAATGCTTGTTTCTGGACCATGTCCACATAGCACCGCTGTTTCATCAGGTAATACAAATAATTTCTCTTCAATACTTCCAATCAATTCTGCAAAACTTCCACCAGGTAAATCTGTTCTTCCAATACTCATTTGGAACAATACATCTCCAGAAAATACAGCATTCGCCTCTTTACAGTAATAAGAAATACTGCCTGGAGAATGTCCTGGTGTCTCAAAAATTTCAAAGTTAAATGAACCAATTGCTAATGCACCTTCTGCATCAATAATATGATCTGCTGGTTTTGCTGTAATGCTGCGATTCATCATAAAGATTTGAGAACCATTTACAGTTGCATCGCCTAACCAATCTGCTTCTTCTTTATGTACGTACACAGGAATATGAAAAGCGTCTCTTACCGCATCAACAGCACCAATATGATCAAAGTGAGCATGTGTTAATAAAACAGCCAATGGCTTTAATTGTTCTTCTTGTAAATATGTAACGAGCTTCTCTCCTTCGTGACCAGGATCAAAGATAATACACTCATTTTGCTCATTCGTTAAAATATAAGCATTTGTTTGTAATGGGCCTAACGGCATTTGTATCCATTTCATATGAAAATCTCCTCCAATTATTAAACTTACTTTCCATGATACAACATTTTTTTCTCTTAGGAAAAGAAAGGATGCTATCTCGACAATCATTTTTAAAACATGTACAATATAAAAGAGTAAATATTCCAAAAACTCATATTAAGGAATGGGTAGACAGAGGAGGATATTGTATGGGCCTTGTTATTATTTTTACGCTTGTCACTCTGTTAGCTGTATTTGCTACGCTTAGAACACTTCGCGAAAAGAATTTTCTCGCGGGCGGCTTTGCAATTGCAACTGTACTCGTTTTCGGATGGTTTACAATCATGACTGTTCTATATAACGGGTACCCACCAGCAGCTTAATTCATTTACATGCTCGTCTTCATCAAGATTTCGCACAAAAAGAGGAAGGGTTTCCCCTTCCTCTTTTCATACTTCACAACTTATATCATCTTCGCTTCGTATTTGTGCTTTTTTACAAGCCAAGCTCCTCCGATAACACCTGCATCATTACCAAGTGTTGCAATAGCTAACTTCGTGCTCTTTACAGCACGTGAGAAAGCATATTGCTCAAAATAGCGTTGAATTGGTTCTAAAAGTGCATCTCCAGCTTTAGAAACACCTCCGCCAATAACGATTTTCTCTGGGTTCAACGTGCTAGAAAGGTTTGCTACAGCTAATCCTAAATAAGAAGCTACCTTTTCTACTACTTCGCCTGCTAGTTCATCACCTTGTCCATGTGCTTCAAATACGTCTTTTGATGTGATACGTCCTTCTTCTGCTAACATAGAACGTAGAATACTTTCTTTATCAGTCTCTTGTATTTTTTGCATAGCAACACGCACAATACCTGTTGCAGATGCTACAGTTTCTAGGCAACCAGACTTCCCACAATTACATGGGAAAGCATTCTCTGTAACGACTGTAATGTGTCCGATTTCACCAGCAGCACCGCTTACGCCGTGTACAATCTCTCCATTGGCAATTACACCGCCGCCAACACCAGTGCCAAGCGTCATACAAATTAAATCTTTTGCTCCTTCACCAGCACCTTTCCACATTTCACCAAGCGCTGCTAAGTTCGCATCATTATCAATAACCACAGGTAATCCTGTTTCTACTTCTAATAAATCTTTTAACGGATAGTTCCTCCATCCTAAGTTAACCGCTTCATAAATCATTCCAGACGCCACGTGTACAGGGCCAGGAGCTCCCATACCAATACCGATTAACTTACTTTTTAATTCGCCTAACTCTTCTAACTTTTTATCAATAGCTTTCGCTACATCAAGTGTAATATGTTTTCCTTGCTCATTTGTATTCGTAGGGATTTCCCACTTATGTAAAATTTCACCGTATACATTAATAAATGCTAATTTAATCGTTGTACCACCAAGGTCAACACCAACTAACCATTTCTCTTCCATGTTGCTTACCTACCTTTATCTAATTCTTATTTAGCTCTTTTTGAATTTCTTGCTTCAATAAAAATAAAGCTGTTTGATAGTCTTGTGGATCGATTAGCTGTGATTGATTTAATTCACGCAATTCATCTTGCATTAATTGTAAATCTGCAATTCGATCTCCCGTATAAATAATCGTACCAAATTTCTTTAGCAATTGCTGAATATCATATATAGATACCATTTCATCACCCTCTATGCTCACTTACTATAAAAAATTATAATAAGAAAACGTTCACATATTTTATTATAATCAAGAAGAAAAAGTCTCGTCAATTTTTATTTGTCTATACAAGCCCATTTTTAACCATTGTTCCTTTTTCTGTAATAATTTTTTCTACATTTTTATCAAACGGCTCTATTGGAATATGGTCTACCATTTGAAAACTATAAGCTAATGATAGCGTTTTCCCTTTATAATGCATGAGATAACGATCATAATAGCCACCACCATATCCAATCCGCTCTCCTCGCTCTGTATAAGCTACACCTGGTACAATTTGAAGGTCAATTTCATCTGCATTCACTTCTTCCGTAAACGCTGGAATTGGCTCACGTAAATTCATATACACTGTTTCTAACTGATCAAAATTGCTAATTTTCCTAAAGGACATTGTTCTTGCTTCTTTATTACACTTCGGAACGACAACTTTCTTTCCTTCTTCCCAAGCTTTTTCGATAATAGGATATGTATTCACTTCATTTTCCATTGAGAGAGTGATTCCAATTGTTTTAGCTTCAGCCCACTCTTTTTGCTCATACAACGAAAATGCTATTTGCTCTGATAAAGTTGTATACCGTTCTTTTGATAAAGAATTCATGTGCTCTATTATTTGTTTACGTAAACGTAGTTTCTCTTCTCTCACACATTTCCCCCCTCACAGTGATACTTTGCTCTACGATGATAGTGTATCACTTTTAAGAGAGGAATCGAATAAAAAAAGAAACAGTAGGAAAATATTCCTACTGCTTACTTTGTTTCACGGTGTAACGTAGACTTCTTGTCACGCTTGCAATACTTTTTAAGCTCGATACGCTCAGCGTTGTTACGTTTGTTTTTCTTTGAGATATAGTTACGATCTCCGCATTCTGTACATGCTAGAGTAATATTCACACGCATTCTTATTTCCCTCCAGTACTAATAACTTAAATCAGACTATACTATAATACCACTTTTAAAATAAAAATTCTACACCTTTTGATATTGTCTAATTTTTTCTATAAGATTTTTCATGTTTTCCCTTGCTATTACTGGGTTTCTAGCATGTGAATACACTAAAAATTTCGGTTGTTTTGTGTCAGAAACGATATAAGACCACTCTTTTTCGGTATATTTGAACTGTACTCCTTCAAATATGCCTTCTTCCTTCCTTTCGATATCAGCCAATAATTTCCTCATCACTTTCCCTTTTTCATTCCATGAACATACAACTTCATCACAAAGTAAATAAAGCGGCGGTGATTGCTCTACTATGCTGAGAAAGGTTTTTCCCTGCAATGCTATTAACTCGAATAATTTTCCAATTCGATATAAAATATCTCGCTTCCATCTCGCTTGAAACGATTTTTTTTCATCCTGCGTATAAAATAGAAGATAACATTCTCCTAATTTCAAAGACATTGGGTAAATATTTCCTGCCGATTCCAGTAATAAATCTGGAATATCAATCTCTTCAAAATCCGTCCCTTGGTAAATATTACTATGATTATCATATAACTCGAAATAATTTCCTTGCTCTGAAAACATAAGCGCCATATTTGCTTTACTTGATTTCATCAAAGCTTTCACATGATCCTTTTGTTCGCCCGCATAAATCCACGTAACTGTGCATCCGAGCCTTTGCAAAAAGAGCATAAGCAAATGTTGTAACATATCATTTCTCTTATTAATAAGAAGATGAAACTTCTGTTTTTTTATTTTCTCAATATCAATACGCTCTAATACAGCCTCTATATAATTATGTAAAGAAACGTGTACTAGCTTATTCCGCCCCATTTCCTTCTCACATACGTAATAAAACGACTCAGACATATACACTTGTTCTATCGCTTTTTGCTGCTTATACGTTAACTGTGCCCCATCCTTACCATACAACTTTATAACAATCTCTTTTTCTTTTTCCGCTTGAATGAAAACCCCGCCCGCACATTGCAAATCTTGAATGCTGTACTGAAAAAGTGATTCGTTCATTTCTTTGCATTCCATCGTATGAATCCCAATACCATGAATTGCATGAAGAAAAAGATTTTTATAAGAAGTCGTTTCTATATGTTCTTGACTCCCGATTAATATACTTTCCCCTTTGGCAAAAAGAGATCCGTACGCCATCGCAACCTTTACAATAAATTGAGGCGTAATCTCCACATTACCTCTTCCTACAATGCGGCTTTTTTGCAACCATCCTGCACTCTTCTCACTTTCTTGAACACCAGCCGATCCGACTACCGAATGACTATCAATCGCCTTATATGGCCATAGTTTTCCCTTTTGCTTAATTACCGTACTTTTCCCTATATGACAATGGTCCGCTACAATGCTTTTTTGAAACAATGTAACGTCATCTTCCACCATTGTATGTTCTCCTATTGTCGTTTCTAGTAACTCACAATATTTCCCAATGTGCGCATTTGCAAAAATAATACTCTTTTGAAGATGAGAATAACTTGAAACAACACTATTTTTCCCGATAATAGAGTATGGCTCAATTACAGATCCAGCACCAATTCTTGCTCCTTCACCAATAAAAGAAGGACCGTGAATTTTCGTTCCTTTTCCAATCGTTACCCCTTCTCCCATCCATACCATCGGTAATACTTCCGTATATGGAATAGGTACTTGCAATTTTTTCGTTAACAAATCAAATTGTGCTTGTCGATATTGATCAAATGTACCGATATCTAACCAGTAACCTTCTGACAAATATGCAAATAATGCGTTCTTATTTGCCAATAACGGAAACACATCTTGACTAAAATCAAAAAATTCTCGGGGCGGTATGTAAGAAAAAATTTCTGGCTCCATAATATATATACCTGTATTCACAATATTAGAGACTACTTCATTCCAACTCGGTTTTTCTATGTATCGTGTAACCTCTTGTTCTTTGTTCATTACAACTAAACCAAATGAGAGTGGATTTTCTACTTCCTTTACAAACATAGTTACCATTCTTTTCTTTTGTTCATGAAACGTAATTCCTTCTGATAATTGAAAATCAGTTAACGCATCCCCACTTATGACAACAAACGGTTCATCCAAAAATTTTTCCGCTTGTTTAATACTCCCTGCAGTTCCAAGCGGTGGAGAGTCTTCAAAGTAGTACAAGTTAACGCCCCATTTGCTACCGTCACCAAAATATTGCTTAATAGCCGTACTCATATACTGAACAGTAATTGCAATCTCACGTATACCATGCTGACGCAATAATTCAATGTTGTATTCTAAAACTGGCTTTTCTAATAATGGCAACATCGGCTTTGGAGTATTACATGTTAATGGTCTAAGGCGTCGTCCTTTTCCTCCAGCTAAAATAACCCCCTTCATATACTTCAGCCTCCACTTATATAATGTTCAGTAACTTCATATACGATATGTATATTATCTACCCAGCATTAACTAGCAGTATAAAATAAAGTGAAACTTTAATCAGTGGGGGTTTTCTTCATCCCCTACTGATTATTAGCCTTGACCAATCGGGCCGACAGGCAGTAAAGTTCCCCTTATATACATTCACCTTTCAACAACTGAAGAAAGCGCTTACTATTAACTTTTAAAATATTACTTAATAAGCGAATAACATATACGCCCTATTTTTTCCATTATATTATGATACATCTTATCATCATAAACTAAAGGAAACAACGAGCTTTTTTTGTCATGTTTTGACTAAAAAAAGCAGGTGATGTTTCACCTGCTTTTTTCTTTATTCATTTAATAAGTAATGCTTTCCCTTTACTAAATAAAAAACATTTTCAGCAATATTTGTAATATGGTCTGCTACACGTTCGATATATCTCGCTACAAAGGATAATTGTGTAATTTGTGTAATTGCTTCTGGTTGTTCTGGAACTGAAGATATAAATTCACGAATCGCTTTCCCATATATTTCATCAACAGAATCATCCATTTCGGCAATTTGCTTCGCAAAAGTTAAATTTTCTTGCTCATATGCATCTAGCGCTAACTGTAACATCTTATTTGCAATCGCAAACATCTCATCAAGATTGTGCAAACTAACAGACACGTCTTTTTCCCCGAGACGAATGGTTGATTTCGCAATATTAACAGCATGATCTGCAATACGTTCTAAATCTGTCGCTGTTTTAATTGAAATGAAAATCCTTCTTAAATCACTTGCTACAGGTTGCTGCTTCGTAATGAGCATAAGCGCAAGATCATTTATTTCCTCTTCTAAATTATCCATACGATAATCACCATCTATTACCTCTAACGCTTTCTCTACATCCTTTTTATGAAGCCCTTCCATAGCAAGCAATAAAGCTTCTCTCGCTAGTTCACCAAGCTCAATCACCTTTTGCTGTAACGTTTTTAAATCACATTGAAATTGTTCTCGTACCATTGTTTCTTCCCCCTCAATATTATGTGCCACTATATATAACTCTCCTACCTAGCCTACTTATAATAAGCCTTAAGATAGGAGAAGTATTACTTCTCTAATTTAAATGAGGTAAAAATAAGAAATACCCTCTGTTAAGAGGGTATTTGCTCTTAGCCTTGCTAGCGACATCAACCGAATCGGCCTGTAATATAATCTTCTGTACGCTTATCTGAAGGTGTCGTAAATAATTTATTTGTATCTGTATACTCCACAACTTCTCCACTTAAGAAGAAAGCAGTTTTATCTGAAATACGCGCAGCTTGTTGCATGTTATGCGTTACGATAACGATACTAAAATCTTTCTTTAACTCTTGAATTAATTCTTCTACTTTTAATGTTGAAATTGGATCTAGTGCCGATGTTGGCTCATCCATTAAAATAACGTCTGGTTCAATCGCTAAACAACGTGCGATACATAGACGCTGTTGCTGTCCACCAGATAAACCGTATGCATTATCATGCAAACGATCTTTTAACTCATCCCAAATCGCTGCTCCACGTAAACTTTTTTCAACAATTTCATCTAACGTTTTCTTGTCGCTAATACCATGAATTTTCGGGCCGTATGCTACATTTTCATAAATAGATTTTGGAAATGGATTTGGTTTTTGGAACACCATTCCTACATGTGTTCGTAATTCTTCAACTGGATATGATTTATCAAATATATTGCGCTCTCTATATTCAATTACGCCTGTAGTTCGCACGATTGGTACTAACTCTACCATACGATTTAATGTTTTTAAGTACGTTGATTTACCACAACCACTTGGCCCGATAATTGCTGTAACTTCATTCTCATGAATACTTAAGTTAATATCTTTTAAAGCATGGTCTTCTCCATACCATAAATTTAAGTTTTTCGTATCAAATACTACTTTCTTTGGCGCAGTCTCAATTTTCTCCTCGTTTTTCACCTGTACATTTACTACTGTTGCTACCATTTGAATTCCCCTTTCATCCATTTCCAACTTATTTTCGATTTCGTAACCATAGGACAACTATATTGATCAAGAGCAACAAACCTAACAAAACAATCATCCCAGCAGCTGCTACATACTGAAATTCTTCCTGTGGTCTACTCATCCAATTAAAAATTTGAATTGGTAAAACTGTAAATCTATCAAACATACTAAACGGAACATAATTTGCAAATGCAAGTGCCCCGATAACTAATAACGGTGCCGCTTCTCCAATCGCTCTTGATATCGCTAACGTACAACCTGTTATAATTCCTGGGAACGCATATGGCAATACAACTTGATACATCGTTTGCCACTTCGTAGCACCTAACCCGTAAGAAGCTTCTAATAATGACCTCGGTACAGATCGTATCGCTTCTTGACTCGCTACAACAACTGTCGGTAAGACGAGTAAGCTCATCGTCAGTGCCGCTGCAATAATACTCTCACCTAAATGAAGAGCGTATACAAAAATGGTTAAGCCGAGTAATCCAAATACGACGGAAGGTACTCCCGCTAACGTTTGATTATTAATTTCTATTACCTTTTTAAATATAGATTCCTTCGCATATTGCTCTAAATAAAGAGCAGTTCCGACCCCAAATATAAAGGAGAGTGGTATAACAATACTCATAAATAATATTGTTCCTGACAAAGCTGCAGCAATCCCAGCTTCTTTCGGATTACGCGAAGCGAAGTTTGTAAAGAAATCTAACGAAAGGTAACTGACACCTTTTTCAAAAATTTGAAAAAGTAAAATAAGCAGAATTACTATTGAAAACAAAATTGCCATATAAAATAACAATTTGTAAATTCGATCTTTTAAAAAACGTGATGCCATATTTTCTTGTATTTTTTTATGATTCAACATGCGCATATTATGTCACCCTCCTAAAGCGGCGCATAATAAACTGCGAAATGATGTTCATTATAAAAGTAAACAAGAATAACGTTGCGCCTACAGCGTACATGCTGTAATAAGTAAGTGTTCCATGCGGAGCATCACCTAAACTCACTTGCACAATATAAGCTGTTAACGTTTGAATAGAGTGTGTCGGATCGAGCGATACGTTCGGTGTGGACCCTGCTGCAATTACAACGATCATCGTTTCACCGATTGCTCTGGAAGCAGCTAATATAATTGCTGCCATAATCCCTGCGAAAGCTGAAGGAAACACGACTTGTTTTACCATCTCAAACCGAGTTGCTCCAAGTGCCAACGAAGCTTCTTTCGTTCCTTTTGCTACAGCTCTCATTGCATCTTCAGACAGAGATGCAATTGTAGGTATCATCATAAAGCCAATCACAATACCTGGACTAATCGCATTAAAAAACTGTAAATCAGGTATAATCCGTTGTAAAAGCGGTGTAACAACTGTTAATGCAAAAAAGCCATATACAATTGTCGGGATACCTGCTAATAGTTCTAACATCGGTTTTAATACTTTTCTCACACTGTTTGAAGCATATTCGCTTAAAAATACGGCACACGCTAAACCGATAGGAATTGCTACGAACATAGCGATTGCTGTTACAAGTACCGTTCCACATATAAGTGGTAATATACCGAATTTAGAATCTTCAAAAAAAGGTAACCATTCTTTTCCCGTCAAAAAGGAGTGTAATGGTATTTTTTGAAAAAACATTATTGTTTCATTAGAAAGCGTGAAAATAATTCCAAGTGTCGTCACAATCGACACGCTAGCAATTATTTTTAGTAATAATGGAACGATTCGATTGATTCGCTGCGTTTTTTTTCTATGTTTTGTATTTCTTTCAATCAAATGTTGTACAGAAAATGTAGTTTGACTTTTGTCATTATAAGCCAAAGATGAAAACCCCTTTCCACCCTGACATTACCTTTTTATTTCTGTTAACATCCGCAGCTGTTCATTGTATTTTTCTTTTGGTAATTTTACATATCCAACCTCTTCAGCAAGATTGCCAACATGCTGAATCATAAACTCAATATAGTTTGCTACATTCATTTTATTTCGGATAGATGCATGATTCACATAAGCAAATAGCGACCTAGATAACGGCTTATACTCACCTGATTGAATCGTATCTTTCGTCGGAAGTACACCATTTACTTTTATTGCTCTCACCTTATCTCGATTGGCCATATAATAAGCATATCCTACAAAAGCAATGGCATTTTTATCATTCATTACCCCTTGCATAATAACTTGATCATCTTCAGACAAAGAGACTTTTTTTACAATGCGATTATTTTGTAAGATGACGTTTTGAAAATAATCATACGTGCCAGAGTCTACACCTGGCGCATAAAACTTTACCTGTTCACGTGGCCATGATGAATGAATTTGTGACCATCGCTTTTCACTTGCATCTTCACTCCATAATAGACGTAACTCGTCTACCGTCATATTGTCTACCCAAGTATTTTGGCGATTCACAACGATTGTAAGACCATCGTAGGCAACTTCAAACGGTGTAAACTGAATGGAGTTTTTCTTCATTTCATTTTCTTCCACTTGTTTCATTACCCTCGAAGCATTATTTATATCCACTTCTCCTTTACTGAAACGATTAAATCCTCCTCCTGTTCCAGAAACACTGATGGAAATTTTCACGTTCGGATGCACCTTTGTATATTCCTCCGCTACTGCTTCTATAATAGGAAAAACCGTTGAGGATCCATCAACTCTCACTTCTCCCATTTCATTCACAGCAAATGCAGTAGACGTGCCAACATAACAGAAACATGTCGACAGTATGAAAACTTTAATCGATGCACTTATCCATTTCACGTGTTCTTCCTCCTAGAAGTAACCGGAAATAACAGGATTACAGATATAAGAATACTGCTAAACTATTAATTCGGTTTTAATTGTTTGTAAAAGTTTTGTAAAGTTCCACAAGAATCAACATTAGGTAAATTATTAATCTGTAGCCACCGTTCATCTTCACTAAGGATTGGTCCATAACTCCCATAGTGAATGCATACGTATTATTTGCGAGGTCCCTTAAAATTCCGATATAATCTGCTTGTCCACTTTATTAAAACGTATGCATGAACCATAAAAAAAAGCACACTATCTTTTCAGATAGTGTGCTTTTTTTACAACTTTTTTATTCATCATCTTGCTTTTTATTTTTCTTATCTATTTCCTCTTGTGTAGCTTCGCCATTTTCTACCTTTTTCAAATCAAAGTACGCGTCCATAATGTCACGACTAATATAACCGTTAATACCTGATTTATCATCTACCCAAGGTACAACAACAGAAAATGCTACTTCAGGGTCTTCAAGTGGCGCATAACCTACTAATGTTAAGTTATATGTTTCTTTACGCTCACCGTTTGCTTTTCTACCAATCTCTTTATCTCCGCCATACACAGTTTGAGCTGTACCTGTTTTACCAGCAGCTTTATATGATGCGCCTGTAAAGTATTTCGCAGCTGTACCACCAGACTCATTAAATACTTGTCTAAATCCTTCCTGAACACGTTTAATTTGTGATTCAGGCATATCAATACGGTTTAGTACTTTCGGTTCCATTGAGTGAACGACTTTTCCAACTTCGCCTTGTTTCGCTTCCGGTTGACGAATTTCTTTTACAACTTGCGGCTGCATACGGTAACCACCATTTGCAATTGTTGAAACATACTGTGCTAATTGAAGTGGTGTGTACGTGTCATACTGCCCAATTGATAAATCTAATAAGAAACCTGGCTGATTTCCTCTACCTGTTTGACCCGCAGATTCATTTGGTAAATCGATACCTGTTTTTACACCAAGTCCAAACTGTCCGAAATAATAACGCATCGTATCAAATGCTTTTTGTGGTATATCTAACGTACCACCTCTTACATATTGAACACCTGCGATATTCATCGCTGTTTTAAACATATATACGTTAGAAGACATTTTTAATGCTGTTAAATCATTAATGTATCCCATCGTCTTCCAAGAAGATTTTTGTGGCGTTCCCTTTAATCTGATTGGTTCATCAAGTTGAACTGAACCTGGTTGAATGGCACCTGTCTGATACCCAGTAAGTACTGTCGCACCTTTTACAGTTGATCCCATCGGATAAGAACTTGTCATCGTTCCTAATGCGAAATCTTGCACTTTCGTCTCGCCATTTTCTTCTACTAACTGTTTCCCTGCCATAGATAAAACTTCACCATTTTTTGGATTCATCATTACAACGAATGCGCGATCTAAAAGAGGTTGTCCCCCTTTATATCTCAATAAATTTTTCGTGATAATTTCTTCTACACGCTTTTGTAATTCCATATCAATTGTTAAATTCAGATTGTTACCACTTTGCCCTTTTGATACATTAATCGTTTCTAAAATATTACCGTTTTTATCCGTAATATTTCTCACTTCCGCTTTATTACCGTGCAAACTATCTTCATATTGCTGCTCAAGATAGCTTTTCCCTACGCGGTCATTTCGATTATAATCACGAACAAGATAGTAATCTAGTCTTTCTCTCGGTAAACCTTCGTCAGAAGTTGTTACACCTCCAAGTACACTTCGGAACAAATCGCCATCATATGCATATTTTCGTTCCCAATCGACACTTGTATCTACTCCCGGCAATTGCGCTAAATTTTCACTAATAATCGCATATTCCTCATCTGTAGCATCCTTTTTAATGACTTGTGGCGTCATCGCATATCCGCCGTCCATTTTGCTTTTAATCGCTAGCACTTCTAAATCTTTTGCAGATAATTGATTCACTTCTTCTTCCGTCACGCGATTTCGTTGACGCTCATCTAATTCTTTATCGTCAATTTTTTTATCTTTAAACTCTTGACGATCCTTTTTCGTAATTTTTTCTTGCGCTTCTTCTTTATGAATAGCAAGCCAATAATCTTTTTTATCGCGATCTGTTAATTTATCTGTCGGTACTTCAATCAAATCTGCTAATTTTTTCGCTGTTTCTAAGCGAGCCTCTGCAGTTGATCCTTTCATTTTTGTAAATGTAATCGTACGTACAGCTGCATTATCTACTACAGGTCGCCCATAACGGTCAAATATTTTCCCACGTGGTACAGGATTACTTATCGTCGAGTTTTCTTTCCTCTCCACTTCATTCTTATATTCCTCACCGCGAACAATTTGTACATATCCAAGCCTTACAATAACCGCGGAGAACATTAAAAACACGCAGAAAAACAGCACGTTTAACCGAAAAGGAACGTGAGTCTTTTTCTTTTGTTGTTTCTGCTTCTTACCCATACAAACCCCCTCTACCAACAGCTATGTAATTTGAAAGGGACACCTTCATACAGGTGTCCTCACTGCTGTCTTACATCTTTTTCTATTCTAGCATAAAACAAACGATAAGTTAACCTTCTGGTTCTGTTTGATTCTGCGTGGTTCCTTGTGCTACAACACTTGTGTTCCCTGCATTTCCTTCATCATATTTGACATTTTTAACTGCAAAATAAATAAGAAAATGTCCAGCACCTAAAATACATAGTAAGAAAGGTAAACTCTTTTCAGGCGGAAAGAATAATACAGCACATAAAAAACTTAAAACTGAACAAATTCTCCCAGCATTTAACCATAATTCTCGGACAACAACATACTCTACACGCCACTCTCTCGCATTTTTCGCTCTACCAATTACATCATATGTCATCGATCCATATGGAACGAGTAAAATAGGGTATGCAATCGCAATGCATGCTGCATAAATAAGTAATTTTGTGTATGTAACATTGAATATAACTAAAAATACGACAGCATATAAAATAATGCCTCCAAGTAAAATTGCTTTTTTTCGCCACTCTTTCTTTAACATACGAGCAACTAAATAGTAACATACAAATGATACAGCAGAATTTACTAAGCTATATTTCCCTAATGCAAGCTCACTATCGGTTGCTAAGTACACGTATACTGAAATAACAAAAATGAATGTTCCCTCTCTCAATCCTTGGAAAAAATGAGCACGTGTAATTCTCCCCCAATTTTTATCAATCCGTCGCTCTTTCAAAACTTGTGTAACCTCATAACGACCTTCACATTCTCTCTTAGATACAAAAAAGCTTAAAACGACAGCAATTGCAAATAACAGTAACGAGAGGAAGAATACGACCGTATAACCACTCCACTTTTCCATACGTGAAATTGTGTATCCAGCTGCTATCGGTCCAATCATGCCAGAGAAGGATGTAAGAAGCCCAAGAAACCCGTTAAAGAAATCTCTTGTTTCTGGTTCTGTAATCTCAAATGTTAATAAATTAAACGCGAGCCAGTAAAAACCATATCCGACTCCTAAAAGAGCCCCCATTAATAAAATATAGTGAGAAGCGCTTTTTCCCGCTACTAAAACAACGATAAAAAAAATTGCTAACGTGCCTACGCCTATTCGTAACAAGATCGAGCGATCAATACGCTTCGCTAATTTCCCACCTATAAGAAATGTGAGGGGCTGCAATACAACGCTGGCCAAATTATACAAGCCGAGATTCACATAATTTTGTGTTTGTTTCCATAAATAAATGTTAACAAACGTATTCGATAAAGAAATTGCGAGCGTGTATAAACCTCCAATAAGGAGTAATAACACTAAATCCCGATTCACTTCAACATCACCAATTATATGTTTCCACTTCATACACAACTCTCCTTTACTTCATGTTCTAGTCTTCCAAAGACAAGCCCAATTATGTAAAAGGAAAGCATAGAAAAAAGCTAGGAGCATTCTCCTAGCTTTTTCTATCGTTATTACAATTATTTTGCTTCTTGGTAACGTTTTTCAGCAGCGTTCCAATCTACAACGTTCCAGAATGCACCGATGTAGTCTGGACGACGGTTTTGATAATTTAAGTAGTAAGCATGTTCCCAAACATCTAAACCGATAACTGGAGTTTTACCTTCAGTTAGAGGAGAATCTTGGTTTGGCGTGCTTGTTACTTCTAACTCACCATTATTTACTACTAACCAAGCCCAACCAGAACCGAAGCGAGTTGCGCCAGCTTTTGCGAATTCTTCTTTGAATGCATCGAAGCTACCGAATTTCGCTTCAATTGCAGTTGCAAGTTCGCCTACTGGTTGTCCACCGCCGTTTGGAGATAAGATCGTCCAGAAGAATGTGTGGTTAGCATGTCCGCCACCATTGTTACGTACTGCTGTACGAATTGCTTCTGGTACTTCGTTTAAGTTTGCAACTAATTCTTCTACGCTTTTGTCAGCTAATTCTGCATGACCTTCTAAAGCAGCGTTTAAGTTTGTGATGTACGTGTTATGGTGTTTTGTATGATGGATGTTCATTGTTTCTTTGTCAAAGTGAGGCTCTAAAGCATCATACGCATAAGGTAAATTTGGTAATTCGTGTTTTGCCATTGTTATATTCCTCCCAGTTTATGTATTGCCACTTAAGTGACATACAACTACATTCTACCCTAATTGCCATAGGGTGCAAACAAATAAATCACATTGTCTTGCTATCATTAAAGTAGCAAAATTCCCACTTCTTTTCAATTAAAATGCTCATATATTTCATAAAAAAAGCCCCCTTCTACAAGGAAGCTTCCTACTGACATAATAAACACGTGAAATGGATATGGACCCTGTAGGACTCGAACCTACGACCGGACGGTTATGAGCCGTCTGCTCTAACCAGCTGAGCTAAGGGTCCACAATTATGTATGTAACAATACATCAAATAAAGGAATTCCTATCGGATATATCCTTTAAGAAATGTAAGATAAATTTACCATATAGAAAAGAAAAGTGTCAATTGTATTTTTCTCATTTAAAAGAAGAAAATTAATAAAAAGAAATTTAGTTGTCTCTACTATATGTAAATATAATATATCTTGAGATTCCCTAGATTCCTACGTTACAATGATTTTATACATACATAAAGGAAGTGAATCTATGTCCATATTTACCCAATTAGTCAAAAGCGTATATTCGCCTAAAGATATGGCGCTATTCCGTTTTCAAAAAATCGGAAAAACCATTTTGTATATTATGCTACTTTGTCTAATCACTACTATTCCAAGAACATTCTTTTACGGTAGCTTTATCCAAGATAGTGTTACTATGGTAAATCAAGCAATTGAAAAAGATTTACCTGATTTTAAAATCGAAAATGGTGAACTAAAAGCTGATATTGAACAACCTATTCAAAAAGAAGAGGGAGATGCTCTTTTCGTATTTGATCCAAATACAACAGATATCGAAAAGTATCAAAATAAAACTGGTTTATTTATTTTAAAAGATAAAGTAGTTTCTATAGGAAATGGCCAGACGCAAACATACTCCTACAATGATTTATTAGGCACATCTCTTGAGAAAAAAGATTTGCAAGATTTCATTTCAGTATTCGATAGTATTTATCCAATTTTACTAGCTGTTATCGGCGTGTTAGTATATCTATTCCAATTGTTCATTACTTTCTTAGGAATTACTTTACTTGCGTTTATCGGTTCTGCTATGAGTGGTCAACGTAAATTATCTTATAAGCAAGTATGGACGTTAACTGCTTACAGCTACACAATTCCAACAATCTTCTTTATGATTATGGATTTATTCAAAATCGTTGTACCTGGTTCAACATTCATTTATATCGCAGTTGTTTTAATTGTTCTATACTTAACAATTAAAGAAATTCCAAAACCGAACGAAAAAAATGTCTAAATAGGCATTTTTTTTTTGGACAAGCATATATTCCTAGCAAAGGAGTGAAGAATATGAAGAGATTAGGTATATTCTTATTTGTGCTTGTTCTTGGTTATATATTTTATTACGATATAAAGATTGGCACTTTGCCGATGTTAAGTTCATATAAAAAGACAAATGCGGCCGAAACGATAAAACAAGAAAGTACAAATACAAAACAAAAAAAAGAAAACAAAGCGGAAAAAGAAACAGATGTCACTTATAAAACAATTGAAGTCAAAACAGGTGATACGGTTCTTTCCATTACAGAAGCGATTAATAAGAAAAAAATTCCTTCTATCGAAAAAGTAATTGATGATTTTAAACAATTAAATAAAAATACACCTGCTACAAAAATACAACTTGGAAAGTCTTATAAATTCCCGTTATATCAATAAGCAATCACTTAATCCTTGTCAATTACATAAAGGCGCTGATACAATAGTAAAAGTGAAACCGAGCACTTCGGTTTCTATAGCCCTGTATCACGTATACTATCATTGATATAAGGGACTAAATAAGAAACTTCTTTTATAAGGAGAGCGATCTATTCGTGAATGAAATGACTCATCGTACAAAAACACGTCCAGTTAAAGTCGGTAATTTAACAATTGGCGGTAATAATGAATTAATTATACAAAGTATGACAACAACAAAAACACATGATGTTGAAGCAACAGTTGCTGAAATTAAACGTTTAGAAGAAGCTGGCTGTCAAGTCGTGCGTGTTGCTGTTCCAGACGAACGCGCAGCAAATGCTATTGCTGATATTAAAAAACAAATCAACATTCCACTTGTTGCTGATATTCATTTTGATTATCGCCTTGCTTTAAAAGCAATTGAAGGCGGCATTGATAAAGTACGTATCAATCCAGGTAACATTGGTCGTCGCCATAAAGTAGAAGCTGTTGTAAATGCAGCAAAAGAACGTGGTATTCCAATCCGTATCGGTGTAAACGCAGGTTCATTAGAGCGTCACATTTTGGAAAAGTACGGATACCCAACTGCAGATGGTATGGTTGAGAGCGCCCTACATCACATTAAAATTTTAGAGGACTTAGATTTCCATGATATTATCGTATCTATGAAAGCCTCTGATGTTAACTTGGCAATTGAAGCATACGAAAAAGCTGCACGTGCTTTTGATTATCCACTACATTTAGGTATCACAGAATCTGGAACGTTATTTGCCGGAACTGTAAAAAGTGCCGCTGGTCTTGGAGCAATCTTAAGTAAAGGCATCGGAAATACACTACGTATTTCATTAAGTGCTGACCCAGTTGAAGAAGTAAAAGTTGCGCGTGAACTATTAAAGTCATTCGGCCTTGCATCTAATGCAGCAACACTTATTTCTTGTCCAACTTGCGGTCGTATTGAAATTGATTTAATTAGTATCGCTAACGAAGTGGAAGAGTATATTTCTACACTACAAGTACCAATTAAAGTTGCAGTACTTGGCTGCGCTGTAAATGGTCCTGGTGAAGCTCGTGAAGCTGATATCGGTATTGCCGGCGCGCGCGGAGAAGGACTATTATTCCGTAAAGGGCAAGTCGTTCGTAAAGTACCAGAAGAAATAATGGTAGAAGAACTGAAAAAAGAAATCGACGTAATTGCTGCTGAAATGGCTGCTGAACGAGAAAAAGAAAAAGAAACACAAGAACAATAAAATAAAAAGAAGGTTGCCCACAACATTTGTGAGCAACCTTCTTTTCTACGTAAAAAAGCTCGTCAGTTATAGAACTGACGAGCTTTTACTTTGCACATTTTGGACAACGGCCATATATTTCAAACTTATGACCAGTTACTTCATAACCGTTAAAATCTTTATTCATAAAATCCATCGGGCAAGAAGTAATCTCTTTCGTCCCTCCACAATCTAAACAAATAAAATGATGATGATGTTCCATAATAGAACATGTAAAACGAAAATGTTTTTCACCGTTTAATTCCGTTTGTTCTAAAACACCGATTTCAGCAAACACCGTTAAGTTACGATAAATCGTGTCAAAACTAAGACCTGGATAATCATCCTTCATATGCTCTAAAACGTCTTTCGCCGTTAAATAACGATTGTGAGCTGCAAATAACCTGAGCATTTCTTCCCTTTTCCCAGTATGTTTGTATCCTTTATCTTTCATTAGGCGTAAAGCTTCTGTTAGATTCATATCTATCCCTACTTTATGCAGTTTTTTTCTTTTTCCATAAAATCGCACCAATTAAAATAAGAACCGCTATCATAACAATTGTACCACCTGGTGCTAAATCAAGTTGATACGAAGCAAACATTCCACCAATTACTGCAATTTCACCAAATAAAATGGAGAAGAAAATTGTTTGTTTAAATCCATTCGCAATACGAATACTTGCTGCAACTGGTAACGTCATTAATGATGATACGAGAAGAACCCCTACTACACGCATTGATACCGCAATGACAAGCGCAACCAATATAATGAAAATAAAGTGAATCCACTTTGCACTCAAACCGGTTGATACAGCGTATTCCTCATCGAACGATAGTAAAAATAGCTCTTTGTATAATAAAGTAATCGTTACAATAACAACAATTGCTACAATGCCAATGATTATTAAATCCGTACTTGTTACAGCACTTACACTACCAAATAAATAACTAAATAAATCTGTGTTAAATCCATTTGCAAGTGAAATAAAAATAACGCCAATCCCCATTCCTGCTGAAAGAATAATTGGAATTGCTAATTCTTGATAATGTTTATATACAGTACGTAGTTTTTCAATAAGTAACGCCCCACCCATAGAAAAAATCATACCCATATATAACGGATTTAAAAATCCTCCTGTGAAAATTGTTTTTTCTAGTAATAAACTTGCAGCAATACCTGATAATGTCACGTGACTTAACGCATCTGCAATAAGCGACATACGACGAATGACAACAAATACACCGATAAGTGGCGCAACAAGTCCTATTAAAATCCCTGCATATAAAGAGTTACGTAAAAAGTCATATTGTAAAAAATCTTGTATCATTATATCCTCCCGTGATGCTCATGCTCGTGTTCTAAACGATGAACATGATGTCCATATAAGACGGACATTTCTGCATCTTCTAACTCTCGGAACTTTTCTACATTTCCATGGAAATGTAAATGTTGGTTTAAGCATGCAACATGTGTTACCTTCTCGGTAACAGCTCCCATATCATGCGTAACGAGAATTAATGTAATTCCTAGCCTTTTGTTTAAATCCTCTAATATCTCATAAAAACTTTCTACATTCTTCACATCGATTCCAACAGTGGGCTCGTCCAAAATAAGTAATTCAGGATCACTAACGAGCGCACGAGCAATAAATACGCGCTGTTGTTGTCCACCAGAAAGTTCTCCAATATTACGTCCTTGAAACTCACTCATTCCTACATCAGCAATCGCTTTTTCTACCTTTTTCTTATCGTTTTTCGTAAAAAAGCGAAACAACCCTTTTTTCGAAACGAGTCCCATTGACACAACTTCAAACACAGTTGCCGGAAAACCAGAATTAAAGCTATTTGCCTTTTGCGACACATAACCAACTTTGTTCCATTCTTTAAACTTCTTACTATCAACACCAAACAAACGAATGCTTCCCTGTTTTGGCTTTAAAACGCCTAATAAACATTTTAGCAAAGTTGATTTCCCTGAACCATTTGGCCCAACTAAACCTAAAAAAGCTCCCTTCGGAACTTGCAAATTTATATCTTCTAACACATTTCGATCTTCATATCGAAATGACAATCCTTCTATTTCTAATATATTATTCATAGCATCTCACCTATTTTAATTCAGAATGATTCCGATTTATATCTATTTGAATTATAGTACAGCTTATTATAGTTGTAAACCAATCTGCCTAAAATATATCTACTTTTTCAAGAAATCTTACTATTATAACAAAAAGCAGAGAAAAATTCTCTGCTTTCAAAAGATATTATAAATAATTTTTTAGTGAATGGCTGATTTAAACTTACCACCATTTGTCTCTTGTGTACTCATAATCGTAACAAACGCATTCGCATCAATTTCATACACAATTGATTTTAGCTTTGTCACTTCTAGACGTGTTACAACTGCATAAATCACTTCTTTTTCTTTATCCGTGTAACCGCCTTTCGCTACAAGCTTTGTAGTTCCACGACCAAGACGATGTAAAATCGCATTTGATACTTCCTCATATTGATCTGATACAATTAAAACAGCTTTCGTTTCATCTAAACCTTGAATGACTGTATCAATTGTTTTGAATGCAATGTAGTACGTCATAACAGAATACATCGCTTGTTCAACACCAAATACAAATGCTGCCCATGCAAAAATAAATAAGTTCACAAACATTACAAATTCGCCAACGGAGAAAGGTAATTTCTTCGTTAATAAAATACCCATAATTTCTGTTCCGTCCATTGATCCACCATGACGAATAACGAGCCCTACACCAAGACCTAAAATAAGACCACCAAACACTGTAGCTAAAATTGGCTCTGTTGTAAATGGCGGCACAGCATGTAACGTTGATTCAATAAACGCTAAAGCTACAATACCGAACGCCGAAGATAGCATGAACGTTTTTCCGATTTGCTTATAACCCGAATACATAAATGGGATATTGAGAATAACGACCAAAGTAGAAAAACTTAACCACCAAATATTAGGAGTAAGATAATCTAATATAAGAGAAATACCAATAATTCCACCGTCAATAATTTTATTTGGCATTAAAAATAATTCAATTGCTACTGCTGCGCATGCTGCCCCAAAAATAATCATAACTAAACGATAAATAAGATGGATAACACTTTCTTTTCGATGTTGCTTTTGCTCCATAAGTCCTCCCTATACTCTTTTTCTATAGTTTTGTCCTTATATTATAACATACGCTTCTTTTTCTCATGAAAAAAGAAACTCTATACGAATATGTACAAGCTACGTACTCATATATTTCGATAGAAGAACGTGTGAAGGAGGATAACTCGATGAACCTCATTAAACAACTTGTAAATAAAAAATTAAATCATATTTCTACAAAGGAATTATTGAAATATAGTAAAGAATATGACGTTCCAATTACGACTGCACAAGCTGATCAAATTGTTGGACTTATGAAAGGAAAGAATATTAACATTTACGATAATGACGAACGACTAGCGCTCTTAAAACAAATAGCTCAAGTAACCTCGCCCGCTACTGCCCAACAAGTAAATACTTTATTTCAGCAACTACTAAAATAAGGAGGGGATATTCCCCTCCTTATTGCTTATTGCGCTTTAATTTTCTCAAGAAGTCCTTCATCAAAAGTACCATTTTTCAGCATTTCGATTTCTAATTTATACGGTGGCTTCTTATCTTTTTTATCTTCACCTACATATGGCGTTTCCAGAATTTTTGGTACGTGCGTTAACTGCGGATGATGCACAATATGATGCAACGCTTTATAGCCAATATGACCGAAACCGATATTTTCATGACGGTCTTTTCCTGCGCCGCGTACATTTTTACTATCATTAATATGAAGTACTTGTAAACGATCGATACCAACAATCTTATCAAATTCGTTTAATACACCATCAAAGTCATTTACAATGTCATATCCTGCATCGTGCGTATGGCATGTATCAAAGCATACGGATAGTTTTTCATTATATTTTACACCATCAATAATTTTTGCAATTTCTTCAAAGCTACGGCCGCATTCTGTTCCTTTTCCTGCCATCGTTTCTAACGCAATGTTCACCGTCTGATCTGGCGTTAATACTTCATTCAGTCCTTTAATAATTTGTTGAATACCAGCGTCTGCCCCTGCACCAACGTGCGCACCTGGGTGAAGAACGATTTGTTTCGCCACACCTAATGCTGATGTCCTCTCAATTTCCATACGAAGGAAATCTACACCTAATTGGAATGTTTCTGGCTTCGTCGTATTTCCAACATTAATAATATATGGCGCATGTACGATAATCTCTTCGATACCGTTTTGTTCCATATGTTTTCTTCCTGCTTCTAT
The DNA here is from genome assembly GCF_027716745.1 of Bacillus cereus group sp. Bc010. Taxonomy (NCBI): domain Bacteria; kingdom Bacillati; phylum Bacillota; class Bacilli; order Caryophanales; family Bacillaceae; genus Bacillus; species Bacillus cereus group sp. Bc010. The sequence continues at coordinate 60,218 of NZ_JAQFUY010000002.1, forward strand.
GTTCAATTCTTCAATTGGTTTTCTTCTTGTATTTTGCGGTGCACCTGTATAAATCATAAACGTCGTTGCACCGTATGAAACAGCCTCTTCACTTGCTGCTAATAACATTTTCTTACCACTCATAGAAACATGAGATCCAATCTTTAACATACAATCACCTCTTCAATATACAATAGATATAATGATAGCATAATTTGTAGAAATATGTAGTGAATTGTTTTTTCCATTCTCCACTGATTATTATCCCCGTAAATAGCGGGATAAAAAAAGATAAGGGAAATCCCTTATCTTTTTTTATTGCTATATTTTCTTTTCACTTTGTCACGTTCTGTTGCAAGTTTACGTTTATAGTTTGGTTTTACTTTTTTCGGTTTTTTAACAACTTTCGTTGCCATAACATCAAGTTCATCATTTGGTTTTTTACGGCTCTTACGACGACGACGTTCACCTAAATCCACCCACTCATCTCCGCGTAAATCTACATGTTTAAACTCGATATGACGTTGTTTTTCTAAACTATCTAACGCTTCTTCGTTTGCTGGATCATAAATCGTCACTGCAATACCTGAATAGCCTGCGCGTGCTGTTCTTCCAACACGGTGAACGAAGAAATCTAAATCTGATGGAAGTTCATAATTAATAACATGACTAATTCCTTCAATATCAATACCACGTGCTGCTAAATCAGTTGCAACAATATATTGGAATTCAAGGTCACGAATTTGTTTCATCATTTTTTTACGATCACGAGGTGATAAATCTCCGTGAATTCGTCCAACTTTTAAGCCGCGTTCCGTTAATCCGTCAGCAACTTGATCTGCCATTTTCTTCGTATTCGTGAAAACAACTGCTAAATACGGTTTAAATTGTAGTAACATTCTTTTCACTAAATCGATTTTGTTACGATGTTTAGAAGGCACTAAATAATGCTCAATATTTCCAGCCGCAACTTGTTTTGGATTGATATGAATATGCTCTGGATTCTCCATGTATTTCTTCAGAAACGGTTTTAGTTTTTGAGGAATTGTTGCAGAGAAAACTAACATTTGCAAGTTTTTAGGCATGCGTGCTGCAATCTTGTCTACATCATGAATGAATCCCATATCAAGCATTAAGTCTGCTTCATCGACAATAATTGTATTTGCTTTATGAACAAACAGTGCTTGTTCTTCTACTAAGTCTTTAATACGTCCTGGCGTTCCAACTACAATATGAGGTTGTTTTTTCAACTTTTCAATTGATCGTTGTTTATCAGTTCCACCAATTAAACAACGTGCTGTAATCATTTGATCTTCCGCACAGAACTTTGTTAATTTCACGATTTCTTCGTAAATTTGTTGTGCTAACTCACGAGTAGGCGCTGTAATAACAAGTTGTACTTCTTCACGACCTGGGTTAATTCTGTTCAATGTAGGAAGTAAGTATGCATGTGTTTTCCCAGAACCTGTTTGGGATTGTCCAATTACACTTACACCTTTTTTCACGACCGGGAAAATTTTCTGTTGAATTCCTGTCGGCTCTGTAAAGCGTAGTTCACGAACTGCATCTATTAAAAATGGTTTAAAATCATACTGTGTAAAAGTTTGTTGTGTCATAAGTTACACCTTCTTTCTAAATTTCTACTGCGCGCACAAATCAGTCAAGTCTACATTATATCGAAATCTACAAGTAAAATCCATCTTTAGTTTAGGTTTTTACTTCAAAAACTAACCTTCTTTCCTCTTATTGCATATTGTATGTGTATATACCTAACTGAAGAAAGGAGGATTTCTCACATGTTTCCAAAATCCCCCATGAGACAAATGTATCCGAATCCAGGGCAGCAACCTTATACACCATATCCAATTCCACAACTACCACCGATGGCACAAAAAAAGAAAGGATTTCTTGCTAAACTCTTTAAAAAACACGATCCAACCGAACCTTACATGCAAATGGTTCCGCCTTATCGACAAATGGAAGGACCGCCAATGATGCACCAGCAACCGCCACCTCAATACCCGCAGCAATATCAGCAACAATACCAACACCAATACCCGCAGCAATATCAACAGCAATATCAACCATACATGCAGCAGCATCCCGAGCAAATGATCCCTCCTCAAATGTATGAATCAAACGACACGCGCGGCGGTGCAGCAACTACAGCCACATCAAGTAGCGGCATCGGTAGTTTTTTTTCGAATTTAATTTCGAATCCAACTACTATGATAAATAATATCGAAAAAGTATCACAAGTCGTTCAATCTGTAAGCCCTGTCGTCGAACAGTACGGTCCCATTATGCGTAACCTACCAAGCATTGTTAAAATTCTCACCTCTGGAAAAAGTACGGAAGAAAATCCAACCGAAGATCAAACTGAAGACGTAACAGAAAAGGTTGAGGTAGCAACTCCACATCCTCCATCCAAAAAAAGAAAAAGAAAAAAAATGGTGATTGAGCCAGTCATAGAAAAAGAAGTACGAGAGGAGCCTGTTCAAAAAATAGCAACAAAACCAAAACTATATGTGTAACAATCCTTTGTTTTCTATCCACTCCTCCTTTATAATGTAAAAGACTATGCACAAAAGTATCCCTTGTTTAGAAGGAGAGGATTACTCATATGAAAATTGTTAAAATTTCCCCTCGTGGTTATTGCTACGGTGTTGTGGACGCGATGGTTATTGCACGTAACGCCGCATTAGATACATCATTACCAAGACCTATTTATATTTTAGGTATGATTGTTCACAACAAACATGTAACAGATGCATTCGAAGAAGATGGCATCATCACATTAGATGGTCCAAGTCGATTAGACATTTTAGATAAAATCGATTCTGGTACTGTTATTTTCACTGCACACGGTGTTTCTCCAGAAGTTAAACAACGTGCAAAAGAAAAAGGTTTAACAACAATTGATGCCACTTGCCCAGATGTTACAAAAACACATGACCTTATTGAAGCAAAGAAAGCTGAAGGTTACCATGTCATTTATATCGGCAAAAAAAATCATCCAGAACCAGAAGGCGCAGTTGGTATCGCACCTGATATCGTTCATCTTATCGAAAGAGCCGATGATTTAAAGACATTAGAAATTCCAACGGATAAAATTTTAGTTACAAATCAAACAACGATGAGTCAATGGGATGTTCAACATTTAATGGAGGACATTCAGAAGAAATTCCCAACAGCAGAATTCCATAAGGAAATTTGTTTAGCAACTCAAGTTCGCCAAGAAGCGGTTGCCAAACAAGCTGATGTTGCAGACTTAACAATTGTTGTTGGTGATCCGAAAAGTAATAACTCAAACCGTTTAGCACAAGTATCACAAGAAATCGCTGGTACGAAAGCATACCGCGTTGCAGACGTAAGTGAAATCAAATTAGAATGGCTACAAGGTGTCGAGAACGTAGCTGTTACAGCAGGCGCTTCTACTCCAACACCAATTACAAAAGAGGTTATCGCTTTCTTAGAGCAGTATGACCCAATGAATCCTGCTACATGGGAAAGAGTTCGAAAAGTACCGTTACAAAAAATATTACCTCGTGTAAAAGTGAAAAAAGAACAATAATAAAAACCGTTGCCTATATGAGCAACGGTTTTTATTTTTCTTATACAAATGTAAATGGATCTGTATGTAATTGCGAAGCATGAATATGTACATTCAGTTTCTTTGCATCTGCTTTTTCTTGTAATTGCTTTTGTACACCTTGCTTCATTACCTTTTCAACGTTATGTCCTGGGTCGACGATATTTAAACCGAGCATCATCGCATCATGGGCAACATGATAATACATGTCACCTGTTACATATACATCCGCACCTTTAAATTTAGCTTGATTGATGTATTTGTTACCATCGCCACCAAGTACAGCTACTTTGCGCACTTTATCATCTAATTTCCCAACAACTCGCGCACCCTTTACATCTAACGATTGCTTTACATGTTCCGCAAACTGTCCAAGTGTCATTTCTTCTTGTAAATATCCTATTTTTCCAAGCCCTAACGTTTCACCTTTGTTATCAAGTGGATACACATCATAGGCTACTTCTTCATATGGATGTGCCATTACCATTGCTTTAATCACTTTTCGTTGTAGTGAAGCTGGAATAATCGTTTCGATTCGCACTTCTTCTACGCGCTCTAACTGTCCAGTTTCCCCGATATAAGGATTTGTCCCCTCTTGAGGTACAAACGTACCTATACCCTCGCTATTAAACGTACAGTGACTATAATTACCGATATAACCAGCACCTGCGTCTCCTAATGCTTTTCGTACTTCTTCTGCATGAGTTTCAGGCACAAACACAACAATTTTTTTCATTTCTTCTGCATATGTCGGTGCCAAAACTTCTGTATTTTGCAATCCTAACGCCTCAGCAAGTAAATCATTTACCCCGCCCTTAGCAACATCCACATTTGTATGTGCTGCATAGATTGCAATATCATTTTTCATACACTTTTCAATAATTTTCCCATACGCCTTATCTGTATGGATCGCTTTTAGCGGGTTAAAAATTAAAGGGTGATGCGCAATAATGACATTCGCTCCTAATTGAATTGCTTCATCCACAACTTCTTCCGTTACATCTAACGCAATTAATACGTGCTGCACGGGTTTATTAAGCGCTCCAATCTGCAGCCCAATCTTATCTCCTTCCATCGCCAAATGCTTCGGATACATACTTTCAAATAACGAAATAATTTCATGGCCATTTGGAATTTTACTCATGATAAAACCTCCCCTATCATTTTCATTTTCGCTTCTACTTCCGCACGCTTCGCTTTTGTTTCTTCAGAATCAGCCGCACGTTCTAACTGCTTTAAAATATTTTGGAAGTTTTTTAATTCTCCTTCCCACTTTTCAACGAAAGCTTCACTTTTTTCTTTCATTAAAAATGGTCCCATAAATAATTCAGCCTGTTTATTTTCAGAGTAAGGAACCGTGATATTTCCTCGCTCCCCTACTAAAATCTCATAAATTTTTCCATCTTCTTTTACGATTTTTTCATGGATAAGCTCCCATCCATTCTCAATAAACCATTCACGAATGTGATGCGCTGCAATATTCGGCTGTAAAATTAAACGTGTTACACCTTCTAATTTTTCTTTACCACTTTCTAAAATATCACGAATTAACGCTCCGCCCATTCCGGCAACCGTAATTACATCTACTTCTCCTGGCGCGATAACAGCTAATCCATTCCCTTTACGCACATCTACTTTATCTTGTAAGCCACTTTCAGCTACAGTTGCCTGCGCAGAGCGAAATGGTCCATCTACAACCTCTCCAGCAACTGCTTTAGTAGCAATATTATTTATAATTGTATAACACGGTAAATAAGCATGATCCGATCCAATATCAGCAACTGTAGATCCTACTGGTATTTCACGCACAACTTCTTCTAATCGTTTTGAAAGCTTTACTTCATTCATGTATTTCCATTACTCCTTCTCTTGTCAGTCTGTCTCCATGATAATGAATTTATAGTAGTTGTTGCAAGCCTATAACAACAATTCACTTCTCTATCATTCATCGTATTTTAGAAAATATAGAAAAACAAGCCTTTTGCTTAAGCAAAAGGCTTGTCATACGGAACTTTATTTTTTCTTTGATAACCAATCAGCTACTTTAGCGGCTTGATCAGCTGGAACTATATTGGCAGGCATATTGCCTTTTCCTTTCGAAAGAATTTCTTTAATTTCATCCTTTGAAAGTTTCCCACCAATTTTTTGTAAATTAGGTCCTACCGCCCCTTGTAACTGATCACCGTGGCAGCTCGTACAGCTTTGCTTCACAATATCCTCTGGCTTGGATGCTGTTTGTGCTGGTTTCCCGCCATTTTTTGCATCAGCTAACTCTTTAGATTTATTTAGCCCCTGAAATGAAAATACAAACATAACGATAATACCTAATGCTGCAATAAGAGCGAACGGAATCAGCGGATTACGTTTCATATCTCTTCTCCCCCCTCTATACCCCTAAATAGTTAGATGATTCAGTCATTTCCATTGTACTTGAAAACGCTCTATCAGAAAAGAGTAAACTACTAATCGTTAAAAATATTCCATAAATTCAGTTTATTGTTTTTTATTGTTATATCGCTTATTATTTCGATAATTATTAACGTTTCTCATCATATTTTTCACTTTTCTACATATATTTTTGTATAGAATAAACAAAATTAATCGAAAAATCGAAAAATGAGCATTTGCAAATCAAAAGACAATTCTGTAAAATAAATTACAAGAAATTGTAATCGTTGCTGACAGCTAAAGTTTAACAAAAATTAACAAAATAAAAAAGTTTACTTCACAAAAGTGAAGTAAACTTAAAGGTAGCCTATTCTAAGAAATCCTTAAGGCGCTTACTACGGCTTGGATGTCTCAATTTACGTAGTGCTTTTGCTTCAATTTGACGGATACGTTCTCTCGTTACGCCGAATACTTTCCCAACTTCTTCAAGCGTACGAGTTCGTCCATCATCTAAACCAAAACGAAGACGTAGAACATTTTCTTCACGATCTGTTAGTGTATCTAACACATCTTCTAATTGTTCTTTTAGCAATTCATACGCTGCATGGTCCGCAGGCGATGTTGCTTCTTGGTCTTCAATGAAATCACCTAAATGGGAGTCATCTTCTTCACCAATCGGTGTTTCAAGAGAAACTGGCTCCTGTGCAATTTTTAAGATTTCACGTACTTTTTCTGGAGCAAGATCCATTTCTTCACCAATCTCTTCAGGAGATGGTTCACGTCCTAAATCTTGTAATAATTGACGTTGTACACGAATTAACTTATTAATCGTTTCAACCATATGAACTGGGATACGAATTGTTCTTGCTTGGTCTGCAATCGCACGTGTAATTGCTTGGCGAATCCACCAAGTTGCATACGTACTAAATTTGAAACCTTTACGATAATCGAACTTTTCAACCGCTTTAATTAGACCCATATTCCCTTCTTGAATTAAGTCTAAGAAAAGCATACCACGGCCCACGTAGCGCTTTGCAATACTTACTACAAGACGTAAGTTTGCTTCTGCAAGACGACGTTTCGCTTCTTCATCGCCTTCTTCAATACGCGTTGCAAGTCGAATTTCTTCTTCTGCAGATAGTAAATCTACACGACCAATTTCTTTTAAATACATACGAACAGGATCGTTGATTTTAACCCCTGGTGGTACGCTTAAATCATTGAGGTCGAATTCTTCTTCCGATTTTGCTATTTGGCGATTATTAGGGCCTTCGTCGTTGTCATTGTCGCCAACTAAGTCGATCCCTTGTTCACCTAAATATTCATAGTATTCATCCATTTGATCGGATTCAATTTCAAATCCATTCATGCGTTCTGCAATCTCTTCATATGTAAGAACGCCACGTTTTTTTCCGAGCTCAGTGAGTTGTTCTTTCACTTGCTCAAGGGTCATTTCAGTTTCAATTTGTTTAGAACGAGCTGGTTTGTCAGCCATCTGTTCCCCTCCTTACGCGAGATACAAACATTCATTATACTAAAAATTTATCAAAAAAGCTATTTTCTCGCTTTTTGATTTTGTAAATATGCTACATAATATTTAGCAGCCTCTACAGGATCTGTCTTTTCCATTTGTTTTATCTTGAAGATGATTTCCATCTTTTCAAGTTTTTCTTGATGACGTCTAAGCGTCTCCAAATGGCCTTGTAACACTTCTTCTGTGTATTCTGGATTAATAAATTCATCCGTCGAAATATCAGTAATAATATTTTTCAACTTTTCATCAGAGAGCCAACTTAAAAATGTTCCGACTGAAGGTTCATTTCCCTTTTCATAATATGCGTATAGTTCATATAAAATCCCTTTATGTTCTTCTGTATGAAAATCTTCTATGTGGGATTCCATACGAACGGCCACTTCTGGACTTTGCAACATATGGTAAATAATTTCTCTTTCAGCCCTTTCAAAACCTGTTAACTTCGGTTTTGCTTGAACAATTTGAGACGGTTTAGAAACCTGCTTTACTTGTTTTTGTTGTACCTTTTGTTCTTTGCGATATTGGTGCAATTGATTCAAAAGTGTTTCCATTGAATACGAAAATTCTTGCGATAATGACTTCAAATATGATTCTGCCTGCATCGCATCCTGTAACAACGATAACTCTTTTAAAACACTTTTCACATACTCTTCTTTGCCCGACTCATCTTGCAAATTTTTCCCTAAACGCAAATGATTTATTTTAAAACCAACAAAACTTATACTTGATTTCACAAGATTTTCAAAAGCAGTTGTCCCATATTGTTGCACATATTCATCAGGATCAAGCTTATCTGGCAAGGATGTAACTTTCACTTGGCAACCAACTTGCAACAATAATTGCCCTGCTTTCATCGTCGCTTCTCGCCCTGCTTTATCACCATCATAGCAAAGAACAACAGTTTCAACGTTACGTCGCAGAAGTTTTGCTTGTTCTTCAGTTAAAGCTGTTCCCATTGTCGCAACAGCTTCTTCCACACCACTTTTTACCGCAGCTAGTACGTCGGCATACCCTTCAAAAAGGACCACTTGCCCACGTTTTCTAATAAACGGCCTTGCTTGATGGAAGTTATACAACAATTTACTTTTGTGAAAAATTGGTGTTTCTGGGCTATTTAAATATTTCGGAGTGTCATCTCCTAACGCCCTTCCACTAAACGCTATCACTTTACCTTGTAACGTATAGATTGGAAACATAACTCTTCCACGGAAGCGATCATAATGACTACCATCCTTCTCGCTTCTTATGAGAAGACCAGCTTGTTCCATACTAGACAACGATAAACCTCTTTTTTGTAAAATTTTCGTTGCTGCATCCCAAGCAGGTGACGCATAACCAATTTCAAACTTCTCAATCATCTCTTTTGTAATACCACGTTTTAACAAATACGAAAGTGCTTCATTTCCTTCTTCTGTATTTACTAATAAATGATGATAATACTTTTTTAAAAGTTCATGAGCCTGTTGCATGATGACAGTGTCATCAGATATGTCTTCTTGTTGTCCTTGCCCTGATGTATACTCTGCAACCGCAATTCCATTTCTTTCACCTAACTTTTGAACAGCTTCGGTAAAAGCCAGTCCTTCCATTTTCATTAGAAAGGAAAATACATTTCCACCTTCTCCACATCCGAAGCAATGAAAAATTTGCTTGTCAGATGAAACAGAGAATGAAGGAGAATTCTCACCATGAAACGGACAAAGGCCGAAATAGTTACGTCCCTGTTTTCTAAGTTGAACGTATTCACCAATCACTTCGACAATATCGGATGATGTCCGAATTTGTTCAACAACTTCTTCAGGAATTCTGTTCCCCATAACTCCATCTCCGTGTCGTATTTTGTATTCGATATAAATTAAAAAATTCCTTTATAATTCGACAATATTTTTTCTAAACTTATTAAAAAATGTTGTCGATCACGTTATCAAGCGATTTTGCAGACCCTTTTCTGCGTAACTTCGCAGATACGTACCTACTATATAAAATTGTATCCATTTGCTCATCTATTACAAATGTACCTCATGGAGACAATACATATGCACTTTTTCACAAGAAGACTAGCAAGCACCATATCCTATGTGATCACGAGATCTGTTTTTTGCATGTTGATACATATAAAGAAATCAACTTTTGCTTATTCAGTATCTACATAGATCCAAATTCCCTCGCTACTTCCTTAAACGATGAGCATACGATGTGACAAACAAAATTTTGACATGAAATTTCGTTCCAACTCGCACAATTGTCAGCCTTCACAGTATATGCATCTGCATCAACTCATACCATATTGATGTTTTGCATATTTCTGTATTCTACATCCCTTCTGCGAATCCTTCCATAATGTGCGTTTTCTTGTATAGATTTTGTCGATTTAACGTAATTACATGTCATTTCTTAAATCCTATCCCTAGTTTATTCTGAAAAATTAAAGTCTAAACGTAAAATATAGGTTTTTATCACAATTTTTTATTATAATATATTTTCTTCAACTACGCTACATATCCCTTTATTTTTTCATCTTCTATTTCAGGATAGCGAAACCCTACTTTTAACATAATAAAAAGACAGAAGAATATAAGTATAACCACTTCACTATCATCTATTACGAAATCAGTAGGCACTGTGTTTCTCACGAGCGAAAAAAGCACATTCACCTTTGGTAAATGTGCTAAAACATTTTTTGGTTTTGCACTGCATTCACAATAATGTTAGCTGTTTCTTCAATCGCTTTGTTCGATACATCAATTACTTGACAATTTATTTTACTAACTACATTCTCAAAGTGATCAATCTCTTCTTTAATACGATTAATATTGGCATATGTTGCTCCGTCACTTAGTCCAAGTGATTTCAATCGCTCTTTTCGAATATGATTTAACTTCTCTGGCGTAATTTTCAAACCGAAGCATTTTTCTTTAGCCACTTGATATAATTCTTCAGGCGGATCTACTTCTGGTACTAGTGGTACGTTGGCAACTTTCAAACGTTTGTTGTGAGCTAAATATTGAGAAAGTGGTGTTTTTGATGTGCGCGAAATCCCTATTAACACGATATCTGCTTTTAAAATACCACGTGCATCTCTACCATCATCATACTTCACAGCAAACTCAATCGCTTCAATCTTTTTAAAGTATTCTTCATCTAACCTACGAACAACACCAGGCTCATATCTAGGCACTTGCCCGGTAATTTCTTCAATTTGATCGATTAGAGGGCCAATAATATCATATGCCTCTACACCTTCTTTTGCAGCCTCTGTCACTAAATATTGGCGCATGTCAGGCTTTACTAACGTAAAACAAATAAGTGCTTGATTGCTCTTAGCAATCGAAATCACTTCTTTTAATGTCCCTGTATCTTCTACATACGGCACACGTCTAATATCAGGAGCAAATGGGAATTGCCCCATTGCTGCTCGAACAACCAAATCAGCCGTTTCTCCTACAGAGTCAGATACGACATATACGATTTTATTATCCATTACATTACCTCACTTTAAACAAATTACACTTATTCGTTATTTACTAAGTTTACAAACGCACGTGTAATATTTGTTTTTGTAATTCGTCCAACCACTTCTAAACCTTGTTTCGTATCTTTTACAACTGGCATCGCATCAATCTGTCTTTCTATTAATTCCATCGCAATATCATATAAAGAATCTTCTCTACGACACATCGCAATGTTTGGCATCCTTGTCATGATAATATTAACCGGAAGTGAGGTTAAATCCTGCTTCCCTAAGCTAGCTCGTAATAAATCTTTACGAGATACAACGCCTACTAATAGAGTCGATTGATCTACAACGAATAATGTACCTACATCCTCTAAAAACATAGTACAAATCGCATCGTATACCGATACATTTTTATCAATTACAACCGGTCTAGATTGATAATCTTGTACTTTAATTTTCTTAACAGCTTCAGATAATAACTGCCCCCCAGTTTTACCCGTATAAAAATAACCTACGCGTGGACGTGCTTCTAAATAACCAGCCATCGTTAAAATTGCTAAGTCTGGTCTTAGCGTTGCACGTGTTAATCCCAATTGCGCAGCAATTGACTCCCCTGTAATAGGACCGTGATCTTTTACAATCTGAATGATATGTTCTTGCCGTTTATTCAGCTCTATGATAATCACCACCTTTAATGCACAACGAAAAAAGTTATACTATCTCTTAAATATTATATACTAAATATGCTATTCGAAAAAGAAAGGATGTAAAAAGGACCGTATACGGCCCCAAATTATATTTGAAACTTATCAAGTTGTTCTAAGAAACGTCTTGATTTCAAATAAATCCCGCAATATTCATCATAATATGTATTCAATACTAAACGCATTTGTTTTTTTGTACTATCCTTCACTGATACATTGCCAAGTCTATGTAAATCGAAGTGGTAGAAAAGACGCAATAATTTATGAACGGCTTCCCCCACTGGTATACGATACTGATCTTGCTCAGCATGACGTGAGCACAGAAAACCGCCCTCCCTAACAGAGAAGGCGACAAAATCTGTTTCTTGATGACAAATCGCACATGTATCAAAGTACGGGCGCATCCCTAATACCGGAAGCATTTTCGTTTGATAAATTAATGATAATACTTCTGGATCAACACCCTCACACATATAATGCAACGTTTGATATAACATTTCAAATAAATATGGATTATGTTTTTTATCTTCTGTTGCTTTATCAGTTAACTCAACAATAAATGATGCATAAGCAGTTAAAAATATATCCTCGCGAATTTCTTTCATAGTTGAAATAATCTCGCCTTGTTGCAAAGTTCCAAGTCCAGATCCCATTTGAATAAGAAAATGACCATGTGTCATAAGTTGCGAAACAGATGCTAACCGGCTTTTCGGTTTTTTCGCTCCTCTTGCCATTGCACTTACCTTACCCAATTCTCTTGAGAATATTGTAACAATCTTGTTCGTTTCTCCGTAATCTGTCGTACGGATAACGATGCCCTCAACTTTTTGAAACATGTTCGTCACCATCCAAGGTTTGAACAAAACGGGTCAAGAAATTGGAGAGTCTAGATGCGCTAGCTCCTCTTCATGTTGATCCATCTCATCGTTTACGTCTTTTTCCATTTCTTTCAAAAGCAAATACGTCTCAATGCTTCCTGTTTTGGAGAAAAACTTCCAGGTAAAATCTAGCATAAGAATCCACCTTTCTCAATAAGCGTAGCCTATAAACCAATTTCCTTTGTTGTTATTAAATTGACCCATTTTGTCCATTTTCATGTGAGAAAAATTTTTCCTAATTTATCAAAACTCATAAAAACCAATAATCAGCGGATGAACAAAACATCCGCTGATTACAGCTTTACTCTATTTTAATACTCGTCTTCGCGGAAACCAAGGTCACGAAGCTGAGACATTTTATTTCGCCAATCTTTTTGCACTTTTACCCATACTTCTAAAAATACTTTAGAACCAAGTAATGCTTCAATATCAAAACGAGCTCGCTTACCGACTTCTTTTAACATCTTCCCTTGTTTTCCGATAATAATCCCTTTTTGCGACGGACGTTCAACAACAATCGTTGCATTGATATAAACTGCCCCGCCTTCGCGTTTTTGAATTGCATCGATAACAACAGCCACAGAATGCGGCACTTCTTCACGTGTTAAATGTAGTACTTTTTCACGAATAAGCTCTGCAATAATAAATCTCTCCGGATGATCCGTTACTTGATTATCCGGGTAGTATTGTGGTCCTTCCGGTAAATACTTTTTAATTGTTCCAATTAGAGCTTCCACATTATTACCGTCTAATGCAGAAATTGGTACGATTTCTGCAAAGTCATGTAATTTGCGATATTGATCAATTAGCTCTAATAATTGTTCTGGGTGAACTTGGTCAATTTTATTAATAACTAAAAATACTGGTTGTTTCGTTTCTTTTAATTTCTCGATGATGAATTCTTCACCACGACCAAAGCCTTCGACAGCATTCACCATAAACAGAACGATATCAACTTCTTTTAATGTCGTTTGCGCCATCTTCACCATGAAGTCGCCTAGTTTATGTTTAGGTTTATGTATTCCTGGTGTATCAATGAAAATTACTTGTGAATCATTTTCTGTATATACGCCTTGAATTTTATTACGAGTTGTTTGTGGCTTGTCACTCATAATAGCAATTTTTTGACCAATAATACGATTTAAAAATGTAGATTTCCCAACATTCGGTCTGCCAATAATAGAGACAAAACCTGATTTATAACCTTTTCTATTCATGTAAATCCTCCGCTAAAAATGCTCCTGGTAACAATTCTCCGACTGTTGTCTCTTGAACGTCACCATGTAAATTTGATAGGTATACTTTCGTATCCTGTTTACATAATTCTACCATAACTTGTCGACATGCTCCACAAGGAGGTACTGGACGCTTCGTATCCGCCACAATTGCGATAGCTACAAACTCTTTATCTCCTTCAGAAACCGCCTTAAATAAAGCTGTTCTTTCTGCACAGTTACATAAACCATATGATGCATTCTCAACATTACATCCACGATATACTTTTCCATCGCGCGTTAATAATGCTGCACCTACTTGAAATTTAGAATATGGTACGTACGCTTGTTTACGCGCTTCGATTGCTTCTTGAATTAATTGTTTACTATTCATATTCCCGCATCCTTCCTGTTCCCAGCTGTGAATAGATACACTCTCTTATTAAAGGCCTTTACGGCACCTTCAAAGCTTAATAAAAGCTTTGGAATGCAACTATACCACATACGGTAAAAAGATAATAGCACCAATTATAACGGCTATTATCGCAAACAATAAAACCGCTCCTGCTGCGACATCCTTTGCGACTTTCGCAAACGGATGTATATCAGCAGTCGCTAAATCTACTGTTTTTTCCACAGCCGTATTTACCATCTCTAAGCTCATTACAATTCCTATTACAATAAGTAATATCATCCACTCTACTTTCGTAATATGGAAATAAAAGCCGCAGCATATAACAATGACTGCGGCTACATAATGAATTTTCATATTTCGTTCATGACGAAGACAAAAGAATACACCTGCTATAGCATATCCAAAACTATCTATAAGTTTTCCTTTTTTCATCGTCCTAATCCAAATGCTTCTAAAATTTCTTTTTGTCTTCCAAACATTTCTTTTTCATCCTCTTCTGTCATGTGGTCATAACCAAGCAAATGTAAAAAGCCATGTAACGCTAAAAAGCCAAGTTCACGATCAAAAGAATGTCCATACTCTTCAGCTTGTTCTTTCGCTCTCGGAATAGAAATAATAAGGTCACCTAACATACGCGGCATTTCTGCGCCCACAATTTCCATTTCCCCTTCTCCCATTTCTTCCATGGCAAAGGAAATGACATCAGTAGGCTGATCTTTATCTCGGTAATCACGATTAATCTCGCGAATGCGTTCGTTATCTACAAATGTCACTGATAACTCCGCACCATCCTCTATTTTTTCCATTTGAGCTGCTTTTCCTAATATCTCACGAATTAAATTCACATATTCTTCTTTCACTTCTTCTGTTTCATCAATGAAATCAATTAATAAACTCATTCTTTCTCCTTTTCTTCCGGTGGTTCCGGATATGTAATACGCGAATGGAAAATACCATTTAACGTTTCACATAACGTTTTTCCAACGATTTGTAGTTCCTTAAATGTCAAATCACATTCACTAAATTGCCCATCTTGCAGGCGATCTTTAATAATACTTTGTACTAAATTATTAATTTGCTCTGGCGTTGGGTGATTCATAGAACGTACCGCCGCCTCAACACTATCCGCAATACCAACGATTGCCGATTCTTTAGAAGTTGCTTTTGATCCCGGATATCGGAACATCTCTTCTGTATATTTTTCTTTATCTTCTTTAATCGCCTTATAATAAAAATATTTAAGAAGCGTTGTACCATGGTGTTGCCCAGCAATATCAATAATTTCTTGCGGAATATGGTATTCTTCGAGCATCTTTACTCCATCGGTTACATGAGCAATGATAATATCTTTACTCGTCACAGGATCTAATTTATCATGTGGATTCTCAATTCCCATCTGGTTTTCAATAAAGAATTGCGGTTGTACTGTTTTTCCTACATCATGATAATACGCCCCTACACGTGCTAATACACCATTTGCTCCAACTGCTTCACAAGCTGCCTCAGAGAGATTCGCTACCATTACACTGTGATGATATGTTCCTGGCGCTTCTAATAAAATTCTACGCAAAAGCGGATGATTCGGACTTGATAATTCCATAAGCTTCATACTCGATACAATTCCAAGTCCACTTTCTAAATACGGTAATATCCCCATAGCCAAAACGGATGAGATAATTCCTGAAAGGGAAGCCATTAATAATTGCGTACCAATTTCAAGAGGTGAAAAATTCCCATTACGTAATAATAATAACGCCGCCAAGACGACTACATTTAAGATAGATACGAGTATACCAGCTTGTAAAATCATCGTACGACGATTTTTTTCTCTTAAGAAAATACTCACTGATAATGAACTTAATAACACATAAATACCCACACTATAATTTAGTGTACTTGTTACTCCTTCATTAAACATAATACTTCCGCACACAGAAAAAATCATACTTGTTAAAAATACAAATCGATCGCCAATCATTAGTTTTACAAGTATCGTTCCCATCGCAACTGGGACAACATACGCAATTCCTGCATATTCAAGCTTTTGAAACAAACTAATAATTTTCATTAAAACAATCGTGATAGACAAAATTGTAATATACGCTAAAATGTACGGTTTGTCTTCTCTTTTCCGCTGTAAAAATACTTCAAACTGCTTATGCATAAAGTATAGTAACACACCAATGAGCACAGCTAATCCAACATAAGGCTGAAAACTATTACCCTTCTCTAATAAACCGACTAATTTCAACTGATTATACATATCACTTGAAATTGTTTCACCTTCTCTAACAATAACTTGTCCTTGAAGAATATAAACAGGTGGAACTAAATCTTCTTCTGCTTTCTTCTTCTCTTTCGTTACAGCAGGATCATAGAAATAATTTGCTGTAATCGCATATGATCCTAGTGCATTCACAGCTTCTTTCAATCCGCTATTCACATTCAGGCTTTTCATTTCATTAACAAATCGCTCTTTCGCTGCCATTTCTTCGGACATTTTAATATTTCCACCCATGATAACGCTAACAGACGTTAAAGCCGCATTCTTTGCTAATTCTAATTGATCCGGTTCTGCATTAATAAAGTATAATAAATTCTCATCCGATAATTCCTTCGTTAAATTAGATGGCAACTTCTTCTTCAACTTTTCTAATTTATTCGCATCGGTCATCTTTTTTTGCTCTTCAGGTCCAGCAGCTTTCATCTCCTGAATTACTTCATTCACCTTAGCAAAAACATCATTTACAATATCTACTCTATTTTGTTTATATTCACTTCTATATGTATATTGATCCCCGACTTTTTGAGCGGCCTCTTGTTTTTTTCTTTCCGTTATAACCTTATCTTCAATTTTAATAGGAGAATGAATTGTTTTTTTCGCAATAGAATACATATCAACATCTAATTGCTCTGGTTTCACATTATTCATAAGTGCAAAAAATAGCACTGCCCCTAATAAAACGTAAGAAATCCAACTTAGTTTTTTCGAATGTTGTAAATTACGAAACCACTTAGAAATTTCTTGAGATCTTAACATGATTTCAATACCTTCTCCTCTCTAGAAATAAAGTGAAACTATTTATAGCTTTCATTTCTTCTAGCCAACGATACTTTTAGGTAACATTTTTATACACCAGTACCTATAGTTTATTTCTCTTATCTTTTATGATAGTAAAAAATATGCCGTTCGCCAACCTTAATACAAAAAGAAATGATCCTGACAAATAGGATCATTCCATTTTATCATATGCCTCAATAATACGTTGTACCAGTGGATGCCTTACAACGTCCGTTTGTTCTAACGTAATGAATGAAAGACCTGATACACCAGATAAAATGTTAGCAGCTAGCGTAAGCCCTGATTTTACCCCTTTTGGTAAGTCTACTTGTGAGGGATCCCCCGTAATAACCATTTTAGAACTAAAACCTAATCTTGTTAAAAACATTTTTATTTGTGCACCCGTTGTATTTTGCGCTTCATCTAAAATAACAAATGAATCATCGAGCGTACGTCCTCTCATATAAGCAAGAGGCGCGATTTCAATTACACCTCTCTCCATCATACGCTGCGTATATTCTTGTCCAAGAATATCGTGCAGAGCATCATACAATGGACGTAAGTACGGATCTACCTTCTCTTTCAAATCACCTGGTAAAAATCCTAAACTTTCTCCAGCTTCTACAGCCGGTCTCGTTAAAATGATTTTCTTTACATACCCTTGCTTTAAAGCTCTTACAGCCATTACTACAGCTAAGTATGTTTTCCCAGTCCCGGCAGGTCCTATTCCAAATACAATATCATTTTTCTTCATTGCATGAATATATCTTCTTTGTCCCATCGTTTTTACACGAATGGATTTACCTTTTGCCGTTTTAAAGATTTCTTCTTCATATAACTCTTCAAATTGAGCAATTTTCCCTTGTTGTGCGAGCTGAATTGCATACGCAACATCTCTTTCTGTAATTGACACACCTTTTCGAATAACAACAAGTAGTTGTTGTAAGATTTTTTCTACGAGTGTCACAGTTTCAACTGCTCCAGATGCATGAACAGTTTCACCTCTAGTTACGATTGATACATTCAGTTCCCGTTCAATTACTTTCAAATGAGCATCATTGACTCCAAAAAGAGCGATTGCTTCGTTAGTATTTTCCAATTGTTGGTTCATTTCTACTAATTGTTCTGCCATTACTCAGTCTCCTTGAATATCGGATTCGGATATTGGTTGTGGCTCTGCAATATTTTCAATCACAGTATAATGCAAAGTGACTTTTAGTTGATCCGCCTCAACCTCTTTACTCAAAATCTTATCACTTACAATCATAGCATGTTCATCCAATTTTTTCTTTAGTTCTTTTTCAGCCATTTCTTTCGCTACTTTCATTGCCTGTTTTTCTGTATATTCTCGGTTCGCCTCTTCCTCTTCTCGCACTACATCTTTTTCATATGCAATCGGCAGTGTAAAACCAAATAATTTCACATCATGTTTTACATTTTCCGTACGAGAACGTTTATACTTATCATGCTGAAATCCCCATATTTTTATTTTCGTACTCCCAAATGTAAGGTAATGCTCATTATACGTATTACCAGTATATACTTGAAATTGCGTCTTGAGTGGTACATTCACCTCAGATGTGTACCACGTTTCTCCATATACAATACCTTTCGCCGAAACAATCGTTGGACTCTCCTCATTACCGTATATCCCTGATACGAGAAGCTGACCTTTTTCTACATGATCATTTTTTAAAACGACTGGTTTTCCAACTTCAACAAATGTTTTTGTAACAATCGCTTCTTTTTTTGCCACTAAATTTTGCGGCCTTTGTTCTTTTTCTTTTTTCGGCTCATTTTTTTCAACAATTTTAAAATGGTACGTCGTTCCCCTTACTTCTAGTCCTGCCCAAGTAATCGCATTAATATTGTCCGTCAAATGACGTTGTACATCTTCTACACTAGGCATTTGGAATTGTAATTTTCCTTTTTTAATACCCATTTTGTCCAATTCTTTCATCAATATATATTCTGTTTCAGGTTTCGCTCCTGTAATTTCAATTTTCCAAACCATATTCGATAATGCAATCATGCCAAAGAAGAAAATTAAAAAACCAATTAAGAATCCACTATTTTTAATTAGACGTTTATTCCAAAAAGGAAAACCGTAACGCCCAATAAAATATAGTTTACACTCATTTTTTCTATAAATCGGCTTTATTTTTTTCACATCTCGTAATAGCATACAGAAGACTAACGTTTCATCGGCAATTTTCTTAACGTCCCAAACTAATAATTTCCTACGCACACATTCATTAACGAACCGTTCCGCTCCTCTACCTTCAATTCGTACCTTTACATATCCAAGCCACTTTATAAACCATTTATTTTTCATCTACTACCTTCACTACCTTTCCAAAAGTAGACACACTACTTTTCACTTTAATTAGCAAAATAGCTCGTACGAAAATGAAATAAAGAGTTTTATTTTCCATAAATAGCGGGATAAAGTGAGACTTTAATCAGCCCTCACCAATCGGACTTTAATGGACAGCCCGACCCCCACCTAACTTCTTTGCTTTCGCTGAATTTTGAGGCGTAGGCTTACTGCCCATGAAAGCGGGATAAACTAAATAGTAGGGGCAAATCATTAGAATAAAGAAGAAAAACTTCACATACGGAAGTTTCCCTTACTTCTCTTTCTGTTCGTCTTCTAAAAACGTCACTTGCTCAATTATCCCTTCAAGCAAAAGTTCTTCCGGAAGGATTGTTTTAATAACAAAGGACTGCCCCTTAATTAATAACTGACCATGCTTTAACAACAATCTTACTTCTTTATCTGAAAATACTAATAAACCTCGATGATTTTCTATATAGATATGCACTTGCCCAACAAGCGTGATCCGAGGTAGATCCATTAGCACATCCACTGGTAGGTCTATTTGCTTCGTTAACCAATTCTTCATTTGTTCTAATTTTTTCATCCCAAAAGACCCCCTCTCATCCCATATGTATGAAAAAAGAGCTTGTAATATCACGTCCAAACTGAAAAAAAGCATAAAAAAACGTCTCATAAGAAATGAGACGTTTTTTTATGCTAATAGCTGGATAACCAGCTTATTCACAAGCGATCCATCTGTTTTACCTTTTACTTTCGGCATAACAGCAGTCATCACCTTGCCCATATCCGCTTTAGAAGTCGCACCAACTTCAGAAATAACTTGCTTGATTATATCAACTAGCTCTTCTTCCGTTAATTGCTCCGGCAAATATGCGCTTAAAATCTGAATTTCACTTTGCAGTTTATTAACAAGGTCTTCACGACCAGCTTTTTTAAATTCAAGGAGGGAGTCCTTATGCTGTTTTACTTCACGAGCTAAAACTGTTAGTTCCTCTTCTTCAGTAAGAGTATGCTGTAGTTTAATACCTTCATTTTGTAAAGCAGCCTTAACCATACGAATGACGGTTAATTTTTCTTTTTGTTTATTCTTCATCGCTTGTTTCATATCATCGTTTAAACGACCGAGAAGACTCATAACTTACACCCTCTCTTAGAATTTACGCTTTCTTGCCGCTTCAGATTTCTTCTTACGTTTTACACTTGGTTTTTCATAAAACTCGCGCTTTCTTGCTTCAGCAAGTGTACCAGTTTTAGAAACCGATCTTTTAAAACGGCGAAGTGCATCCTCCAAAGACTCGTTTTTACGAACGACTGTTTTTGACATTCTCTTTCCCTCCCTCCGAAACATCACACTTACATACTAACTCCAGCATGCAAAAAGAAACACTTCTTCAGCATGTCTTTTACGATTATAATACATTTTATCACTTCAGGTCAACTATTTGGCAGAATAAAAGAAGAATAGATGCTCTTCCTTTTTCAAAAACTATGCAGATAGCTGTTATCCTTTCCCCTGAAGGCAACTATATTTTTATCATTACACCTTTTTTCATGCAGGAACGTACGAAACAACTACTCATTTCATACATTTTCAGTACTTAACTTCTCCACTAAAAAAGAAAGCATGCAAATCGTTTCCGTTTGCATGCTTTTTTATCCCGATTGGTCCGGGCTAATAATGAGCGGGGAATGAATCCCACGCTCATTAAAGTTTCACTTTATGCGCTTGCTGATTCCTTTTTCACATCATCTTCAAGGACACGAACAAATTGCGCTTCGTTATATGGATAACCAGCTTTTGTGATTTTTACTTTCACTAGTTTACCGATTAATTCTTCTGATCCTTCAAATACAATTTTCAAGTAGTTATCTGTATAACCCACATATAGACCTTCACGGTCGCCCTCTTTAAATTGTTCTTCTGGAATAATTTCAAGTACTTCTCCTTCAAACTGTGATGCATACTCTTTCGCTAATTGATTAGATAGTTCAATTAAACGGTGAACACGATCGTTCTTCACATCTTCAGGAACTTGATCTTCCATACGCGCCGCAGGTGTTCCTGTACGTTTTGAGTACGGGAATACGTGCAACTCAGAGAAGCGATTCTCTTTAATGAAATTGTATGTTTCCATGAATTCTTCTTCTGTTTCACCTGGGAAACCAACGATTACGTCTGATGTAATCGCAAGACCTGGTAACGCTTCTTTCAAACGATCTAAGCGCTCTTGGAAAAATTCCATCGTATACTTACGACGCATACGCTTTAATACAGTATTAGATCCAGATTGCAACGGAATGTGTAAGTGACGTACAACTACTTCAGACTTATCTAACACTTCAATTACTTCATCTGAAATCTGACTCGCTTCAATAGAAGAAATACGAAGACGTTTTAATCCGTCTACTTCCGCTTCCATATCACGAAGTAATCCAGCTAAGTTATAATCTTTAATATCCTCACCGTATCCACCTGTATGAATACCTGTTAATACGATTTCCTTATAGCCTGCATCTACTAATTGCTGCGCTTGTTTAATAACTTCTTTCCCATCGCGAGAGCGCATTAAACCACGCGCCCAAGGAATAATACAGAATGTACAGAAGTTATTACAACCTTCTTGTATTTTTAAAGATGCCCGTGTACGGTCCGTGAAGTAAGGTACATCAAGTTCTTCATATACACGTGTTTTCATAATGTTACGCACAGCATTAATTGGCTGACGCTCTTTACGGAATTCTTCGATGTATCCTAACATCTTTTCACGATCTTGTGTACCAACTACAATATCTACACCTGGAATCGCCATAATTTCCGCTGGAGATGTTTGTGCATAACATCCTGTTACACAAATAACCGCATCTGGGTTTTGACGAACAGCACGTCTAATAACTTGACGACTTTTCTTATCCCCCGTATTCGTTACTGTACATGTATTAATAACATATACATCAGCTTTTTTTTCATATTCAGTTCTTTCATATCCACCTTGTTTAAACAATTGCCAAATGGCTTCTGTTTCATAGTGGTTTACTTTACAACCTAACGTATGGAACGCAACAGTTGACATTGATCATCACCCCATCAATTCAAAATGATACGAAGCAGCACTTAACGCATATAACGGCGCCGTTTCTGTTCTTAAAATTCTTGGTCCTAAACTACATGGTACAAATTTATGTTCACGAAGCGCTGTAATCTCTTCCTCAGCCAAACCACCTTCTGGGCC
The DNA here is from genome assembly GCF_027716745.1 of Bacillus cereus group sp. Bc010. Lineage (NCBI taxonomy): Bacteria > Bacillati > Bacillota > Bacilli > Caryophanales > Bacillaceae > Bacillus > Bacillus cereus group sp. Bc010. The sequence goes on from NZ_JAQFUY010000002.1 coordinate 83,011, forward strand.
AAATACAATCAATAACTTTTGACCTGGTTTCATCATCGTTAAAGCTTTCGCAAAATTAGATTTCTCGCCCTGTTTCGCTTCCTCTTCGTAAGCAACAAGGCAAACATCATACTCACCACTCATTGACAGCAATTGTTTAAACGATGCTGGGGCGTGTACTTCTGGAATTTCACTTCTATGTGATTGTTCCGCAGCTTCTTTCACAATTTTTCTTAAACGCTCAACTTTTTTATCAGCTTTTTTTGCATCCCATTTTACGATAGAGCGAGATGCTTGAAATGGTAAGAATGCAGCTGCCCCAAGCTCAGTTCCTTTTTGAAAAATTAACTCTAGCTTGTCTCCTTTCGGCAGTCCACTTGCAATCGTCACGAAAACAGGAAGTTCACTTGACGCCTCTACCCATTCTACAATAGCCGTATTAATAAATTCACTGGTAATTTCATCAATTGAACATACGGCTGTTTTTCCGTTTACACAGCAATAAATGTGATCTCCAGCTGACATACGCATTACTCTTGCGATATGATGGACGTCATCACCTACAATGCGAATACTTGTCTCATTTACATATTTCTCTTCTACAAAATAACGTTGCATATAATCACCTTAGTAGAGTTTCGTTCCTTTCGTAAGCCAATACTTACGAAAAGAACGAAACGTTATCATTTTTCATATAACAAACGGCAAGTCCCTCACCTTATAGTGAGAGACTCCCCTTTTCATTATAGACTAAAATCTATATTACGCATTTCGTGCAATAATTGCTACCCAATCTTCCATTCGTAACACTTCTTCAATTGTAAATCCAGCTTTTTCTAACGCTTCAGAAATTACTTTTTCCTTCGCAGCAATAATGCCCGATGTAATAAATAATCCGCCTGACTTCACAACTCTCGCTGCATCTTCAGGGAATAATAGAATAATTTCTGCTAATAAGTTAGCTACGATTAAATCAACAGGACCTTCAATACCTTCTAAAAGACTATTTTGTCCAACAGATACAATATCATCTGTTTTATTTAAACGTACATTCATTTCTGCACTTTCAACCGCAACCGGATCTAAATCATATGCTTGAACAGAAGACGCACCTAATTTTGCTGCTGCAATACTCAGTACACCAGAACCTGTTCCTACATCAATGATCGTATCACCTTGCTGTACTGTTTTTTCTAAAGCACGGATACACATCGTTGTTGTCGGATGAGTTCCCGTTCCAAATGCCATACCTGGATCTAATTCAATAATTTTTTCTTCCGGAGAAGATGGTGTATATTCTTCCCAAGTCGGCACAATTGTGAATGTATCAGAAATTTGTACTGGATGGTAATATTTTTTCCAAGCAGTAGCCCAATCTTCTTCATTGACTTCGTTAACGGTAATATTTCCAGTACCAATTTCGATGTCGTAAGATGGAAGCACATCAATAGATGATTTTACACCTGCAATTGTTTCATGTAAAGAATCCGTTTGCGGGAAATATGCTTTTATTAATACACCTTCCGCCGGATACTCATCTGGGTTCAATGCATAAATTTCACCATATTGTTGCTCGCGCTCTTTCGTCAACTCTGCCGGATCCTCAATCGCAACTCCACTAGCACCAGCTTCATGTAAAATATGAGAGACAGCTTCTACTGCTTCTTCTGTTGTATGAATACTAATTTCTGACCATTTCACAATTTACCAACTCCAATTTTTATTTCCATTATTCCCCTTTGAAAGCACGTTTAAGCTTTCCGAATAAACTATCATCCTGCTCTTCTTGTCCTGCAAATTCACGCAATAAATCTTTTTGCTGTGAAGTTAATTTCGTCGGTACAACAACACGAACGACTACATATTGATCTCCTTGACCGTATCCACGTACGTTCGGAGCACCCTTTCCTTTTAGGCGGAATTCTGTTCCTGTTTGTGTTCCTGCTGGAATTTTCAGCTTCACTTTACCATGAACAGTAGGAACTTCTACTTCATCACCAAGTGCCATTTGCGCAAATGTTAATGGCATTTCGCAAATAATGTGATCTCCTTCGCGCTCAAAGAATTCATGATTTCTTACATGAACAACAACATATAAATCTCCTGCTGGGCCGCCATTTACGCCCGCTTCCCCTTTTCCAGATACGCGGATTTGTTGACCATTATCGATACCTGCTGGAATTTTTACATTGATTTTTTTACGTTTACGAACTTTACCAGAACCGTGGCATGTCGTACATTTTTCTTTAATGATTTGCCCAGTTCCTGAACAATGACCGCAAGCTTGACGGTTTACGATACGACCAAATGGTGTATTTTGTTCTACACTTACTTGCCCTGATCCTGAGCAATGTTTACATGTTTCTTTTGAAGTTCCTGGTTTTGCCCCGCTACCTTTACAAGTATCACATGGATCTTCTACTGGAATCTCAACATTTAACTCTTTACCAAAAATAGCTTCTTCAAAATCTAAAGTAACTTGATATTGTAAGTCAGCACCTTGACGCGGAGCGTTTGGATCACGACGTCTGCCGCCACCGCCGCCAAAGAATGAACTAAAGATATCTTCAAAACCGAAGCCACCGCCGAAGTCTCCTCCGCCGCCAAAGCCACCGAAGCTTTGATTAGCACCAGCATGACCAAATTGATCATATTGCGCACGCTTTTGATCGTCGCTTAATACTTCGTATGCTTCTTGCACTTCTTTAAACTTTTCAATTGCATTTTCTTCTTTACTTACGTCTGGATGGTATTTTTTAGCCAAACGACGATACGCTTTTTTTATTTCATCTTTTGAAGCACCCTTGCTAAGTCCAAGGACCTCATAATAATCTCGTTTACTCATAAATTTACAACCCCCGAATCTTTCACATAAACGTAATTTTAACACCGAAAGAAAGTGCTTTGCAACAAAGTTTCCTCACTTACAGTATGCAAAGTAAAAAACTTAAGACCCTCACACATTCCTTCTCATTCGTGAAAAAAGCCAAAGCCAAGGCACGCTTGACTTTGACTTTTTGTCATCTTACTTATTATGTTTACAGTTGAATTACTTGTCTTCTTTTACTTCTTCAAACTCAGCGTCTACTACATTGTCTTTCTTCGCGCCAGCATCTTGTGCTCCTTGTGCACCTTCTGCTTGCCCTGCAGCTGCTTGAGCTTGCTCATATAGTTTAACAGTTAGTTGTTGTACGATTTCTTGTAAAGCGTCTTTTTTCGCACGGATTTCCTCAAGCTCGTTCTTCTCAATCGCAGCTTGTAATGCTTCTTTCGCTTCTGTTGCTTTTGCAACTTCAGCTGCATCTACTTTACCTTCTAAATCTTTTACAACTTTATCTGTTTGGAATACAAGTTGGTCAGCTTCGTTACGAAGTTCAACTTCTTCCTTACGTTTTTGGTCAGCGTCAGCGTTTGCTTCTGCTTCTTTTACCATACGATCTACTTCTTCATCAGAAAGACCTGAAGAAGATTGGATTGTAATAGCTTGTTCTTTGCTTGTTCCTAAATCTTTTGCACGTACGTTAACGATACCGTTCGCATCAATATCGAATGTTACTTCGATTTGTGGAATACCACGTGGTGCTGGTGGGATATCCGTTAATTGGAAACGTCCTAACGTTTTGTTGTCAGCTGACATTGGACGCTCACCTTGTAATACGTGAATGTCTACTGCTGGTTGGTTATCAGCAGCTGTTGAGAATACTTGTGATTTACTTGTTGGAATTGTAGTGTTACGCTCGATTAGTTTCGTGAACACACCACCCATAGTTTCAATACCTAAAGAAAGTGGAGTTACATCTAATAATAGTACGCCTTCTACATCACCAGTAAGTACGCCACCTTGAACTGCAGCACCTAATGCTACAACTTCATCCGGGTTTACACCTTTATATGGTTCTTTACCAGTTTCACGTTTAATAGCTTCTTGTACAGCTGGGATACGAGTAGAACCACCTACAAGGATAACGCGATCTAATTCACTTGCAGATAGACCAGCATCTTTTAAAGCACGACGAGTTGGTTCTAATGTTCTTTCAACAAGGTTTGCTGAAAGCTCTTCGAATTTCGCTCTTGTTAATGTTAATTCTAAGTGTAATGGACCAGCAGCTCCAGCACTAATGAATGGCAATGAAATTTGTGTTTGTGTTACACCTGAAAGATCTTTTTTCGCTTTTTCAGCTGCATCTTTCAAACGTTGAAGTGCCATTTTATCTTGGCTTAAATCAATGTTATTTTCTTTTTTGAACTCAGCTACTAAGTGATCGATGATAACTTGGTCAAAGTCATCTCCACCAAGACGGTTGTCACCAGCAGTTGAAATAACTTCAAATGTTCCATCTGCTAACTCAAGGATAGATACGTCAAATGTACCGCCACCTAAGTCATATACTAAGATTTTTTGCTCTTCATCTTGTTTTTCTAAACCGTAAGCAAGCGCTGCTGCTGTTGGTTCGTTAATGATACGTTCAACTTCTAAACCAGCGATACGACCAGCATCTTTCGTTGCTTGACGCTCTGCATCGTTGAAGTATGCAGGTACTGTAATAACAGCTTTCGTTACTGTTTCACCTAAATATGCTTCAGCAGAAGCTTTTAAGTTTTGTAAAATGATTGCAGAAATTTCTTGAGGTGTATATTCTTTACCCTCGATTTCTACTTTGTAGTCTGTACCCATATGACGTTTAACAGACATGATTGTATTTGGGTTTGTAATTGCTTGACGCTTTGCTACTTCCCCAACTTGACGTTCTTCATTTTTGAAAGCTACAACAGAAGGTGTTGTACGGTTTCCTTCTGGATTTGGGATAACCTTTGGTTCTCCACCTTCCATAACAGCTACACAAGAGTTTGTTGTACCTAAGTCAATACCGATAATTTTACTCATGGCGAATCCTCCTACTTTTATGTAAATTATTGATTTACTTTTACCATCGATGGGCGAATTACACGGTCTTTTAATTTATAACCTTTTTGGAATTCTTCCACAACCGCATTTGATTCAAATTCGCTGTCTTCTACTTGCATAACAGCTTGATGTTCATGAGGATCAAACTGTTTACCAACAGCTTCAATCGCTTCTACACCTTCTTTTGTCATCGCTTCTAACAATTGACGATATACCATTTCCATCCCTTGTAATAAGGACTTCATTTGCTCATCATTTGCTTCCACTTGCATCGCTCTTTCAAAATTATCAAGAGCTGGCAAAATATCTGAAACAAGACTTTGTGCTCTATATTTTTCAGCAGCCTGTTTATCCATTTGAACACGACGCTTATAATTTTCAAAATCAGCTTGTAGACGTAGCATACGGCCTTCCGTTTCCGTCAGTTTCGCTTGCAATTCATCTACTTTTTCTTGTAAAAGAGCAGCCTCACTTTTTTCTTCAACAGATTCTTCGCTGTCTTCAGATGTTACGGCTTCTTCAACTTGTGCTTCTTTTACTTCTTCTTTCACTTCTTCTACAACTTGTTCGTTACGCTCTTCCACAATTTTCACCTCCTTAAAAGGTATTAGGTATCATGCATAGCATGATTACCTAAGTATAGTTATATATTACACACAGTGATGTATTGCTTATCACTTGAGCGAATGTATTCTTCTTTATTCTTTATTTTTTATTTTTTTAGTCCGTCTGTAATTTGCCTTGTAAATAACTGCAACAAACTAATTACACGAGAGTATTGCATTCTCGTTGGACCTAAAATTGCAATTGTTCCAACCTGTTCTTCTCCGATTGAATATGTTGCAGAAATTAAACTGCAATCCTCCATAGCCGTTGAAGAGTTTTCCCTACCAATTTTCACTTGAATACCAACTTGTTTATGACGCAAAATATCATAAAACTCAGCTTCGTTATCAATCATGGTAAGTAAAGATCTAACTTTTTGAATGTCATGAAACTCTGGTTGCGAAAGCATATTTGCCTTCCCTCCAAAGTATATCTTTTCCGATAACGGAACTTGAAATGTACCATCCAATATTTTTATTGCACTATCGTAATTATGAACATACCCACGCAATACCGTAACAATCTCCTTAAAGATTTTATTATGGAGTTCCGACATTGGTACGCCCGATAGCTTTTCATTTAAAATATTAACCATTTTTTCTAAATCTGATAAATCAACAGATTCCGGAACGGTAATCGTTTTGCTTTGTACATGCCCTGTATCCGTTACAATAATAGCGACTGCAGTTTGACGATCAAGCGGAACAATTTGTACGTTTTTAAGTTTATTTGTGCTTAACTTCGGTCCAAGAACAATGGCCGTATAATTTGTAAGCTCTGATAAAATTTGAGCTGATTGTTGTGCAATCTTTTCCGCTTCAAAAATTCTTTCAGCAAATAAATCTTTAATTTGTACAATTTCATCGTTCGGTAAATTTTGCGGCGCTAAAAGATGGTCTACATAAAATCGATATCCTTTTTCAGAAGGAACACGTCCAGAAGAACTATGCGTTTTCTCAATAAATCCTAGTTCCTCTAAATCAGCCATTTCATTTCGTATAGTAGCTGAACTAAATGTAATTTCATCTTTTTTAGCCAACGTCCTTGACCCAACAGGTTGCGCTGATCCAATAAAGTCATCAATAATTGTTTGTAAAATTAAGAGCTGACGTTCCGTAAGCATCTCATCATCACCTCTGTTAGCACTCTTTGTCTTCGAGTGCTAAATCTATTAATAACTTACCAAAATTGACATTCAATTGTCAACGGAAACGTCACGAAATAATGAAACTTTTTCACGTTAATGGAACATTTAATTAGTCAATCAAAAATGATTGGAATACTTCATTCCCTAATAATTTTCCTTTTCGCGTTAAACGAACATATCCATCGCTCTCTTCAAGCAATCCTTGTTCTTGGTTGTTTTGTAACTGCTTCGCGAAAACTTGATCCATTTCCATATTAAATTTCTTTTGAAACGCTATTTTAGATACACCTTTTGTTTTTCGGAGTCCTAAGAACAACTCTTCTTCCATTTTTTCTTTCTCCGTCACCACATGAACATCTAAATACGGAAATCCGGTTTCATCGATCTTATTGAAATATTGCTTGAGCGGCCCTACATTTTGGATACGTTCTCCATTTACATAACTATGCGCTCCAGCTCCAAATCCATAATACTCTTCATTATTCCAGTATGTGAGATTATGTCTACTTTCATTATTACCTTTTGAAAAATTACTAATTTCATACTGGGTATAGCCATGTTTCTCCATTTCATCCATTACCATTTCGTACATTTTCGCTTCATGGTCTTCACCTGGAAGTCTTAATTTCCCTTTATTCATTAAGTTATAAAATACTGTTTTCGGTTCCACAATTAATGAATATGCCGAGAAATGTTGTACACCAAGCGTAAAAGCAATGTCTAATGTTTCTTTTACATCTTCTATCGTCTGTCCTGGCAGAGCATAAATAATATCTACATTTATATTTTTAAAGCCTACTTCCTGCGCTTCTCTAATTGCTACAAACGCATCTTCTCTCGTATGCTTACGTCCAATTTTCTCAAGCAATTCATCTCGAAATGTTTGCACCCCAAAACTAATTCGGTTCACTCCACCTTCTAGCAATACATTTAATTTCTCTTTCGGCAAATCACCTGGATTCGCTTCAAATGTTAATTCACAATTCGGGGCAAACGGACGTAAACGACGATTTATAATATCTAATAATTTCTTTGTCTGTTCCATATTTAATGCTGTCGGAGTTCCCCCGCCAACAAAAATCGTTTTCATACTATCAAACGGTACCTTTTGAACTGTATTTATTATTTCTTTCTCTAAATACTCTAAATATTGATCGACCGGCTGGCGTTCAATAAACACTTTATTAAAATCACAATAGTGACAAATATGCTGACAAAACGGAATATGAATATATGCAGCTTGCACCAAAAATAACTCCTACCTTTCTAAAAAGAAAACCTCCGCGCTCGGGAGGCTTCTTTTACTTCTCTAACGTATTACGAATTTGTTCCATTCGCATTTTTCCCCAATCATACATCATTTCAACGATTGGTAAAAGCGACATGCCTAATTCCGTCATATAATATTCCACTCGCGGAGGAATTTCTGGGTATACTGTTCGATCAACAATCCCATCTTCCATTAACTCTTTTAATTGGTTTGACAAAACTTTATGAGAAATGCTCGGAAATAATCGTTGTAATTCACTAAAACGATGAGGCCCTTCCACACCAAGATGCCATAATATTACAACTTTCCACTTTCCACTAATAATAGAAAGCGTCAATTCCTTTTCACAATTAAAATTGCCATTTTGTATTTTTTCTTGAATATCTTTTCGAATATTTTCAGACATTAACAAACTCCTAACTCTATATGAACTAAAAAGCTCTCTCACTATTGTAAATGAGAGCTACTCAGATGTCTAAAAAGTAATTATACGTAAAAAAGAAGTCGCATAAACGACTTCTTTTTTCATTCCAACTATTAGTTGTCATCCATTTTCAGTACAGCCATGAATGCTTCTTGCGGTACTTCTACAGAACCAACAGACTTCATACGTTTTTTACCTTCTTTTTGCTTATCAAGAAGTTTACGCTTACGAGAAATGTCACCACCGTAACATTTCGCAAGTACGTTTTTACGCATCGCCTTAATTGTAGAACGCGCTACAACTTTGTTTCCGATCGTCGCTTGAATTGGCACTTCGAACTGCTGTCTTGGAATTAATTCTTTTAATTTTTCTACGATTACTTTACCACGGTCATACGCTGAATCACGGTGTACGATAAATGATAGAGCATCGACTTGCTCAGAATTTAAAAGAATATCCATTTTCACAAGTTTAGATGGTTTGTAACCAATTAACTCATAATCAAATGATGCATATCCTTTCGTATTTGATTTCAACTGATCGAAGAAGTCATATACGATTTCTGATAATGGGATTTCATATGTCAATGTAACACGCGTTTCATCTAAATATTGCATATCAATAAACGTTCCGCGTTTACCTTGGCAAATTTCCATTACAGCTCCAACATAGTCATTCGGAACCATAATTGCCACTTTAACAAATGGCTCTTCAACACGATCAATTGTCTGTGGATCCGGCATATTGGACGGGTTATCGACAATCATGTCTTCACCATTCGTTAAGAATACTTTATAAATAACACTTGGCGCTGTTGTAATTAAATCAATTTTAAATTCACGTTCAATACGCTCTTGAATGATTTCCATATGAAGAAGTCCTAAGAATCCACAACGGAAACCAAATCCTAGCGCTTGAGATGTTTCTGGCTCAAACTCAAGAGCAGAATCGTTTAATTCTAATTTCTCTAGCGCATCACGTAAGTCGTTGTAACGTGCAGAGTCAATCGGATACAGACCACAGAATACCATTGGATTTAATTTACGGTAACCAGGTAATGGCTCAGCTGCTGGACGTTTCGCATGTGTAATCGTATCACCAACGCGTGTGTCACCAACATTTTTAATCGATGCCGCTAAGAAACCTACATCACCTACTGTTAACTCATCACGTTGCGTAGTTTTCGGTGTAAACACACCTACTTCTGTTACTTCAAATTCTTTTCCAGTTGCCATCATACGTACTTTATCGCCAACTTTTACCGTTCCATTTACAACACGGATATACGCAATTACACCGCGGTATGGATCATATAAAGAGTCAAAGATCATACATTGTAACGGTTCTTCTGAATCACCTGTTGGTGCTGGCACTTTTTCAACGATTTGTTCTAGAATCTCTTCGATACCAATCCCAGCTTTTGCCGAAGCAAGTACAGCTTCTGATGCATCTAACCCAATTACATCTTCCACCTCTTGGCGTACACGCTCTGGGTCTGCACTTGGTAAGTCGATTTTATTAATAACCGGTAAAATTTCTAAATTGTTATCAAGCGCTAAGTATACGTTCGCTAACGTTTGCGCTTCAATACCTTGCGCTGCATCTACTACAAGAATTGCACCTTCACAAGCCGCTAAACTACGAGATACTTCGTACGTAAAGTCGACGTGTCCTGGTGTATCAATTAAGTGAAGAATATATTCTTCGCCGTCTTTTGCTTTATAGTTTAATTGTACTGCGTTTAATTTAATTGTAATACCACGCTCACGCTCTAAATCCATAGAGTCAAGCAACTGAGCTTTCATTTCACGTTGTGTTAACGCGTTTGTTTTCTCTAAAATACGGTCTGCTAACGTTGACTTTCCGTGGTCAATATGAGCAATGATAGAGAAATTACGAATTTTGGACTGTCTTTTTGCTCTTTCTTCTTTGTTCATCTATGTTCTCAACTCCTAATAGTCTCGCCAATATACACTAGCACTGATTATATCAATAGAGCAGCAAAGATTCAATGAAAACTCGTGCTGCTTACGATACAAATCATTCTATTTATATCTTATGCGAACAAACCATAAGAGACAAACCTTTTTCAAATTAAAGAACGGCTGTCTTACAAACCTGTAAAACAACCGTCCTCCGTTTGACTCTTAACTAAAAATCCCTTTTACTTTCCCAACAACTATATCTGTTCCAAACTTTGTTATTTCATAGGCAACGCTTGCTATCGCCATACCCATTCCTTCTACAATATTAAAACTTTTTAAGCTTTCTAATTGTTTTTGTTTTTCAGTAGCGGAAAACGAACTCTCCAAAGTTTCTGATTCAGTGGCCTCACCTTTTGTTCCTGTCATATGAGCGATTTGTTCATACGACATTTGCTGATAACCTTTCATACTTTTCAACCCATGATTTGCAAGTGCCACCCCTGCTATTACCATAAGTAAGCATATAGCCACACTACATATACATAAAAGCGAAAAGCGACTTACATGATTATCGTCACTTCCCATCAATGTGTATATGCTCCTGTATTATCTTGGTCAATTTGATGATGCAGCGCTGCATTTAAACCACTTGCTATTACATTTGCCATATCCTCTATGAAGGCATCTACTTCTTTCGGAGTCACCATTAAATTATGACCAAGAGGAGATAACACTTCATAAATTAATTTTCTCTTCTCTTCATCTCCCAGTGTACCTACAGCACCTAAAAACATATTCCGGCTCTTTTCATCCGGCATATCCTCTTCTGTTAATTTTTTCTTTTCTCCAAATGTAAAACCAGCCGGCAACAAAGATCGGGAAGGTTTATTTCCTTCTTTCATCTCCCGGCCAAAATGTTTCAAAATAAAATCAATTGTATCGCTTGTAATCGAAACGGCATCCACCACAGTCGGAACACCAATTGCGATAACAGGAATACCTAATGTTTCTTTACTGAGTTCCTTACGTTTATTCCCAACACCCGACCCAGGATGAATTCCTGTATCAGAAATTTGTATCGTACTATTTACCCTTTCAATAGAACGAGCAGCTAATGCATCAATTGCAATGACAAAGTCTGGTTTTGTCTTCTCAATGATTCCATAAATAACATCGCTCGTTTCAATCCCTGTAATTCCCATTACCCCCGGCCGAATTGCACTAACAGGCCTAAACCCTTCTTCTACACTTTCAGGCTGCAATTGAAACAAATGTCTCGTTACCAATACATTTTCTACAACTATCGGTCCAAGCGCATCCGGCGTTACATTCCAATTTCCAAGACCAACAATTAAACAACTCGCTTCTTTCGTAACGCCAACCTCTTCTAAGAAATAAGAAAATTCTTTTGCAAAAATACGCTCTACTTTTTGTTGCAGCTCCGTATCTTGTTGACGTATACCTTGTACTTCAAGCGTTAAATAATTTCCAGGTTTTTTACCCATCGAGTCAGAGGCAGCTTCATCAATTGTAACTTTTGTAACGGTAATACCTTCTTCTTCCCTCTCTTTTACAATAACGCCTTCTATCCCTTTTTGCTCTTCTTGACGCTCTTGCAGCATTTGATGCGCCTCTACAGCAAGGTCCGTTCTAACACTATATTTACTTAAATCTAATGGTTCTTTCATCGTATCTCCTCCGTCATTCATAGTAAATATCGTTAGATTTCCCAAAGTTATATAAGGTCATTCTTTCCTTTACGTGAAATTTCATAGATATACTATTGCAATTCTCTTCACCGTTTGATAGAATATCACTTGTTCTATGTTAAGAATCGAGTCATTCGATTGCACCAGGGAGGTGAAAAGTATGGCAAACATCAAATCTGCTATCAAACGCGCTAAACTTAGCGAAGAGCGTCGTGCACATAACGCTTCTATCAAGTCTGACATGCGTTCTGCTGTTAAAACTGTAGAAGCTTTAGTTACTAATAACGATCTTGAAAATGCTAAAGAAGCTTTCAAAACTGCTTCTAAAAAACTTGACAAAGCAGCTCGTAAAGGTCTTATCCACCAAAACGCTGCAGCTCGTCAAAAATCTCGCTTAGCGAAACAAGTAAACGCGTAAGGCGTTTAAAAAACGATCCATTCGGATCGTTTTTTTATATACAAAAAAGTTCACGCTCTTAGCACGTGAACTTTTTTTGTTTCATCACATATGATTTAACCGCATTAAGAAAAACTCGAGCACAAGTTTCTTATCCATTTTTCCCGTTTTCATACTATAATCAGCTTCCGCTAATTCCATTATCACTTTTTTTAATTCTTCAAAAGAGAAAAACTTCGTTTGATTCATCGCTAATTTTACACGATATGGATGCACACCAATATGAGACGCGATTTGATTTTGACCGTAACCACGCTGCTGTAACTCTTTCACTTGATGCAGTAAACGGAATTGACTTACTAATAACGCAAGCAATTTAATAGGTTCCTCCTGCTGCGTAAATAATCCATCCAAAATTTGCATCGCACCCGCGATATCTTTTTTCACCACTTTTTCTGTCAAAGCAAACACATTTTGTTCAACTGATTTTGGCACAAGCTCTGCAACGAGTTTCGGTGTAATATCTCCGCCCATACCGACATATAACGTTAACTTGTCCATTTCCTTCGCCAACATCGTTACATTACTTCCCACAAGCTCTAACAACAAACTAACAGCCGCATGATCAATATGCACATGCACTTCATCTGCCCGAGCAACAATCCACTTCTGAACATCCTGCACTTGCATTGCATTCGCTTCTACTACATCCGCTGTTTTCTTTAATAGTTTTGTAATTTTTTTTCGTTCATCCAGCTTTTCGTAAGGCGCAACAAAAACAAGAATAGAAAAGGGAGAAGGTTCCCCAATATATTCTTCTAAAATTTTTATATTTTGTTCTAACTTTTCTTTTTGTGAAGTTAAAAAGAGTGGTGATTTTATTAATAACACTTTACGTTCTCCGAAAAAAGGAAGTGTACGTGCATCCTCAACCACATCTTCTAAATATGCTTCTTCTAAATCATATGTCACAACATTAAACTCGCGATCTTCCTCTTCAAGCGCTTCTGTTGTAATAAGCTTTATCGTTTCATTTATAAAAAACGCTTCTGTTCCATATAGTAAATATAACGGAGCAAACTGCTTCTTTTTAATCTTTTTATGTATATCACTCATACTTTTTCCTACTCCCTAACTTGGCAATATATATTTATACTAATGCCCTAGCTTTTGTTTTACAAGTACAAAGGAACAGGCAATATAACCCGTCCCTTTATTTATATTAAACGCCACGCAATAAGCCCCGGGTTTCTTATTGGTGTGCGGTAATCACCTTCCCTTTATTATTCGCAATAAAAATTCGAGTATAAGTGCCAACTGTTAACATGCTTGGAAACAAAAATTCACATTACTTCATGATCTAAAAGTAGTAAAAACGCTATATTTCTCTTCATATGGAAATTGTAGATTTTTTTCTGACAATATTTTATACTAAAGTGGAATGTTGGGGAGGGATTCTAAATGAATGATTTTGAACAAAACGTTCAAAGTAAACGCAATGACGCTATTGATTCAGGGGTAGGATTTATCGTCTCATTTGGTTTTTTCGCAACACTTTTCATCATTGCAACTGTTATTAAATTTATCGGTTCTTAAAGACTGCTGCTTACTGGCAGTCTTTTTTATCTATTATGTGTTTCATCATATGTGATTTTGCTGCGAAAGGTTCCGTTTTCCCCTTTAAAAACATAGGAGATAGCCCCTTGCTTATCCGTACGCCATATTTCAATCCCCCTCTTCTCAAAACGCTCTATAACGTCCTTATGAGGGTGCCCATACCTATTACGCTCACCGACAGAAATAACCGCTATATTAGGCTGTACGACGCTCAGAAAAGGCGTTGTAGATGACGTATTACTTCCATGATGAGCAACCTTTAAAACATCCGCTCGCAACTCTGGATACGTAGCTACTAAAAACTTCTCGCCTTCTTCTTCTAAATCACCTGTAAACAACCACGTTAGTCCTCCTAATTTTGCCAACATTACAATTGAAGCGTTATTTTCACTGCTCTCCTTTCCTGTTGGCGCTAATACGAAAAATTCCGCTCCATTTATGCTCCAACTTTCTCCTTCTCTCACTTCTCTTATTTTCACTTTCTTTTCTAAAGCCTGTTTCTTTACTATTTTTTCTAATTCCGCATCTTGTTCCTTTCGACCAAATACAACTTCTTTTACGGTTATATTTGATAATAACTGTTGCGCAGCACCTATATGATCCGCATCTCCATGCGTTATAATTAATTTATCGATCTTTTTAATACCTTCCTTTTGTAAATAAGGAATCAAAATATCATTTCCGACAGAAAATTCATGCTTTTTCCGTTGCCATTCTTCCTTGTTTGGCCGAATTGTTCCACCAGTATCAATAAGGTAAATCTCTTGATCATACGGAAGGCGAATTAATATTGCATCTCCCTGTCCAACATCGAGAAAGGTAACACTCCCACTTTCTCGAAAATACGGATATACATAATGGCATGTACTGATAAAAAGAAATACGCCTGCAGATATAAACAGAATTCCCTTCGCCATTCGCCTTTCCCAAACCATCAATATACTAATAATACTCACGCAATATAAGACCACAAGAAGTATAGACGTTTGTCCGAAATTAAGACGGGTAAATGGTAAGTTTTCACAATAACTTAAAAAATCATTAGAAAGATTCAAACCTATTGATAGTACATTCGCAAGCCTTTTTGCAAGAAACGGGATGACCGGTATACATATCAAAATAACAATACTGCACGGCAATACAACGAGAGATAAAAACGGAACGTATAGGATATTTAAGAAAATACTATATGGAGAAAAATAACCGAAGTGATATAACAAAATCGGAGTACTAACGAGCTGTGAAATGAAAGAAATATAAATAGAATTTCGAATTACTCCATTACCACTCTCTAGTAAAAGCGGGGCAGATAAAAGTAAAGCAAAACTACCGACGAAAGAAAACTGAAAGCCAATATTAAACACGAGATATGGATCAAATATAAGCATACATATAGCTGTTATACTTAAAGCATCTAAGCTAGATAAACGAATAGAACACATAAAAGCAATTAACATAAAAACTCCTGTTATAGAAGCTCTTATAACAGATGGTGACGCTCCTGCTAAAATCATATACAGAGGAATACAGAAGATAAGACATACCGTTGCTACCTCCCTTGTCACACCACTTCTTAGCAAAATAAAATACACGATTACCATTAACAATACGATATGCGATCCTGAAATCGCCAATAAATGCACGAGACCGAATTGTTGATATTGCTCTTCAACTTCAAATGTCATTTGTTGTCTATCACCAAATACTAACGCATTCATAAAAGCGCCTGATTGCTCTGGAAACATTTCTGCAACTTCTGAGATTGCTTGTTGCCTCAAGAGAAGAATCCATTGCACGAGTGACAACGATGTTTTATGGCATTCAGAAATATATGTAGCGTCCAATATGAAATGAATATTTTGCTTATATAAATAATCACGATAATTAAACCCATGGAAATTCCGAGCTATTTGCGGTTCTTTCCTCTCACCTTCGAATACACATGATACTCCTGCATGTAATTGTCGCATTTGTTTCTTTTCCAAGGCTGATTTCATTTTGTAACTTAACTGCACTATATTTTTATTCTGATCTTCAACTTGAAATGAGAGGCGATCTCCGTTAATAAGAGGTGTATTATGTATCACTCCTCTTGTAGCTTCGTAGGACTCTCCCAGAGGCTTGTTTTGCCCTTGAACATACGTGGTGTACATAGCGCCACTTAAACACGCTACCATACAATAAAAGAAAGTTTTACGCGGAGTACGATACAAACAAAAGAAAACATTTAGAACGAGACAACAAGTCAGCCATACAACTGAAGAAGAGAAGGCAATTGCAATCCCTATTATAAATGAGATTGCAACATAGCCCCATTGTCCTTGCAACTCATACTCACTCCTTATAGCATCATTTTTGCTTTCGTGAATACATGCTGTAATTCTTCCATTGATAAGTTCTCTTTTTCTAAAGATGCAAATAGTTCTTTTAACTCCATATGACGCTTTTGATCCTCTAATGCTGCAATATCATATTCTAGTGGAACGTGTTTCACCGTTACATTCGCTTTTTCAAATAACTCTACAGCATACGGATGATTTTTATAATCCTGTGCATAATAAACTGCTGTAATACCACTTTGAATAATCGCCTTACAACATTGTAAACAAGGAAAATGCGTAACATAAATTTCCGCTTCCTCCGTTTTCACGCCAAATTTTGCACACTGTAATAAAGCATTCATTTCTGCATGAATTGTACGAACACAATGATTATCAATAACGTAGCATCCATCATCTATACAATGTACGCCACCTTTAATTGAACCATTATATCCACCAGCAATAATTCGTTTATCACGAACAATTGTCGCTCCTACTGCAAGCCTTGTACATGTACTACGTAAAGATAACAAATGGCTTTGCGTCATAAAATATTGATCCCATGAAATTCGTTCCATATTCTTCACCTACTTTTTTGTCTACTTGTAGTGTAGCGAATGAAGAAAAACTTCGTCAATCTTTTACGGAATAATAATTTGATCTTTTATTTTCTCCAAAGACTTCACACCAATCCCATCAATCTCTAACAAATCTTCTATTTTTTGAAACGGACCATGTTCCTCTCGATATTTCAAAATACTTTCTGCTTTCCGAGAACCAATACCTGTAATTTTTTCAAGTTGTTCTTTAGAAGCTGCATTTATTTGAACTTTTCCCTCTCCCTTTGAAACAGCAGCTATTTCTTGCACTTGTTCGTTTTTATTCGGTACATAAAGAAGCATTTGGTCTTGTACCATTTGCGCTAAATTTACCTTCATCCTATCTGCCTCAGGCAAAAAACCACCTGCTTTTTCAATGGCATCCTTGACCCGGTCCCCTTCTTTCATTTCATACACCCCTTCTTTAACAACAGCCCCTTTCATATCAATTACAATTATTTTTTTCTGCTGCTTTGTATCCGATATTTTCGGTTTACTTTTCTTCTCCATATCTTTCGCTTGAACATCCGTTGCAATAGCTGATCGCTCTGTATGCTCGTTCGTTTTCCAGAAAATAAGAAAAAGCACAGTTCCAATAATAGCTGCTAATCCTAACCATTTCTTTGGAAAACCCCACATCATTTTTCACCTCTAATCATAAATTTATAACATCATTCATATTGTTTAGGAGAAAGCTGTTACGAAGGAGGGATGAAACATTGAACATAGGAATTATAGGGACAGGAAACATGGGGAATATACTAATCGATGCATTTTTAGAAACCCGTGCTGTCAAACCTTCGTGCCTTACGATCATTAATCGAACGCCCGCCAAAGCATATCATATAAAGGAAAAATACCCTTCTGTTCATATAGCCAAAACTATTGATGAGGCAATCGAACGATCACATCTTATTTTTATTTGTGTAAAGCCGATAGATATATACCCAATCTTACAAAAATACGCTGAACATTTTTCTGATGAAAAGTGCTTAGTTTCTATCACAAGTCCAATATCTCCATCACAATTAGAGACACTTGTACCTTGCCATGTTGCTCGTATTATTCCGAGCATTACAAACCGCGCCCTATCCGGCGCATCACTATTTACATTTGGAAGTAACTGCTCTGAAGAATGGCAACAAAAACTATTTCGCTTATTCAAAAACATTTCTACTCCCCTTGTAATAGAAAAAGATATAACGCGCGTTTCATCTGATATAGCAAGCTGCGGCCCTGCATTCTTTAGTTATTTATTACAATGTTTCATTAATGCTGCTGTAGATAAAACAAATATTACACATGAGGAAGCCACTACTTTAGTAAGTGAAATGGTCGTCGGAATGGGGAAACTACTCGAAAAAGGGATTTTCACATTGCCTACTTTACAAGAAAAAGTATGTGTGAAAGGCGGCGTTACAGGAGAAGGCATTCGGGTTTTAGAAGAACATGTTGGGGATATGTTTCATAAATTAATCGAGCGGACACACGAGAAATTTGATGAAGATTTAAAATGCGTTGATCAGCAATTCAATAAACACACATAATAAATACGTCATCGTCATTCCAAATCCTTTTTATAAATACTTAATTTTTTACATTACACTTTCACTTAAACTAGCATTTTTACACTTTACGTATATCATCTTCTTATTATCCTAGAACTAAAATTACAGCTTCTTTACAAAACAAAAGCAACCTTCTCGGTTGCTTTTGTTTTATCCGTTTTTCTTCGCCATGAAGAAAATACGCTCTGTTTGTTCTGTAACTTCAAGTCGCTCAAAGTCACCAGTTACACGAAGCACTGTAAAACCAGCTTCTTCAAGCCATTTCGTTAACTCTTCAACCGGATATGCACGTTGTACGTGACATTCGTCAAAACGATGGTACACATCTTCTTCTGGGTCTTGAACAAAGAATGTTAAATCATGTTCTACACTGTTTGAATCTTCACCAGGGAAGCAATTCCAAATAAGAGATATTTCTTCTCCATTCACTGTGTATGTTTCATTTTGAAATACATGATGTATTTTATATAAAGAATGTACATCAAATAAAAACAAACCATCTTGACGTAAATGATGAAACACTCTTCGGAATGTTTCTTGCACTCCATCTTCTTGCAATACATAGTTTAATGAATCACAAAAGATCGTTACACAGTCAAACTCACCTGGAACATCAAGCTCTCGCATGTCTTGTTGGTAAAAAGGAATAAAATATCCTGCCTCGCCTAGTTTTTGCTGTGCGACTGCTAACATTTCTTCCGAAAGATCGACACCGATTACATCGTAACCCTTTTGTACAAGCGGAAGCGCTACATTACCAGTACCGCATGCTACATCAAGAATCTTCGCCTCTTTCACATCCGCTTGCTGTAAGCTTTCCTCTGTGAATTCCACCCATTTATCATAGGGGACATCATTCATTAGTTCATCGTACAGCAACGCAAATTGCTCGTAGTTCATTGGCCTAACTCTTCTGTAATATCTTCACGTGGCACATCGCCCCATAGACGCTCTAAATTATAGTGATTACGCTCATCTTTATGGAATACATGAGCAACTACATCTCCAAGGTCAACTAATACCCAGCGAGCTTCGTCAAAACCTTCCATACGTTGTACGTCGATTTGGAACTCGTGTGCTTTCGCTTTAATTTCACGCGCAATTGCTTGCACTTGCTTATCTGAGTTACCGTGACAAATAATGAAATAATCTGCAATTGGTGAAATACCTTGCATATTTAGGACAACCATATCTTCCGCTCTCTTATCATCAGCTGCTTTTGCTGCTAATACTAATAAATCTTTATCTTTCATTTACTCATTTCCTCCTTGATAACTGCATTGTATGTTTGGAATGTTAATGGATAAATCGTTTGATCTTTTTCCATTAAAAATTGAATTGTTCTCTTTAGCGCAAATAATAAAGCTTGATCTATATCCGTATATGCAAGTTTACGAGCTTCCTCCACCCCTGGAAACTTTCGCCCAGGCTCAATGTAATCAGCTACATAAATTACTTTATCTAACATCGTCATTTTCTCATGACCACTTGTATGATATGTAATAGCTTGCAGGATTTCAGGATCTGTAATACCTACTTCTTTTTCTACTAAGTATGCCCCAACAGGTGCATGCCATAACTCTTTGTTATAACAAAGTAAATCTTTCGGCAAATCTTCACTTTTAATGATCTCTTCCATCTCTGAAATCGCTCTACACTTCGCATAATCATGAAATATAGCTGCAACTTCAGCTTTTTTTTCATCCACACCGTATAACTTAGCAAGTTCAATTGCTGTTTCCATTACACCAATTGTGTGTATATAACGTTTTTCATGCATTTGTTGTTTCACAATATGAAGTGCTTTCTCACGATTCATACAACCCATTCCTCTCGATATATACCTGTACTTTTTCAGGAAGTAAATATTTACATGTTTTCTTCTCTTTATATCTCTCACGTAATAAAGATGAAGAAACAGCAAACTCCGGAATTTCCACAGTAGTGATAGGATAAGGTGTATGCAATGTATACCCAGGTCTTGCAACCCCAACAAACGTTACAAGATCAAGTAACATTTCAATGTTATACCACTTCGGCAAATACTCAACCATATCTCCACCAATAATAAAATGAAACTGCACATCCGGATGCTTCTTCGTCAATTGTAGCATAGTGTCATACGTATAAGATGGGCCCTTCCTGCTTAGCTCTTCTAAACAAATAGAAAAATGTTCCTCTTCCTCAGTCGCAAGCTCTAACATTTGCAAACGACTTTCTACACTTGTAATATTCCGCCCTTGTTTATGCGGCGGAATTTGGTTCGGTAAGAACCATACTTCTTCTAAATTCAAAGCATGATATACTTCATTTGCAATGAGCAAATGTCCATAATGTGGCGGATCAAATGTACCGCCAATGATGCCAATTTTCCTCAAAAGAAACGCCCCTTCCTTTTACGTACAGCAACTCTCTTCATTCCTAACAGAAGAGAGTTGCTATTAATAAAAGTTCAATTGGTTTCGCTCTCTACATCATTACGCATCAACGATAAAAATAGCGCATGCTAATCTTTTTATCGAGGAAGCTTAATTTGTTTATTTTCTCTTGACTCTTTGTATAAAACGATTGTGCTTCCAATTACTTGAACGATTTCAGCACGTGCACCTTTTGCAAG
Organism: Bacillus cereus group sp. Bc010; assembly: GCF_027716745.1. Lineage (NCBI taxonomy): Bacteria > Bacillati > Bacillota > Bacilli > Caryophanales > Bacillaceae > Bacillus > Bacillus cereus group sp. Bc010. The sequence goes on from NZ_JAQFUY010000002.1 coordinate 104,096, forward strand.
TTCTTCTGCAACTTCACGGCGATCGAATTCACAGTTTTGTAGCACACTTACTTTAAATAGCTCACGAGCTTCTAAAGTATCTGCGATTTGTTTAATCATATTTTCATTTACTCCGCCTTTTCCTACTTGAAAAATTGGTGTTAAATGATGTGCCTGTGCACGTAAAAATCTTTTTTGTTTTCCTGTTAACATATATGTTAGCCTCCAAGCTTTCTTATAACTAATTGTTTCATTCGTTCGATATTTGGCGTACGCCCTGTCCACATTTCAAATGCAAGCGCTCCTTGATAAACAAACATATCAATACCATTTTGAATCATTGCACCTTGCTCTTTCGCCTCACATAAAATTTTCGTTTCAAATGGATTATAAATTATATCTGATACAATCGTTCCCTTATTCAACGAAGAAATTTGTAACGGCGTATGTTCGACGCGTGGATGCATACCTATTGTTGTCGTCTGAATGATAATATCATAATTCCCTTGTTCTTCTGTTGCTTTCTCTAGCGATAAAGCAACAGAATGGACAGTAGCCTTACATGCAGTAATAAGTTCCTTCGCCTTATCTACCGTACGATTCGCTACATCAATCTCTTTCACACCTACATCAGCAAGTGAAAAATAAATAGCTCGACTAGCACCGCCTGCGCCAAGTAATAAAATACGTTTCTCTTGAAGTGGTTCACTACTAATGGATTGCAGTGCTCGGACAAAACCAATTCCATCTGTATTGTAGCCAATCAATTTCCCATCCTTATGAACCACCGTATTTACTGCACCAATTTGTTTTGCTAGCGGGTCAATCTCATCCAAATAATCCATAATCGCAACTTTGTGCGGAGTTGTTACATTAAATCCTGAAATACCTAACGCTTTTAAACCTCTTACTGCTTCCCCTAGCACTTCCTCTTTAACAAGAAAGGCATGATAATGGGCATCCATATTCAAGTGTTCAAATGCATCGTTATGCATAACGGGTGATAATGAATGTCCAATTGGATTTCCGATTACACCATATAATTGTTTCATAAATCCCTCTCCATATTAAATTAAAGATTTACGCAATGAAACACTTACTCCTTTTGGTACGTGTGCAACAATTTTTGCTCCCGGTTCGTTCACAGTAACCCATCCTAATCCAGAGAATACAACATCCGTTTTTGGTTCACGAATATTAAACTCGTATTTCACTAGCTCTGGCATATTTTCTAATTCTTCTGGTGTTGGCGGGCTTAGTAAATCCCCTGCATGATTTTTATACAATTCATCTGCTTTCTCAAGCTTCGTACGATGGATTGTTAAACGATTTGAGAAGTGACAAGTAAATGCGCGACGACCGCCACTTACGTAATCAAAACGTGCCAGTCCGCTAAAGAACAATGTTTGTTCTTCATTTAATTGGAATACCATCGGCTTAATTTCTTTTGTTGGTGTAATAAGCTTTAAGCTTTGTTTTCCAACATAATGAGCCATTTGATGGTGGTTAATAATACCTGGCGTATCATATAAAGAAGATTCTTCGTCTAACGGGATATCAATTAAATCAAGCGTTGTTCCTGGGAAATGAGATGTTGTAATTACATTTTCAGTCTCATCACTAAATTCTTTAATCATACGATTAATAAATGTTGATTTCCCTACATTTGTACATCCAACAACGTAAACATCTTTTCCGCCGCGGTAATACTCAATCGCATCTGCCAGCTCAGCAATCCCTTGTCCCTTTGCTGCACTAATTAAAAAGACATCTTCTGGCTTTAATCCTAGCTGCTTTGCACTATAGCGCATCCAATGCTTTACTTTATCATGTTTTACTGACTTAGGAATTAAATCAGCTTTATTCCCAACAAGTAATACTTTATTATTTCCCACGAAACGATGTAAGCCAGGTAACCAGCTACCATTAAAATCAAAAATATCTACAATCTTAACTACTAACGCATCTGATTTTCCAATACCGTTTAGAATACGTAGGAAATCATCATCTGTTAATGATACATCTTGAATTTCGTTATAATGTTTCAATCGAAAACAACGTTGACAAATGACTTGTTCTTTTTCTAAAGATGAGGCAGGAGCATATCCCACTTCATTTTTATCTTCTGTTTGAATTTCTACACCGCAACCAATACATTTAATTGTTTCAGTCAAACTTTATTCCTCCCAGTTAATTAAACCTTTTTTCTTCATGTTTCTCATGATTCTTCGTTCAATTTTTCGATTAAAGCGCGTTACTAATCCGTCCGTTTGTGCTACTGGTACAACTAAAATTGTATGAAGTCCAACTCGGTTTCCACCTAGCACATCCGTTAGTAATTGATCTCCAATTACTACAACTTCATCTGGCTGCAACTGCATGTCTTGTATCGCACGCTTAAACGCACGGACAAATGGCTTACGTGCACTATGAATAAATGGAATGCCTAATGGATCAGCAAAGTCTTTCACTCGTTGCTCATTATTATTTGAAACGACCGTTACTTGAATGCCTTGCTCTTTCATTTTCAAAAACCATTCTTCAAGTTGTGGCGTTGCATTTGGACGATCCCATTCAATTAAAGTGTTATCTAAATCAGTAATAACACCTTTAATTCCACGTTTTTTCAAATCTTCTGGTTGAACATGATATACATTTTTCACATATTCATTTGGTAAAAATAGTTTCAATTTCTTTCACCTCTTTGAGGAGTTTTCATAAAAATTTTTCGACAACATATTTCGATATATGGCCTGTGGATAAAATTGTACACATTTTCCACATTAATTTTTCAGTTAATTTGGAATTTACTAACAATCTATACACATTTTATCCACCTAGGTATGTGGATAACCACTCGTTTGTGACTGTCATATTTTTTTGGTACATTAAATGCAACAACGAATCAATCCTTATATTATTAGGAGGTGACTCACCTTGAAAACAAAACATATGGAACAGTTATCTACTGAGTTACTCACTGAGTCTTATTATAAAGCAAAAGAACTAAAATTAAATCCCGACTTCATTTTACTTATAAAACAAGAAATTATTAGACGCTCATTAGAGGACAAGCTCGTCAAATCGTCTTGATTACATATAAAGTGAAATTTTAAGTAACTAACTTGTAAAAAGAGCCATCCTGCGATGGCTCTCGAATAAACAAGTACTCCCATCTAGGGAATTTCATCATTACGCATCTTTGTCCATAAATCTTGCTTACAGTTATAAAATCTTTTTTACTTATGAGCCAATCGAGTAGCAATTTTTTCACCAAGGCGAAGTTCTTGTCCACTCTTCAATTCTTGCGCTACTTCTATCATATCTTTTTCAAACAATAACACAACCGTTGAGCCGAATGTAAAGTATGCCATTTCTTCACCTTTTTGAACAGTGTCTCTTTCATGCAGCAGCTCAATACTATTTACAAACATAGCTCCTACTTTTACAAGCGCCATATGTTCACCGTCACTATTCACTTCTGTAACAGAACGATAATTTTTTGACAATGGTTCTTTCCCGTATTCCATACCAGCTGCATTTACCGGATATGATTTTCTACCGAGTACAAATCTTTCAGTCACAGAACCAGAAAGCGGACTATGAATACGATGATAATGACTTGGGCTTAAATAAATAACCATGTATGTACCACCTGCATATCGCTGTGCACGTTCTTCATTACCTAGCATATCCACAATCGAATAACGCTTGCCTTTAATATCAAATGTTTTTGTCTCCTCAATAGGACCGTGATCAGCAAAAACACCATCAACAGGACTAACAATACTCGATGCATCTGTATCAATACTACGCTTTCCTTCTTTTAGCTTACGCGTAAATAATTCATGCAATGTTCTATATTCCTTCAAACCCTTTTCCATCTCATCTTGATTAATTTGAAACACTTTCGCATACGATGGAATAATGATAGAGCTTAAACGAGATTGTGCAAATTTACGTAATATATAAGAAGTAAAACGACCATTTGTAAGTTCGATCATAAGTCGATATAATGTACGTCGCAAATTGCGGAACCTCCTAATTAGTCTATAACTTTAGCTTTCCCTTCTTTTCCTCCTATATCATATGTAAAATTGGTTCTTATTCCCACATATCATATAGAACTGTTTCAGTATAGATGCAGAAAGCTAAGTATGGTATTATTCTTAAATTGTTTAGCACCTTCTAATATTACAGATAGAATCCGTCATTTTCAACAGTGAACATGGATTTCTTCTGAACACAACTCTTTTTCTTTCCTTATTTACAAAAAGAAAAGCAGCCCATTTTAAAATACGGCTGCTTGCAATGTACATTATTCTTTTGCTTTTTTCTCTTTCTCTGCTCTTACAAATTCATGGAACATTTTCATTAAAGCGCGCTTTTCAATTCTTGATACGTAGCTTCTGGAAATACCAAGCGCCTTTGCAATCTCTCGTTGTGTTTTCTCCTTATCAAGCCCCAGTCCAAAACGCTTCACGATAACTTCTTTCTCTCGTTCGTCTAAAATATCGATATACTCTTTAATCTTTTCTAACTCCATACTCAGCTGGATCATATCAATTACATCTTCAGACTCTGATTTTAATATATCAATAAGCGATATTTCATTCCCCTCTTTATCTTGCCCGATTGGATCATGAAGTGAAACGTCCTTTTTCGTTTTCTTTAGTACACGTAAATGCATCAAAATTTCATTTTCAATACAGCGTGCTGCATATGTCGCAAGTTTTGTGCCTTTTCCTGCTGAATAGCTCTCGATTGCTTTAATGAGCCCGATTGTACCAATTGAAATTAAATCTTCTGCATCTTCCCCTGTGTTTTCAAATTTTTTAACGATATGAGCTACAAGCCGTAAATTATGTTCAATTAACAGATTCCTCGCTTGAGCATCACCTTGCTCCATTAACTCTAAGTACTTTCTCTCATCGTCTGATGATAACGGCTGCGGAAACGCATTGTTCTTCACATAAGAAACAAAAACAAACACTTCTCGAACCATATATCCAATTGCGGCGAATAGACTCAAACCTTTCACCTCCGCCAAAATAGTGGTCTTTACTAAGTGTATGTGGGCGTGAGGTTGTTTGTGTCTGTACGATATCATTCCCATATGTTTTTAAGCATAATAATTGTCTCATAAAGCTTCACTACGTATACTTAAACAAAAGATTGGAGAGTGGAATATGAAATATTTCATTTCCCTCTTGTACACGAGTAGCTTGTAAGAGATGAACTCCTTGTACGCTCTTGCAAGCTACTTGTACTACAAGGAGGGATTACAAATATGAAATTTGAAAGAACACGTGCTTATACAAGACACCAACGTCAACGTACAATGCGTCGAAAAATGAATATTGCAAAACACGCATGGGGATATACTCCTGAAATTGCCGGTATTTTTGCAAAAGGAAAAGTTCACTGTTCTTGTGGAATGTGTACAATAAAGTGGAGAACAGAAGGACCGCCTGCTAGTGTACAGAAGTGGTTATATAAAATTGATACATACGAAGAATAATCGTTCTTTCTAAAAAAAGGTCTTCTCTCGAAGACCTTTTTCCCTATTTAAAAGTTTATTTACTCCAAAATTTCTCCCCAGTATGCGCATCAATAAACGCATGACTTGGATCTGGTTCATATACAAGATGGTACCCTTTTACTTCTTCTCCATTTTCATACTCACATGAGGAGTGTGTTAAATCTACAAATGCAAGTCTCATATCTTGTCTAGCCTTCAAATTTTCTAAGACGACGTTCTCCTCAACAATATCACTTGGCCATAACGGTTTTTTCTCGATAGCTTTTTGTCCATTATAATGAAAATGCATCACATCACCTAATGGATGTACTAGCACAACACACCCCGTATTCGGCAATGGATAGCCATTCACTTCTTGCATATAATTTACTTCTTTCCAACCGCGCCAATCATCCTTAACAGTTACATATGTATAAAATTCATATCCTTCTTTTGTATATTTTTTTAAGAATGTATTTGCAACCTCTCTTGCTTTATTCTCTTCTATCGCTTCCTTACCGCTCGAAAAAGCTTTTTCATCCTCTATCCTAAAGTCAATTAAATTACCAGTATGTCTATTCAACGTAATCTGTATTGTTCTCTCCCCATCCCCTTTATGTTCCCACCATAATAGATGATATGGGTCATCCACACCTTCTTGATCATCTACAACAAGCCTATAATCATCTGGAATGTCAATAATATGAGCCACTTGCTCTTTTCTTTCTTTATCTTTTTGATTCATCATACCGCTCCCTTTATTACAATTTAAGGTAATTATAACAAACAAAAGAAATATAAAGTGAAACTTTAATCAGCCCTCACCAATCGGGATTTTACTGGCAGTAAGACCCCCACCTACCTTCTTTGCTTTCGCTGAATTTTGAGGTAAGAGTCTTACTGTCCTGCAAATAGCGGGATAAACGAAAAAAGACTAGAGATATCTCTAGTCTTCTACTTCGTTTCACGATGTAACGTTACTCGCTTTAATCGTGGACAATATTTTTTTAGTTCGATGCGCTCTGGATTGTTTCGTTTATTTTTTTTAGAAATATAATTACGATCACCGCACTCTGTACAAGCTAATGTAATATTTACACGCATATGTAATTCTCCTTTCTTTTAAAGATCGCAAACTAAAACGTAATGATTACGATTTAAATAATATATAACTTCATTCTATTTGTCAATTGCAAAACAAAAAGAGGCTGTCCCAAAAGGTGCTTTTTAGCCAACATCGTATAAAAAGTGAAAGGCAGAAATGTTGATTTTATAACGTTTCTGCCTTTTCAATTTCATGTGATCTTACTTCGAAAGAGACTTATGGGACAGCCCCCTTTTATTTTTAGTACTTTATACTTTTTATTAAAATGTCTCATATGTAACAAACTCACTAATTGGTTTTCTATATCCTCGTGGACGAATTTTAGTAGTATCACTTTTTCCTATCGTAATCATTAAAACAGGTACTACATGCTCTGGCATATTCAATTCACCTTGTACTGCTTTTTCATCAAAACCGATCATTGGACACGTATCATATCCATAATACTTAGCTGCGTACATAAAAGTCATCGCACTTAACGAAGCATTTCTTATCGCTTCCTCTTCCATGAAGCGTTCTCCTTTTCCTTCATATAGCCCTTTCGTTTGCCTAATTGTATCTTCATACTCACATTCATCAATCATCTTTAAAACCTTCATACCGAAATAAATATTTTCGACATTTTGGTATGCTCTCTTGTCACCACAAACAAGTATTACCGCAGATGCACTCGATACTTTATATTGTCCGAAGGCTAACTCTTTTAATCTTTCTTTGCGCTCTTGATCACGAATTACAACATAATGTGTATGTTGCAAATTGTAACAAGATGGAGAAAGCTTTGTGAGCTCAAATATTTTTTTAAAGTCCTCATCTGGGATTTCTATTCCTTGTACAAATTTCATTGCAGAACGTCTAGCAATTGCTAATTCTTCAAAGTTCACCGTATAGCCTCCTTAATAACTATAAATTCAAATATACATTAATTTATACAAATGAATAAATCAAATAAAAACACTTTAAATTATGGAGAATAATGATGATTTGCAAAAAAAAGACAAAAAGCTGAAACAATTAGTTCATACGAAATTCACACGAATCTATTACTATAGAAATTGTACATAGTGAACTTATTAACAATCACGTTTATTTATATAAAATTTTATTTGAAAGGAGTTGAAAGTATGAAAACTAAATATCGTTTTATGATCTCATCATTTGCTGCTTGCGCCTACATGATTTGGTGTTTAGTATAATAACAACCTCACTTGTAAATAGGAAAAGGTGTGTATATAAATGGAATATAATCAATCAACAGTTAACTACTGGAAAGCTTTTGTACTACCATATACATTTGCTTTAGAAGAGTTAAAAACTAAATTTGAAATTATGAACCGGGAAGCCCAATTTTTAGAGGATTACAACCCGTTTGAACATATAAAAACAAGATTAAAACAACCTGAAAGTATTATTAAAAAGCTTGAACGTAAAAATTTATTACCGACAGTTGAAAATGCGCAAACGCATTTACAAGACATCATCGGCATTCGTATTACATGTTGCTTCGTAGAAGATATCTATCATTTGAAAGAAGTTATTCAAAAGCGTGAAGATATGGAAATCATAGAGGTAAAAGATTATATCGCTAATCCAAAACAAAATGGATATAAAAGTTTACACATGATTATTAAATATCCTTTATCACTGAATTCTGGTACAAAAGAAGTCTTTGCAGAAATTCAGTTACGTACGCTCGCAATGGACTTTTGGGCAAGTTTAGAACATAAACTTTATTATAAATATGAAGGGAAAATACCTGAGTATTTAAAAGATGAACTACATGATGCCGCAATGAAAGCTGAAGATCTTGATAATAAAATGGCAACCATTCGCCAAGATATTGATGATATCGAGGCATGCTCAGATCAAATTATGTTACCACTATAAAAAAAGGTTCTCGCCAATGAGAACCTTTTTTGCGCTATTTACGGAAAGTTTCACTTTATTTCTTCTCTATCGTGCGAACCTCTTCAATTTTCCAGCCATCCTCTTCTTTTCCAAGTGCATACTGTACTTTCTTCTGAATAGTGACCTCTCCTTCTATTTCCTTTTCTTTTGTTTCAACAACAACATATCCTGCTTTACTAGCTTTTATGTCTATATGTTCCAATTCAATTTTTTTATTTCCCTTTTGAAAAGCTGCTTCTTTTTGCGTTTTTAAGTCTTCAGCACTAGGCATGTTCTTTGAAAATAACTCCATATGTTCAGTAAGATTTTTTTCATTTGTCGTCCGTACAAATTTCTCTATCACACCTTGAATCGTTTTCTCTTCTTCTTTCGTTATTTGTACCTTTCCTTCAGCTTTTGTAGTAGTAGCTTTTTGTTCTATCTGATTCTCTTTGGATTGACATCCAACTAGCAATAATACACCTATTAGAAAGGATAATATCCCTATGAAAAAAGCTCTCATCTTCCCATCTCCTAAAAAGAAAAGTGAGGCATTTCGCCTCACTTTCGTTTATAATTAGCGTCTTCCTTTATTCGGATCGCCACCGCCAACAATATCAAAGACACGTTTAGCGATATTTGTATTCTCTTGAACGCCAGAGAACAAGTATTTACCAGGGCCAAATGCATATACGTTTACATCTTCTCCTGTATGTCCACCTGTTGTCCATCCTGTAACCGAACGCTTATTGAAAATATCTTCAATCGCATTATCAATCTTTGTTACATCTTTTGAAGGAGCAATATCATTTACCGCTTTAATTTCTTCCGGTGTTAATTGTAAATCAATATACTTTTTCAATGTTTCTTCTACATTTGCACCGTTTGCAATCTCATTTGCCATAAAGTCTGGTGTGCGTTTTGCAGCTTTAATTGGATCTACTTTAAAGTTATACTCACCATTTGCACCTAAAGATAATCCACCAGTAGCGTGGTCTGCCGTTGCAACGACTAACGTATTTTTATCTTTTTTCGCAAACTCAATCGCTGCTTTAAATGCTTTTTCAAAGTCTTCCATTTCACTCATTGCGCCAACGATATCATTATCATGTCCTGCCCAGTCAATTTGACTTCCTTCAACCATTAAGAAGAAACCTTTTTTATTTTTGTTCAAACGCTCAATTGCTGCATTTGTCATTTCTTCTAATGAAGGTGTTTTATCAGTGCGATCAATCATTTTATCTAAACCGCCTGGTGCAAATAAACCAAGGATTTGATCATTTTTATCATTTAACAATTGATCTCGATCTGTTACGTAGCTATAACCAGATTTCTTAAACTCTTCTGTAAGATTGCGATCTTTTCTAACAAAGTTTTTTACGCCGCCGCCAAGCATAACATCTACTTTATGCTTCCCTTTGATTTTCTCATCAAAATAATCATTTGCAATTGCGTCCATATTTTTACGACTAATGTCATGCGCACCGAAAGCAGCTGGTGTAGCATGTGTAATTTCAGAAGTAGCAACGAGTCCTGTCGATTTCCCCTTTTCTTTCGCTTGTTCAAGAACAGTTTTCACTTCTGCTTTATCATTATCAACTGCAATTGCCGCATTATATGTTTTAATTCCTGCTGACATAGCTGTTGCTGCAGATGCAGAGTCTGTGATATTTTCATGTTCATCTTCTGGATATGTCTTTTGTGTTCCTACAAGATGCTTATCAAACTCTGTAGATTCCATCTCAAAAGTTTTTGGGTTATCTTTCATATAACGGTGAGCTGTCATATATGAAGGGCCCATACCATCCCCAATTAATACAATGACATTTTTAATCTTTGCATTGCTTCCGTTCTCATCTGCACTCACTTCATTAGAACGTGTAAAATTCCATGTTGCTACCGAAGTAACTGCTAATGATGCCACAACTGCAAATGGCCATGCTTTTTTCACAAACTTTTTCACTGTCTTGTCCCCCTAATTAGGTTATTCATTTCCCACTATCAAATTTAATAGAAGACTATTAAGAGAAAATTAGTTATATGTAAATTTTTTGTTAACTTATGTAAATATCAGTTATAATTTGTATAAGTTTGTCTTTTTATATCAACCATCTTCACCTTTACAATCAAAATATAAACAAGTTGGATTTCATTTAACGTAAATCTCTTATTTAACATTTTCCATCTACTTTTATAAAAATTAATAGAAATGTGGTGAGCATTTATGAAAACAATACAGCTAGATGAATCTTTTATTTTCGATCTACTCGACCTTTGTAAAGCTGTTGGATGGTTACAAGAGAAAACATTTATGAAAAAACAATTTGAAATGTACTTTTCTCTTGGCACACTTATCGGTTATATGCATGACAATAAGCTGATTGCAACTGGAGGAGTATTTCCTTTTAAAGATAGTTTTTCTACTATTGGCATGTTAATCGTCCATCCTGATTTTCAAGGCCAGGGCATCGGGCGAACATTGCTAAATCATTGCTTAGCACACACTCACCCAAAACAACCAATTGCACTTATTGCAACAAAAGCTGGTGAGCCTCTTTATACATCATGCGGATTTCAAACAGTAACGACGATTCATCGTTTTGAGAAACAAACTACTAAAACACATATTACTCATACGCAACAAGTAAAAGAAAAAGACATTATATCGCTTATTTCTCTCGATCAAAGTACAACTGGTGCCGATCGTTCTTTACTGTATTCATTACTATTACCAAGAACAAGTCACTCTTTTAAAATTGAGAGACATAACTGTATAGAAGCTTTTTCCTTATGCATACAAAAAGGTAATATATTATGTATCAATCCACTTATCGCCAAACGAGAAGAAGATGCTATTCAATTACTACAAAAGATATGTGAATGTTGGAATGGCACAGTAAGGATTGATGTCCCACATTCACAATTTTCATTTCGCAAATTGCTTCAAACAGAAAATTTCCAAGAAACGCTCCTTTCACCTCTTATGATCAAAAATGGTAGCCAACTTCCTGGAAATCGTAATATGCTATTTGCTATGATAGATACAGCGTTATGTTAGAAAGGGGACACCTAATTGAGGCGATTTAGCTATTTTATGGTAGGTTGTCTTACTCTTACACTATTAGTAGGATGTAGTGCAGCAGAAAAACCAGTAGAACAAGTAAAACAAGTTAAAAATACACTTACAGCAAAACTAGCTACCGAGGAAAAAATGATAGAAATAGATGGTCAAACCATTTACTTCAAAAAGATTGGTAATGAAAAACCACCTTTACTTATGATCCATGGATTTGGGGGATCATCAGATGGTTTTCAAAAGATTTACTCAGACTTAGCAAAAAATCATACAATTATTTCTGTAGATGCTTTAGGCTTCGGACGCTCATCAAAGCCAATGGATTTTTATTATTCTTTCCCAACCCATGCAAATTTGTATTATAAATTAATGAAAAAACTAGGTTACGATTCGTTTGCAATACTGGGCCACTCAATGGGTGGAGAAATTTCTCTTAATTTAACATATTTATATCCAGAAGCCGTTACCCACCTTATTTTAACTGATGCTACAGGCGGTCCTCATACACTCGTTAATAAACAAGGATCACCAAGACCACAGTTGTCGACTGATTTAAATACCGTTTCTGCTATTACAGATTATGATGAGAGCAAAGTGAAATTTAAACGTAATGATGAAGAGCATTACAATAAAATGAAATTATGGCCGAGACGTCTTCAAATTAATGCAGATGAAATAAAACAGCCAACCTTAATTATATGGGGAAGAAATGATAGTAGCGTTTCTTGGAAAGAGGGAGAAACGTATCATCAATTTTTAAAAAATAGTACTTTCCATATTATCGAAAAAGGTTATCACGCACCATTTCGTCAGGAACCACAAGAGTTTGTAGGGTATGTGAAAGACTTCTTTGACAAAAACCCTATAATAGCTGAAAAATAAGCGGGTATCTCATTTTGAGATACCCGCTTTCATATATTAAGCAGCTTGCTTTTGGCGTTTTTGAGTTTTTGAACCTAATACTTTCGGAATAACGAAACCATCTATTCCAAATTTACCAGCATTCATACCAGAAACTAGAACGAACATTGATAAAATAACCATTTCAGGATTCACACCAATTGACCCACTAAACATATAGGAAAAGTTCATTACAAGACCGAAAAAGACCGCTGTTTTTGTTAAACAGCCTACAATTAAACCAATTCCGACTAAAATTTCTCCCCACGTTACAAGTGTATTAAATAGATCAACGTTTGGAATTGCGAAATCTTGTAAAAATGATGCCCACCAAGATTGAACAGCCGGTTGTGCTCCTTTAGATTTTTCAATTGCACCTTGTAAATAACCAGTTGCATCGAATCCTTTTCCTTGTAGTTTACCGATTCCAGCCATTAACCATGTGTAACCAAGATACACTCGAATTACCGCTAACACAAAAGAAACTGCTTTGTTTCCTCTTAAAAATTGAATAACCATATCTTCCTCCTAAAGTTGTAATTAAGTTAGTTACAGATAATATAATAACATTAGTTACTTATTTTTCAAACGTTAATTATGAATAATCCGTGACATGTGTATAAAACATTAAAAACTAACGTTTATATAGTAACTTTTATTACCTGTAAAAACTTGAACATATCATACCATAAGTGATAATGGTTTTCATTGAAGAAAATGTAAAAAAAATGTGAGTTAAATGTGAAACACGTTTATTCGAATATAGAATAAACGTGTTTCACACTACTTATATAATTGAAATGTATGTGTCTCTTTATCAATTAACCGTGCTTCTTCAAAAGCCTCTCCTAACGTTTTTTCATGGTTAATAAGCCCGTAAAATAAGCGTATTGTAAACATAAGTGCTGCATTCCCATCTACATAATCTATTGATCCAATATACGATTTTGCGCCACTACGTAAGAAAGATTCTGCTAATTTTCGCTCCCCTAACGTACACCCACTATTTACAATATTTACATTATGCAATTTTGCATATTTATAAATTTCTGCTGCACCAAAGTATCCCCGCGGTTCATCTTGTTCATATATATCTTCACCTAACTCTTCCATGACAAATTTTCCTTCCTCACCATGGAAGCAAAAGACAACATAATCGATATCATTATATAAACCGTTTCCAGAAAGAATATCGACGAACTCTTTCGGTCTACCGATCCAGTACGTTATAACTTTCGCCCCAAAATATTCAAGTGATGCTCTGATTGATTGCGCCTCTAAATCCGAATTAAAGCCAACTACTAGTGCAACATTCAACATACACCCTCCATCCTATCATTAGATCTCCTCAATCCAACTTTTAAAGGATACATCCATTTCATATATACCCGTTTCTTGCAAAAAATCAGCTCTAGTTAAAACGACCTTCTGTAAATATTTCCTATATGCTGTAATTGTCCCGTCGTGAGATACAATGCAAACTCTTTCCGCACCGAGCTCATAACATAAAAGAAGAAATTCATCTACTATTTGCTGAAAGCTATGTTCTGAAATAGTATTTATACCTTCCGTCCATAACTGCTGATTTGTGTTTTTCTCTATCGAAAAATGTGGAAATGAATTTGTTATTATTCCCTGATCTACTATGTGATCACATGGTAATGTTTTCGCTCCTTCTCGATAAGGAAAAATACGCGGGGATACATATGGATGGACAATTTTTTGACAAGCTACCTTCTCACTCCATATCGCCGCCGTTTGCAAAGTTCTAAGTGTAGGGCTAGCGATTAATATATCCGTTTCTTGCAAGGGTACATTGCATTGAAGTAATTTAGCTTGATTCCTTCCCTCATCTGTTAATGATGGATTCAACCTTTGTAAACTTACCGGCAAATCTTTTGTATGTTCTCCTTCACCGTGCCGAACAAAGACGAGTTTCATGCCCATCCTCCTCTCACTATGAAATTCTCTCACATATTTCTTCCCTATTTGATCCTTTATTCCTGCTATATACAAAACCGATATGTAAAAAATATTTGACATAAATAATTGGAAAACATTACAATTGTATATGTCAAATACTTTTTACAGGGGAGAGGAGAAGCATACATATGAAATGGATAACCATCTTAATTGGCATGATTATATGGGGATATATAAACGGATTTTTCAGCAGTGATAAAACTGCTAATCCTTGGATTACAGATGATGAACGGGAAACAAAAATTAAACAGAAAGCAATTATTGCAAGCTGGTCTGGTGTTTTTATGTTTTGTACCATTAACCTCTTAAACAAATGGTTAGGTGCAGGAACGAGCGATACATCACCTTACTTACCATCTTCTATCGCAACTATTTTAAAAGAAAATGTAGAATTACAAATTTTATTTATGCTATTTATTACGTATGGTATATTTTACGTATACTATCGAAGAAAACTAAGTGCTTAACTTTCATCTCATGATTATCCTCCTAAATGGTTATAGTAATTAGGACGAAATGAAAGGAGCGATAGAAAAATGAGTAACTCGAATGATTTTTTAGATACACTGCATGAAAAACAAGCAAAAGATGAACAGAACAGAAAGCGTCAGGGAAACGGCAACCCAGCGAAAAAAAAGCCAAATAAAACGCATAAATAACCAATAAAAAATGTGCCTAAAATTATCTTTTAGGCACATTTTTTATTCTTCTTTTACCGAGATAACATTTCCCCAATTCCATTTCTCATAATACCACTCTGGTACATCTATATTTTCAATCCACTTCATTTCATGCTTTCCATCTCTATGAGCAAGCCATACATCTGCTTTCTTACGGTCTGAACGTATCCATATTAATTGATTGCTCTTCTTCATAAAGATTGGATGATAATCACCCTGCTTATGAGGTGGCTTTGTGATTCGATGCTGTACATTGCTTGTACTATCAACCTCATATAAAGATGGTAGTGGCCTTTTTTCTGGCAATGTTTCAAATCCTCCCTCTTTTGCTCGAGAGACGATAATTATGTTATCGTTCTTCCATGCAAAATCCCAATCGACATATCCTTTCGGCGTAAAAGTATTTTGCTGAAGTGCCGGCAGTTCTTTTACTTTTAAATGTTTATTCTCTAACGCAACTCTTCCGCTCCCTTCAATATAAGCTAATATATTTTTTGATGGTGACCATTGAAACCATTGTGCGTTTAATAACATTTGATCTACTTTTTCAAACCGACTGCCATCTGCACGAACTAAGCAAAGCGTATTACTATCAGCTGACCATGAAGCTGTCGGTACTGCTAAAAATGAAATCCACTTTTGATCTGGTGACCACTTAAAGCCACTTGCAACTAGCGCTAGGAAATCATCATGTTCATTTGGCAATGCATACAAATGTTTCATTTTATGAGGGTTCATATGGGCATCTTTTTGCACTTCATATAGCTGTGCTCCTGTCCATCCTGTTGGAAGTAAGTGTGCTTCAGAGGATACAAAAAACTTCTTTCCATCAGGATACCATGCATAATCTCCTACACCTGCCGATACATTTTCAAAATCCACATTCTTTTTTTGAACATCAAACGTATTTAACGTATTCGCAAATACAAATGCAATTGTATTCTCTTTCGGTGACCATTGATAATTTGATACTTCAGATTGCAATGGCCTAACTTTTTTTCCATCTTCCAGTCGGTACAATTCCAAGGTGTTTTGTTTCTTCCCTTTAACATAGGCAATCCATTCTCCATCATGAGACCATTTCGGCCCTATTATGTATTCACCTTTTGTTATTTGTTTTTCCTTTCCATCAATTTTAATCCAAAGGTCATGATGACGAACAAAAGCAATTTTCACACCACTATTTTCTGCTTTAATAATAGTAATTGAACTTAAAAATATAAATAATACTACGATGGCACTTACTATAACCTTTTTCATAACACCCCTCCATTTCCTTCCTAGCATTCCTCAATGTCCACCTACAATATGTAAAAAATACCTATTCGACATAATCAGAAAAAATTTCCCAAGAAATTTCAAATTCATAGAGGATTGGTATGAATTATGTCGAAAATATAGTTTAGCTAACATCCGATTATGTAATTCGGGATAAAGTGAAACTTTAATCAGTGGGGGTTTTCTTCATCCCCCACTGATTATTAGTTGAACCAATCGGACTTTTATGGGCAGCCCGGCCCCCACCTAACTTCTTTGCTTTCGCTGCATTTTGAGGTGGGGGTCTTACTGCCCATTAAAGTCGGATAAATTTGCAAGATTATTTTTCGGAATATTAGCACTTTTTATTAGGGGGAGTTTCAATGAAAAAAACTACATCTACACTATTAAGTATGGCGCTCGTCTTTTCCAGTTTTGGAGCTTTAAGCGCACATGCTGAATCACTGCAAAAGGAGAAGCAATTTAGTCCACAACTAAAAACAACGATTGAACAGTGGGGAGAAAATAAAATTGCGCAAAATGTTGAAACAAAAACTGCAAAAGAAATTTCAGTCATTGTAGAATTGCAACATGCACCTCTCGCAGCACAAGGTAATATTCAGCATGCTCCAGATTTACAAAGTAATCATGCACAGTCTTATCATGCCGAGCTAAAAAAAGCACAAGAAGATACGACTAAGAAAATAAAAGAAAAAGCACCTGGTGCAAAAATTAAAGAAGTGTATAATACGTTATTTTCCGGATTCTCTATTTCAGTTCCTGGAGATCAAATTACTGCTCTTGCTTCTTTACCTGAAGTAAAAGCAGTCTATCCGAACTTAACATATAAACTACATGAAACATCAAAAAGTACTACTAATGAAGAAGCACCAAACATCGGCGGACCGACAATTGGTGCAACTGAAGCGTGGAATTTAAAAGACCCATCTGGCAAACCTCTTGATGGAAAAGGGATGAAAGTAGCAATTATCGATTCTGGCGTAGACTATACACATCCTGACTTAAAAGCAAATTATATTGGTGGATATGACACAGTCGATGAAGATAATGATCCTATGGATGGTAACGTACATGGTACTCATGTAGCAGGAATTATTGCTGGTAATGGAAAAATTAAGGGCGTTGCTCCAAACGCTTCTATTTTAGCCTATCGTGTCATGAATGACGGTGGAACTGGTACAACAGACGATATTATTCAAGGTATTGAACGAGCAATTCAAGATGGTGCTGATGTGTTAAATCTGTCTCTTGGACAAGATTTAAATGTACCTGATCAACCTGTAACTTTAACGTTAGAACGTGCAGCAAAGCTTGGGGTTACTGCAGTCGTTTCAAATGGAAATGATGGCCCAAAACCGTGGTCTGTTGATGCCCCCGCCAATGCAAGTAGTGTTATATCAGTTGGAGCATCTACAGTTTCTATCCCGTTTCCAACATTCCAAGTAGCTGGTTCTACCAAAACATATCAAGGATTACCGTTATCAAGATCGGATTTCCCAATAGGTAATGATTCTCCACTTGTATATGTTGGCTATGGTAATCCAAGCGATTATGCAAAACAAGATGTGAAAGGAAAGTTTGCACTTGTTTTACAAAGTACTTCAAGTACGTTAGTAAAAGCTGAACAAGCGAAACAAGCTGGTGCAATTGGTGTACTATTAATTTCTAACGAAAAAGAAATCAATATTATGCCTGAATACTTTGCACGAGAAAATCTAGCTCTTCCAGTTATGCAATTATCAAATTCAAATGGTGAAGAGCTAAAAAACTTAATTACAAAGCGCAAGAAAAATATAAAAATTGGACAACCAGTTCCAACTGAATTAATTGGTAACTTTAGTTCTAGAGGACCATCACAAGGTAGTTGGCTTATAAAACCAGATATCGTTGCACCAGGAGTACAAATTACGAGTACTGTACCTAGAGGTGGCTATGAGTCTCACAACGGAACCAGTATGGCTGCCCCTCAAGTAGCTGGAGCTGTTGCTTTATTACGTCAAATGCACCCTGATTGGACGCCAGAACAATTGAAAGCATCTCTTTCCAATACAGCAAAAACTTTAAAAGATGTAAATGAAAATACATATCCTGTCATGGCGCAAGGATCTGGTTTAATTAACATCCCGAAAGCAGCTCAAACAGATGTATTAGTCAAACCTAACAATGTGAGCTTCGGTCTTATTAAGCCAAACAGTGGTAAAGTAAAACTGACGCAAAATATTACGTTACAAAATCTATCTAGTAAAAAGAAAAGTTTTTCAACTCGTGTGGAATTGCTAGATGCAAACACAAAAACAAAAGTAAAAACTTCTGTACCTTCATCGATTAGCATACAGCCGAATAGTAGTACCGAAAAACCATTTACTATCACTGTCGATAGTTCGCTACCCCAAGGTGTATATACTGGAAATGTGTATGTAAAAGAACAAGGTAAGAATGAAGAAACTCGCATTCCATT
This sequence comes from Bacillus cereus group sp. Bc010, assembly GCF_027716745.1. NCBI lineage: Bacteria > Bacillati > Bacillota > Bacilli > Caryophanales > Bacillaceae > Bacillus > Bacillus cereus group sp. Bc010. Next base: position 122,963 of record NZ_JAQFUY010000002.1, read on the forward strand.
TACATTTAGTATCGATCCTAAAGATTACAAACGTATAGATGGACTCGAAATTATTAATTCTACTTTTAGTCCAAATGGTGACCAAATATTAGACGATAATCTCATCAACTACTATTTAGTTGCACCTGTAGATGATGTAACATTGCATGCAAATTTAGTTACAAAAGAACGTGTAACGTACCAAGGGATTATCCATCAAGCTAAAAATGAAACAGCTGGATACAAACCTTTCAAATGGAATGGTACAAAAACAGATGGTACTCCGTTAGCTGACGGTCTATACCAAATCGAAGCAGTTGCCTCTAATTCTGGTGGGGAAACGAAACAAACAGCTGCTGTATTTCTTGATCGAACTGCACCTAAGTTAACATACGAAGTTGACCAAGAAAACCTTGTAATTACAGGAAAAGTGGATGATATCCTGCTAGATTGGATGACAGAATCTGGTTGGGTAGCACCTGGTATTCCAGTGAGAATGCAATATGAAATCAACGGAAATGGTGTATGGGAAAGTGTGTTCCTAAATCCTTGGGAGAAAAATTACAGCATTTATTTCGATCGTAGTCAATTACAAGAAGGAAAGAATACAATTCATATTGTAGCAACTGATGCAGCTGGAAATACATCTAATTTAAATGTTGATTTAGATGTGAAATAAAAAATTATTGTTGACAATTTTTTTAATATAGTTTTATAATACAAAACATAGTTTAGTTGAACGAATTATATATCGGCTTTGAAGGAATACTAGTAGCGACTTATATCCCTGTCTCAGAGAACTGATGGTTGGTGCAAATCAGTACATATACAAGCGTGAATTACAATTCTGGAGCTTCTTTCCCGTAATGCTTTTTATGCATGAAGAGAAAGACGGATCTTTCCGTTATCTTAAAGTGAGTGGTAAACAATTACTTGTTTACAAATAGGGTGGTACCGCGATTTTTATCGTCCCTATCGGATTTTCCGATAGGGACTTTTTTGCGTCCATCCTTTTACATAATTTCATAATATACGCGTTGAAAGAATCGCAGTAGTATCTTATATCCCTGTTACAGAGAGCTAATGGTCGGTGGAAATTAGCACATATATAAGTATGAATTACAATTCTGGAGCTTCTTTTTCGTAGTGCTTATAGGCATGAAGGAAAAGACGGAGTTTTTCCGTTATCATTAATTGAGATGTAAGTATATTTTCACTTACAAATAGGGTGGTACCGCGATTCTTTCGCCCCTATCGGATTTTCCGATAGGGGCTTTTTCTATTTCTCACAGAAACAAATGTTAAATAATTCCGAATCTTATGATAAAATTTTATAAGCGCTTACAATTTTGAAAGGGGGTGATACAAGCTATACGAAACCGATACTTAATTTTATTTAAAAAAAGGAGGATGTCTAAATGACAAAGAAAACAGAAATTCCATCGCATTTAAAACCATTCGTATCCACACAGCATTATGATCAATATACACCGGTGAATCACGCTGTGTGGCGTTACATTATGAGACAAAATCATAGTTTCTTAAAAGACGTTGCTCATCCAGCCTATGTGAACGGATTACAATCATCTGGTATTAATATAGATGCAATTCCAAAGGTAGAAGAAATGAATGAGTGTTTAGCACCAAGCGGCTGGGGTGCTGTAACGATTGACGGGCTTATTCCTGGCGTAGCCTTCTTCGATTTTCAAGGACACGGATTATTACCAATCGCAACAGATATTCGCAAGGTAGAGAATATCGAGTATACACCAGCTCCAGATATTGTACACGAAGCAGCAGGACACGCACCTATTTTACTTGATCCTACATATGCAAAATATGTGAAACGATTTGGACAAATTGGTGCAAAAGCTTTCTCAACAAAAGAAGAACATGATGCATTCGAAGCTGTTCGTACATTAACAATTGTAAAAGAAAGCCCTACTTCTACTCCTGATGAAGTTACAGCTGCTGAGAATAATGTACTTGAAAAACAAAAGTTAGTTTCTGGCTTATCAGAAGCGGAACAAATTTCACGTCTTTTCTGGTGGACAGTAGAATATGGATTAATCGGAAATATAGATGCTCCAAAAATATATGGTGCTGGTCTCCTTTCTTCTGTTGGCGAAAGCAAACATTGCTTAACAGACGCTGTAGAAAAGGTTCCATTCTCTATAGAGGCATGTACAAGTACAACTTATGACGTAACAAAAATGCAACCACAACTATTTGTTTGCGAATCATTTGAAGAATTAACAGAAGCACTTGAGAAATTCTCTGAAACGATGGCCTTTAAAACAGGTGGTAAAGAAGGATTAGAAAAAGCAATTCGCTCTGAAAATCATGCAACTGCTGAATTAAATAACGGATTACAAATTACAGGCACATTTACCGAGACAATTGAAAACGATGCAGGTGAATTGATCTACATGCGAACGAGTTCGCCAACAGCATTAGCAATTCACAATAAACAGCTAGCGAATCATTCTACGTCTGTACACAGTGACGGGTTTGGAACACCAATTGGATTACTCACTGAAAATATTGCATTAGAAAATTGTACAGATGAACAATTACAATCATTAGGAATTACAATTGGAAATGTTGCTGAGTTTACTTTTGCAAGTGGTATTCATGTAAAAGGAACAGTGACTGATATTGTAAAAAACGATAAAAAAATTGCGCTTATTTCCTTTATCAGTTGCACAGTTACTTATAACGACCGCGTTTTATTTGATGCTTCATGGGGCGCATTTGATATGGCTGTTGGTTCAACAATTACTTCGGTATTCCCAGGTGCCGCAGATGCTGCAGCATTTTTCCCAACGGATGAAGAAGTTCAAAAAATACCTGCTCCACTTGTACTGAATGAACTTGAACGTATGTATCAAACCGTTCGTGACATTCGAAATGAAGGTATTTTACACGACGCGCATATCGAGCAATTAGTAGCAATTCAAGAGGTATTAAATAAATTGTATCCGAAAGAATGGTTACTTCGCCTTGAAATATTAGAATTGCTTTTAGAACATAACAAAGGGCATGAAACATCAGAAGCATTATTACAACAACTTTCTACTTTCACAACTGATGAAGCTGTGACACGTCTTATTAACAATGGTCTTACGCTACTTCCAGTAAAGGATGTGAAAAATGATGCTACGATTAACTGAAGAAGAAGTTCAAGAGGAATTATTGAAGTTAGATAAATGGGTAGTAAAAGATGAAAAATGGATTGAAAGAAAATATATGTTTTCCGACTACTTAAAAGGAGTCGAATTTGTCTCTGAAGCCGCCAAACTATCAGAAGAACATAATCACCACCCATTTATCCTTATCCAGTATAAAGCAGTCATTATTACTTTGTCATCTTGGAATGCAAAAGGTTTAACGAAACTCGATTTTGAGCTTGCGAAGCAATTTGATGAGCTATTTGTCCAAAATGAAAAAGCCATTATAAGAAAGTAAAAAGGAGAAGCCTTTATTAGGCTTTTCCTTTTATTTTGAAATGGATACAATGTCCAAATGGATCCTCTACTTGTAATATTCCATCTTTGTACGTAGCAATCTTGCCAATATTTTTTAAGCTTTCACATACTTGCTCTTTTTGTTTTTCATTTGCTAATACAATTGTGAAATATTTCAAGCCAACGGAATTTGGCATTTGCGGTAGTATTCCTTCACCTTGCCACGTATTTAAACCGATATGGTGATGGTAGCCACCTGCCGATACAAAGAGCGCCCCATTACGAGCTGGGATCGTTACTTCAAAACCAAGACCATCCACATAGAAACGTTTCGCTTCTTCCAAATCAGCTACATGGAAATGAATATGTCCCATCACAGTACCATCTGGAAATCCGTTCCATGTACTTCCTTGCTGCAATAATTCTTCACCAGCTAACGGGTTACTAACAAATGGTAGCTCTCCATTCTCATCACGCCAAACTTCTTTTTGACGATCATGATAAATTTCAATCCCGTTTCCATCTGGATCAGCTAAATAAAGGGCCTCACTAAAGTAATGGTCAGCTCCGCCGTGCAGTGGATATACCATTTCTACAAGATGACGAAGGATATTCGCTAAATCCTGTCTGCTCGGTAATAAAATTGCGTAATGATATAAACCCGTTCTCCCTCTTTGCTTTGGTAAGGCTTCTTTCTTTTCTTCAATGATCAGGAGTGGTTCGTTATTTTCATTCCCAAATGTAACGACCATTTCATCTTCTTTTAGTATTTTCATACTTAGTACTTCTGTATAAAACTCTAGTGATTTCTTTATATTTGATACATATAAATGAACAACATCAAGTGTTGTATCGGGATGAAGTTGAAAACTCATCTTGTTAGCCTCCCATTTAAATTAGTTCTTCTTTGACATTTTCTCTTTTAAGAAATTATCTACAAAACCATCCACTTTCGCAACAAATAAGTAAGCACCCATTGCTAACAATGCAAGCTCTAATTCGAAGCCAGGATTTTTTCCATCTCCTAATAAACCAGCTGACCATTTTACTTTTACAATTGCTCCAACCATAACTAGTGCAAATAATAATCCAATATATCTTACACCTAAACCTAGAATTAATAATAGACCGCCAACTAATTCAACTGTTGCTACACCGTATGCAAGTCCTCCTGGTAAACCAATGCTTGTGAACCACCCTGCAATATTGTCAATCCCTGATTGGAATTTTGTTAAACCGTGCATAAAGAACGTTACCCCTAACACGATACGAATAATTAAGTTACCAATATGTTGATTCATTTCTTTCTCTCCTTTATAGTTTTCTTATACAAAACTTTTATTTACATTACAAAACATACACTAATTTTTTTTATTCGTCAATTCATTTTCACTGGGAAAATATATATTTTTTTTGCTATGATACAAATAGTTGTTTATAAAAAGGAGCTTGATTTTATGAATATTGGTTCTGCAATACGTGAAATTCGTCAGCGTAGAGGCATAACAATCGCGCAAATTTGTGAAGGAACAGGTCTTTCTAAAGGGTTTATGAGTCAGGTTGAAAATAATAAAACATCACCATCTATCTCAACTTTAGAAACGATCTCCAATTTTTTAAACGTTCCTCTTCCCTATTTATTGTTAGAACAAAAAGATCGATTGAAAGTTGTCAAAAAGGTAGAACGTAAATATAGTGTATACGGAAAAGATGAACAAAGAATTGAGCATGTTGCAGAGCAAGGTGGCCTTCGCCTAAATCTCGTAGAAATTCCTGCTGGGTTTCCGAAAGAAAACACACCAAATGCCCATGAAGGGGAAGAATGTCACCTTGTATTACGTGGAAAACTAGAAGTTCAACATGGAGAAGATGTTGCAATTGTAGAAGAAGGAGATTCTTTCTCCTGGAATGCATGTGTTCCTCATATCGTTCGTAATATAGGAGAAGAAACTGCATTATTACTCATCTCTAGTCATGCAGAAAATCGAAAACGTGTTTATTAAACAAAAAGAAGCCTGTAAATCAGGCTTCTTTTTATCCTCTTATAACTCCATAGCTTGTCCCAACTAGTACAGTCTTTTCGTGTTGATTGCGATAAACTGACTCGATTGAAACCTTTTTGTATCCTTCCATTTGTTCAATATTTGTTAAAGTTAATTCACAAGTGATCGTATCTCCTGTAAAAACTGGTCTAATAAACTCACTTACTAATTCTCTTGCTATGTAATGTAATTCTTCGCCTACTTTCGTTCCAATACTAGCAGTCAATAAACCATGAACCATTAAACGTCCATTTTCATCATATTCCATATGATGCCTGCCTTTATCCCCTGTAATATTTGCAAATTCAAAAACCTCTTCCTCAGTAAATCTTCTTTCATATTTAAATACATCCCCAACTTTTATACTCATTTTTATCCCTCTAATAATAAACAGAATTTTCTTTCATTTTATCATAAAATGAGTCTCAATTCATTTTCTATTATAAAAAGAACGAAAAATACTTATAGCTGTACTATTTCCTTACTTTTCGCTCCTTTACCGATGCCCATCTCTTTTTGCAGCTTGGTATCCATAGTACGCACATGTTCCATTTCTCGATAATTCTCTCACCTCAAAACCACAACTTCTATAAAAATCAAAATTACTCGCAGAAGTATGCGCAAACCAGTCACCATGTGGCAATTTTTGCAAACAAAGAGCAACAAGTTTCTTACCTAATCCCTTCCCTCTATATTCACATTTCACAACTAAATTTACTATGTTGGCGACCATGATTCCATCAGAAATGACTCTAACCATCGCAATCATCTCTTCTTCATCCCAAATTGTGAATGCCCATGTTGAATTTTCAAATGCTATCGTGAATTTTTCAATTTGCCAAGAAGGGATATTATCATTGCTCCAACCGGCATCTTCGAATAAAGTTTTAATTGCATATGCAGGTACACCATTCGTTCCCTCACGAATAATAAGTCCATTATGATAAATGTACATGTAATCCCCCCTTTATTTTTATATACCATTCTTCAAAAGATGCAATTAACCTTTTTTCATTCAATGCGCCTAATGGAATAAACGAGAACATCCATCCCATGAAATGAAGTTGTTTTCTCATAACTAAGCCCCGTTTTTCTAGCAACAAAGATTGAGGCGGGGTGATCCGGATTAATAAGAGAAATTAATTTATTCATTCGTAACGCTTGGAAGCCATAATCTCGAAATGCTGCCGCTGCTTCTTTCGCATACCCTTTTCCCCAATACCGAGGTAATAACCAATAACCAATTTCAATTTCCTCTTTTCCATCTATTTGCTGCTTTACTAATCCTGCATGACCAATTCGTATTCCCGTTTCCTTTTCAATCAATACAAATAAACCGAGACCGTTTTTATAGCTAGGAATCACCCACTCTTCCAAACTTTTTTTACACTGCATATATGTTTTTAACGTCCCATTTCCAATATAGCGCATTACCTTCTCATTTCCCCATAATGAAGCGTAGAACTGTAAATCATCCATTGTATATTTACGAATTTGTAAACGATCTGTATGAAACATTTCTGCACTCCTTCCCACGAATTTGTACTTACCTACACGATCATGTTTTGGATATATACTTAATGTTACTATCTATTATAAAGGAACCAAAGGCGAAATACAGAATATTCAATCTCTAAATAATTTAAAAAAGGCAGTAGACAAATATTGTCTACTGCCTCCATATCATAACTAGCATAAAGAAAACTACAATTGAGGGGGGTGTAGGCTTTTCAAATATACTAGATACTTATCCCGTTCTAACGGGCGGTAAACTTTCCAATTATATGAAAGTGAAAAGTTTACCGCACATAAGAACTTTAGCGATCATTAAGAAAGCACCATTAAGTAGTCAAATACACGCTGTGCTTTTTCTCCACCCATTCGTGCATGTTGAAGAAGAGAAATACCATGAGGGCCAGATGCACGTAATGCTTCTGGTTGTGCTACTAAAATAGCTTGTACAACTTCTAATTCTCCAAGCATAGCGGCCGCGAAAATATCCATTCGAGCACCCTTTTCTAATAAATAAAGAGCAATATCTTTACGCCCTACATGTGCCGCTGCTCCTAACGCACTTTCCCAATCTGATCCGCCCCAATTGTAAGAGGCATGAAGTAAACTTGGCGATTCAGCCAACAGTTCTTGTACTTTTTCTAAATCTCCGTGAGCTGCCATAACAAATTCCCTTACTAACTCAGTGGTAATACGTTCTTCTGTTCGCATCTTGCTCCTCCTTTTTTAGAAATTCGCTTCGGTGTAAAAAATGGCTTGTCGCTTCCTTGAAAAATATCTACATCTATGCCAAATACATGTTGAAACATTTCATGACATAACACTTCTTCTGGTATACCGTCATACTGAAGCTTCCCTCGCTTTAATACGAGTAAACGATCACTATATTGAGCCGCTTGGTTAATATCATGTAAAACCATTATAATTGTCATGCCAAATTCCTCGTTTAATCGTTTCACAAGTTCCATTACTTCCAACTGATGAACGATATCTAAAAAAGTTGTTGGCTCATCTAATAATAAGACGTTCGTACGTTGTGCTAGCGTCATTGCAATCCAAGCACGTTGTCTTTCCCCTCCTGATAAAGATTGTAAAAGACGATATTCATACCCTTCAAGATTTGTAACAGACAATGCCCAATCAACAATTTCTTCATCTTCTTTATTTAAGCGATCTCTCCATGATTTATGAGGGCCTCTTCCAAATTCAATTAATTCTTTCACTGTTAAATCTAATTGATGATCATGCATTTGTGGTAACATCGCTAATTGCTTCGCTACATCGGCACTTTTCATCGTATGAATACTTTTTCCATCTAAAACGATATCCCCTTCGCTTTGTTTAAGTAGTCTTGCTATTAAACGAAGCAAAGTAGATTTCCCAGATCCATTCGGTCCAATTAAACTAACGACCTCTCCAGCTTTAATATGTACATTCATATTTTGCATTTGAAATCTTTCAGGATGTGCGTAAAACACTTTATTAACGGAAATCACGCTGTTTCCCCCCTCTATGAATTAAATATAAGAAGAACGGACCGCCTAAGAAGGATAATAAAATACCGACAGGCAATTCAATTGGATCAAACCAACTTCGAGCTATCGCATCCGCGAAAACAAGTAATATCCCTCCACCAAGGCATGATAATGGCAGTAAATATTTATAGTCATTTCCAACTAATAAACGTAACATATGTGGTACAACAAGGCCGACAAATCCAATAAGACCAGAAACACTAACTGCTATTCCAGCTAATAATGTGCTTACTACTATTAAATAAAAACGGCTTCTCTCCACGTTATGACCTAATAATTTCGCCATTTCATCTCCAAGCATTAATACTCGAATATGCTTGATACCGAAGAAGGCCAATATAATAGCGAATATTGCATAATAAATAATCATGTTTAAATGTGCCCAACTTACACCGCCAATACCACCCGCTAACCACGGTAACACGGATTGTACTTTGTCACTATGTAATAACATTAATGCTGACGTCGCTGCACCTATTAATGCATTAATTGACACACCTACTAAGACAATTCTTGAAGGTGGTGCCCCTTTTTGCCATGATAAAGCATAAATGATCATCGCCGTTATGAAAGCTCCTAAAAACGCACCAAGTGGTAAAAACGCCATATGCTGAGGGAATAAAATCATAATTACAATTGCGACAAGGCCTGCTCCAGATGACACCCCGATAATACCAGGGTCTGCAAGAGGATTTCTCATCACTCCTTGCAGCAGTGCACCAGATGCAGCTAAACATGTTCCTACTATAAATCCAACGAGCACTCTCGGTATACGAAGGTCCCATACAATTCGATGAACTGTCGAACCCTCATCTTGTATCCCTGTTACAATATCTCGTAAAGAAAAGGATAGGCTTCCTGCGAAAAGACCGTAAAAAAGACATAAAACCGTTAATACAACTAAAGTAACTGCTATTCCCCCTCTTTTTTTCGCAAAAGGATGTTCCTTTTCCCTTACTACTTCACTACTTTCCATACTTATCATTTCCTTACATCTTGTATACTTTTATACATAAAGTCCATCGCTTCTGTAACTTTTGTTCCAGGATTTGATCCAAATAAGTCTGGTGGCAAAATAACTACGCGATTTTGTTTTACTGCATCTAAATTTTTCCACGCTTCATTTTTCATCATTTCGCCTTCAAATGCTTTTTTAACGCTATTTGGATCTCCATGTGTAATTAAATAAATTACATCAGGATTCGCTTCAATAATGCGTTCTACACTTAGCTGTGCATATTGCGGATATTCCTTCATTTCTGGAAAATCAGCTGCAATATTTTTCCCACCTGTTTTTTCTAAAATATCACCTGATAAAGAGGTTGGTAATGCTGCTAAATAAGTACCAGGTGCTCCATACACTAGCAATGCTTTCACATCACTCTTTTTCTCATATGTCTTCATTTGATTCGTAATTTTTTGGTTAAGTTCTTTCGCTTTATCTTCTTTCTTCATTATCGTTCCGTATAGTTCAATATTCTTTTGAATATCTTGTACAGAATTCGCAGAAGAAATCATTACTTTCGTTCCTTGCCCTTCAACCGTTGGAACATTCTTTTGGAACCCATTATTAGCAATAAGTACATCGGGCTTTAAGCTAGCAATTTGCTCAAAATTCGGCTGATGTGCATTCCCGATTACTTGTACTTTCTTTATATCCTCTGGAAGAGTTATTTTTGCATCCGGACGACCCACTATTTTTCCGCCTAAAGCATGAATAATATTCATGTCTCCCATACTTAATGTTGCAAAACTCTCTGGCACTTTATCGAATGTTACCTTTCTCCCTGACAGGTCGGTAACTTCTATTTTCTCTTTTCCTTTTTCTGTTTTTGTTGCCGCTGCTTTTTCGTCTCCTTTTGCACTGCAACCTATTAATAAGAAAAAAACAGATAAAATCGCTGTAAATAGCGTAATAGATTTTTTCATTCTTCCACCTCTAATTGATAATGATAATCATTAACTACTATTCTACTTTAATTGATAAGGATTATCATTGTCAATATAAAACACATACATTTTCTAGAAAAAAACAAAAAGCGTTACAAAAAAGATTCCTTCTTTTTGTAACGCACTATTTATCAATATTATTCGCATTCGTTTCCCTCTAACTTGTCTCGCATCACTTTCACACGCTGAAAGAAAAAGAAAGATAAACTTAAAAATATAACGATGCTCCCCATCATAACAAAAAATTGTATCGTTTCTTTTGCTCCAGTCGGAATCAATAAGCCAACCATTAACAATGTACTGACAGCGAGAAGAATTTGTCCGAACCGAGTATAATCTTCTATCTTTTCTTGTAATTCCTTCATTATATTCTCACTCCTCCATCTCACTGTATCATATTCTATTAAACTGAAAGACAAGTAAATACAGCCATTCTGGGAGATGTTTTCCAAAAGAAAAAGAGCCGCTTTATGGCGACTCTTTCATAATCATTACTCACCTTTATATGCTTTCATATAAATTTCTTTCAGCTCTGAAATGAGAGGTAATTTTGGGTTAGCTGTTGTACATTGATCTTCAAAAGCTCTTTCTGCCAATAATCCAACAACCTCTTCAAATTGGTCTTTAGCAACTCCTTGTCCTGCAATACTCATATTTATATTTAAACTTTTTCCGAGCTCAATAATTGCTTTGACAAGTGATTCCACACCTTCTGCAGTCGAACTTGCTGGAAGCCCGAGCATTCTCGCAATATGTGCATAGCGTTCATCGGCTACAAAGTGCTCATATTTTGGGAACAATGCGTGTTTTCTTGGCTTAATAGCATTATAGCGAACTACGTGCGGCATAAGAATTGCATTCGCACGCCCATGTGGAATATGAAATTCTGGTCCAATTTTATGTGCTAAGCTGTGATTAATACCTAGAAAGGCATTTGCAAATGCCATTCCTGCGATTGCAGAAGCATTGTGCATTTTTTCTCGTGCTTCTTCATCATTTCCATCTTTAAATGCTCTTGGTAAATATTTAAATACGAGATCAATGGCCTTTAATGCTAATCCATCTGTATAGTCATTCGCTAAAACAGACACATACGCCTCGATTGCATGCGTTAATACGTCCATGCCAGTGTCTGCTGTTACATGTGGTGGTACTGTCATTACAAATTGTGGATCAACAATTGCTACATCTGGCGTTAATTCATAATCCGCGAGTGGATACTTTATATTATTTTTCTTATCTGTAATAACCGCAAATGGTGTCACTTCTGATCCTGTTCCAGATGTTGTTGGAATGGCAACAAACTGCGCCTTACTTCCTAATTCCGGATATTTACATGTTCGTTTTCTTATATCTAAAAACTTCTGTTTAATTCCATAGAATGTTGTTTCTGGATGCTCATAGAAAAGCCACATCCCTTTCGCAGCATCCATCGCTGAACCACCACCAAGTGCGATAATTACATCTGGCTGAAAACTTCTCATCATTTCTGCACCTTTAAACACAGTTTCATCTGATGGATCCGGCTCAACCTCAAAGAAAACTTCAACTTTCACATCATTTACATGTTTACGTAAATAATGCGTGACCGTATCTACATATCCGTGCTCAACCATTCCTGGATCCGTTACAATAAATGCACGTGAAATGTTAGGCATATTTGCTAAATATGCTGTCGCATGTTTTTCAAAATAAATTTTTGGTGGTAATTTGAACCATTGCATATTCTTTTTTCTATTTGCCAACCTTTTTATATTTAATAAATGCGTCGCTGTTACGTTTTGAGAAATCGAGTTTTTCCCGTAGGAACCGCAGCCAAGCGTAAGTGATGGAATAAATCCATTATATATGTCACCGATTCCACCTTGTGATGAAGGGGCATTTACAATAAGGCGGCAAGCTTTCATACGTAATCCAAATTGCTTTTGCACTTCTTTATTTACAGAATGGATAACTGCTGAATGTCCTAAACCACCGAGGTTTAACATTTCTTCACAATATGTAAATCCTTCTTCTAATGAATTTGCTTTTACACAAGCTAATACTGGACTTAACTTCTCACGAGATAGTGGATATGCGGCTCCGATGCCTTGTATTTCAGCTACAAGCATTTTTGTATTTTTAGGTACAGTAATTCCAACTAATTTGGCAATATACTGTGCGGATTTCCCTACAATATCACTATTTACTGCACATGTATTTTCATTAATAACAAGCTTTTCTAATTTACTTCTCTCTTCCTCGGTTACAAAATAACAATCATTTGCAATCATTTCTGTTTTCACATCATCATAAATTTCCTTGTCTACAATAATTGCTTGTTCTGATGCGCAAATCATACCATTATCAAATGTTTTAGATAAAATCAAATCATTAACCGCTCGTTTTATATGCGCTGATTTCTCTATATAACATGGTACATTACCAGGACCTACACCTAGCGCTGGTTTTCCAGTAGAATAAGCTGATTTCACCATACCAGCCCCTCCAGTTGCCAAAACAAGCGCAACACCTTCATGGTTCATTAATTGTTTCGTTGCTTCGACAGAAGGCTTTTCAATCCACTGAATACAATATTTTGGTGCCCCCGCCTTCACCGCTGCATCGTATACTGTTTTCGCAGCTGCAATAGAACAGTTTTGTGCGGAAGGATGAAATGCGAAAATAATTGGATTTCTCGTTTTTATCGCAATTAATGCTTTAAACATTGTTGTCGATGTTGGATTCGTTACTGGTGTTACCCCAGCTACTACACCGACAGGCTCCGCAATTTCTATTATTTCTTCATGAGGATCTTCGTGAATAATCCCTACTGTTTTATCTTTCTTTATGCTATGCCAAATATATTCAGTAGCAAAAATATTTTTAATACATTTATCTTCGTATACACCACGACCTGTTTCTTCAACAGCCAACTTCGCAAGTGGCATATGTTGATCAACACCTGCTAATGCCATTTCATGAACAATGTTGTCAATTTGCTCTTGTGTAAAACTTTCTAATGCTTGTAAAGCCTTTCGACCGTTATTCACTAACGTATCAATCATCTCTTTTACTTCCTGCATTTCATTTACAATTTTCTCTTTGACTACCATGTAAATTCCTCCTATTCTGCTATCTTGGACTAAATAAGGCCCTATAGGTCATAATTAGTCCCGATTAGCGTAAAAAAATAGAATTGCTTTCCTACATGAACTTCATTGTTTGCGAAACATTTCACAAGTTTGTTCGTGAGTAACACTTCATGAATTCAATATACATGAAATCATTTTATTTGTGTATGTCTATTTTGTGAAATATTTCACAAAATAATGTAGTAAAAATGCACTGCCTATACTAGCAGTGCATCTTTACTACGCTAACGCTTGTGCTAAATCTTCAATTAAATCTTCTCCGTCTTCAATACCGACAGAAATTCGAATTAATGTATCTGTAATTCCTAATTCTTTGCGACGATCTGCTGGGATTGATGCATGCGTCATTTGAGAGGGGATAGAAATTAAACTTTCTACTGCTCCTAAACTTTCAGCCAGCGTAAAGTATTGTAATTTCTCAAGCACTTTATTTAATGTTTCTTCGCTATCTACATCAAATGAGATAATAGCACCAAATCCATTTGCTTGTTCTGTTGCCAGTTCATGGTTTTGATGTGACTCAAGGCCTGGGTAATATACTTTATTTACTTTTGGGTGGTTATTTAAAAACTCAGCAATTGCACGTGAATTCGTTTCATGCTCTTCCATTCGAATTCCTAATGTTTTTAAACCACGAAGTAGTAAGAAACTATCTTGCGGGCCAAGAATGCCGCCTGTTGAGTTTTGTACAAAGTGAAGGTCTTCTGCTAATTGCGGGCTATTTACAACTACTAGACCTGCAACTACGTCACTATGACCTCCTAAATATTTCGTTGCACTATGAAGTACAATGTCTCCTCCTAAAGAAATCGGCGACTGCCAATATGGCGTCATGAATGTGTTATCAATAATTGTTAATAAATCTTTCTCTTTAGCAAGAGTAGATATTTTTTTAATATCAGTAATTTTTAGTAACGGATTCGTTGGTGTTTCTACATAAATCGCTTTCGTATTTGGACGAATCGCTTCTTCAACTTCCTCTAAGTTTGTTGTATCTACAAATGTATGCTCAATACCGAAGCGGTTTAATACTTTCGTAATCACGCGGTACGTTCCGCCATACACATCATCTGTTAAAATAACGTGGTCACCTTTTGAGAACAACATAATCGTAGCTGTAATAGCCGCCATTCCTGAACCAAATGCGAAACCAGCATGGCCGTTTTCTAATACCGCAATCATTTCTTCTAAAGCTGCACGTGTTGGGTTTCCTGTACGTGAATATTCATATCCTTGATGCTTACCAACTGCTTCTTGTTTGTACGTACTCGTTTGATAAATCGGTACATTTACAGATCCAGTTGAAGGTTCTCCTATGCGAATACCATGAATTAACTTTGTCTTTGCTCTCATTTTTTATTCCCATCCTTTGTATATGTCTTTACTTAAATAGCGCTCACTACTATCAGGAAAAATCGTTACAATATTTGTACCTGGCGCCGCTTTCTCTGCTTCAAGTAAACTTGCATGAAATGCTGCTCCTGAAGAGCTCCCAACAAGAAGTCCTTCTTTTTGCGCTAATTCTTTCACTCGTAAAAATGCATTTCGATCAGAAATCGTATGAATTTCATCAAAATAAGATGTCTTCAAAAATGGCGGGATAAATTCCAGTCCAATTCCTTCGGTCTCATGTGAACCAGCCTTACCACCATTTAAAATAGATCCTTCTGGCTCTACGATAACTGTTTTAATATCTATATTTTTTTCTTTCAAGTAAGATGCAGTCCCCATAAACGTACCGCCAGTTCCTGCTCCAGCAACAAATATGTTAATCTCTCCATTCAATGCGTCCCACAGTTCAGGTCCTAATGTTTTAAAATATGCACGAGGATTCGCCTCATTTGCGAACTGACTTGGAGAGTATGAATTCGGTATTTCATTTACTAACTCTTTTGCTTTTGCAATTGCACCGGTCATTCCTTGCTCAGTCGGCGTATGCACAACCGTTGCGCCTAGTGCTTTCATTAATTCTTGTTTTTCAATGCTAAATTTCTCTGGTACACAAACGATAACGTGTAAATCATGTTGTAACGCTGCGAGTGCCAGTCCAATACCAGTATTTCCAGCTGTCGGTTCAATAATTGTTCCGCCCTCTGTAACAAGCCCTTTTTCTAGCGCATCTTCGATTAATTCTCTTCCTAATCGGTCCTTAACGCTTCCGCCTGGGTTATAAAATTCCAGCTTTGCAAATAAACGGACCCCTTCTGGAAGTGAAAAACGAGTAATTTCCACAATTGGTGTATGACCAATTAACTCATGAACTCCACGATATACATTCATCGTGTTCTCCCCCTTATTTGCCAATAAAGAAAAGGCAACTGTATGTATTTTCTTTATATGAGACAGTTGCCTTTTTGTTACATTACTTTAACTCTTCTAGTACTTTTACGATAAAGTTTGTAGAATGAAGAGCTGCTTGATCTAAAAATTGATCAAATGAAACATTTGATTCTTTACCAGCAATATCAGAAAGTGCACGAATGATAACAAACGGAACTTCATATTGGTGGCATACTTGTGCAACAGCTGCTGCTTCCATTTCTACTGCATAAAGGTTTTCAAATTTATCACGAATGGCTGCAACTCGGTTCGGATCACTCATAAATGAATCACCTGTTGCAATCATACCTTTTACAACTTGAATATTTTCTTCTGCCTGCATACATTTTTCAGCTAATGCAACTAATGCTTCATCAGCTTTAAATCCAGGCGGCATTCCTGGTACTTGCCCATACTCATAGTTAAATGCTGTTACATCTACATCATGGTGACGAACTTCTGTTGAAATAACGACATCCCCAACATTTAGAGAATGATGGAATCCACCAGCTGAACCAGTATTAATGACTTTTTCAGGCTTATATCTTTCTAATAAAATTGTCGTTGACATCGCTGCATTTACTTTACCAATACCAGACTTTAACAAGATTACTTCATGTCCTGCTAATTGTCCTTTCGTAAATTCACAACCCGCAACCGTTTCTGTTTCTGCTTGTTCTAATTTATCACGTAAAATACGTACTTCTTCTTCCATTGCTCCAATTACAGCAATTCTCAATCTAATCCCTCTTTCTATTGCTTAGTTGCCTCCATTACCCAAACGAAATGATTTAATCTCGTAAACGTTACATGGAAGCCATTGTTTTCAAAAATAGTCTGCATAATTGGAATACGTGTATAGTATTCTGTTTGCAAATCATTTGCTAACTCATGAAAACCTCTTTGTTTTGCTGCTTCAACAGTTTTATCATATGCATCTTGATCTGCAAATATCGTATCAGCAAACACTATTTTACCACCTTTGTTTAGCAATTGACTATACTTCGCAATCGCTACATTTTTTTCATCATCTGTTAAATGATGAAATGCATAGGTGCTTACTATGGTATCAATGGAATTCGGGACTTCAAACGAAAGAAAATCACCTTCTGTAATGGAAAACTCTTTTGGCAATTTCTCTTTTGCAATCATGCGCATTTCACGTGACGGTTCTATACCGTAAACTGTGCGGCCAGCAAGTAATAATTTATTTGTTAAATTACCTGTACCGACACCAAATTCTAATACGTTACCAAATGACTTGTTAACTACATCCTCTAGAATGTCCTCATAATGGGCGAAAACTTCTTTATATTGTATATCTTCGCCTTGTACAAATGAGTCGTACGTATGAGCCCACTCATCAAATAAACCATTAAATTCTGTACCCATAAAAATTCCCCTTTTTCTTATCGGTTTTATCAGTATGATATTCCCTCTTTCTAAAAATGTCAATTGAAATGTACATGGTATTTCCTTCTTTTCTTTGTTACACTATAGTTGATTACATAGGAGAGGGGCCGTCTTCATGTCATTTACCTTTGAAATGTTAGAAGATAAAGTAGAATTTTTTGAAGCGGGAGACTTAGCTTCTTTAGAACGAAAAATCAGTGAACAAATCGATAATAATAAAGCACTTATGCTTGAAGTTCATCACATCTCGCATCAAATGGTTATGGATCCTGAAAGTAAAAGACCATATTATAGCGCGGTTGTTCATTTTAAATTAAAGAAATTACGCTAACTAAAAAAGAGAAGCTCCTTAGGAGCTTCTCTTTTTTAGTTTAGAGTTTGAACAAGTACTGGTTTCCAGCCTTCATTGTCTACCCAATCAATATTTACATAATATCTTTTACCTGTTTGTTTATCTTGTACGTTACCGTAAGCTTTATTCTTACCGTTATTTCCGATTCGATGAATAATTAATTGCTCTACTGGAACGTCAATTGCAGCTGAAATCGCTTGATTCATCTCATTCCAATCTGCTGTACCTTTTTTAAACGTCATCGCAGGTGTTGCACCTTGCTCTGTGCCTACTGGCTTCCAAGAAGGTTTCGTATAAGCGTCAGTTGCCTTTGGCTGTGTTTTTTCAGCTGGTACTTTCTCGTTAGCTTTCGCTTCTTCTTCAGCTTTTTTCTGTTCTTCTTCAGCCTTTAGCTTCTCTTCTTCTTCTTTCTTCTTAGCCTCTGTTTTCTCTTGTTCATTCTTCTTCGTCTCTTCTTTGCCTTTAGCTTTCTCAGACTTATTCTCTTTCGTTGTTTGCTGAGCTACCTTTTTATCGCTAGAAGACGCTTGCTCTTTCGTGTCAGGAACAAACAATTGATATGCTACAATAGCTACTGCTACTAGTACAATAGCGATTGCAATATTTAAAACACCGTTTTGACGACGTTTTTGTTGTTTCTGTTGGAATCTAGATCCTCCTGCCATTCTTCAAACCTCCATGCAGTTTTTCATACTTGCTATTGTAACATTAAATCTAGAAAGGTTGAACATTTACAATAATATTTTCATGAAATGAAAACATTTTACTATAAATTGCAAGATTACTTTTCATTCTCTAATCGATAGATTGATTCTACGATAGATTTGAAAATAGGTGTAACTTTATTTACATCGCTATTCGTTTCTATATCCACGACAACTAAAGCATACCTTGGATTTTCATATGGAAAATAACCTGCAAACCATCGATTCTCTTTCGTTCCTTTTCCTGTTTGTGCTGTCCCAGATTTTCCAGCGACACTTAGTGGTAACGACTTGAATGCTGATCCTGTGCCTTTTTCCGTTGTTACAACGCTCCTTAATAACTGTTGTAATGTTTTCACTGTTTCATATGAAAGCTGTTTTCCACCTAATGTATGGTCTTCAAATGTATAAAAATCCGTTCCATTTTTATACATTATTTTTTCAACAGCTTTCACTTCCATCTTTTCTCCCCCTCTAGCAATCGTCGCCATCATATTTGCAATCGCTAGAGGTGACATACGTACATCTTTCTGTCCAATTGCTGTTTGCGCTACCGCTTTTTTACTATTCTTATTTCCTTCACTCCCCCAAATCGTAACACTTTTCTCCTCTGGCATTTGCTCAAAATGAGTTGTATGAAATACAGAACCTCTCCATCCAACCTTCTCAGCGCCTCCTAAAGCCGCTACATAAGTTTCTAACACCATCTTATCCTTTTGTATTAGCTCATTTCCTAACTCTGAGAATGTCCTGTTACAGCTTCTAGCAAAGCTCTCTTTAAAACTAAGTGTCCCCATCCTAACTTGTGGGTGATCTTCACCATATAAATCTTTATTACAATTAAATACGCGATTAAAAACATTTTCATTTTGATCAATCGCTGCCGCCGCAATTATTGTTTTAAAAACAGAACCGGGAAAGTGTGGTGTTAACATTTGATTTTCAAGTGTAGTTTTATATAAACTCTCATCTTTCACCTGTACAGATGGTTTGCTAACCATTGCTAAAATTTCATTTTTCTTTACATCAAGTAGCACTACTCCTCCCTTCTTAATCTCACTTGCTTCAACTACTTCTTCTGCTTTTTTCTGTAACTCGTTATGTAAAGTAGTTTGAATCGTCACTGGATAAAACGGATTTCCAGGCGATGTATATTTCGCTTGTTTTCCAAATATCGGTTCTCCTTGCCGATCCACTTGATACAATACTTTTGCCTCTCCATCGGTCAAAAGAAATTCATCAAATGATTGCTGCAATCCTGAAATGCCAATCGGTGTTTGTTTTGAAATTTTTCTAACTTCTCCGTATCGTTTTTGAAATTCTCGTTCATTCTCACCCACATTGCCAATTAAATGATTCATCACGCTAGTTTGCCGTAAACGAACTTCAGCTGCTACAATGCCTAATACATTTAATTGATTCACCTTCTCCATCTGCTCTCGTCCCAAGCGAAGTGGTTCATTTCCTCTTTGCAGGATAAATGCACTTTTCTTATGTTTCATTTGACTTTCAATCTCTTGTCTCGACATACCAATGATATGCGCAATTTTCTCCAACATGTCATTTTTTAATTGTAGAAATGGAAAAACAATTAAAACAGGATACTTTTTCTCACCTATCTCCTTACCATTACGATCTATAAAATGGCCGCGTCTATCATCTACTGTAATGGATTGCGTCCGTTGTGTAACACTTTTTTCAATTAAGTTAATCTTACGATCCGTAAATGATTCCGTATCTATAATTTGTATTTGAATTAAACGACAAAGCAACATAAACATGACACATATAAAACAAATTAAAACAATTGTAATTCTCTGTTTTATTTTCATAAAAAAAACACCTCGTCTACTATAGTTTGGACGGAGTGTTTCATTTTTTATACAAATAAAGTGAAACTTTAAGCAGCCCGACCCCCACCTAACTTCTTTACTTTCGCTGATTTTTGAGGTGGGGGTCTTACTGCCCGTTAATGCGGGATAAAAAAATCACTCGCTTTTACACGAGTGATTTTTAATTATTTTACAGAGATAATCTCTACTTGCATTTCTCCACCTGGAGTTTGGATTGCTACCTTTTCGCCAATTTGCTTACCTAATAAGCTTTTTGCGATTGGAGAATCGTTAGAAATTCTTCCTTCAAATGGATCTGCTTCTGCGCTACCTACGATTGTGTAAGCTTCTTCATCTCCATCTGGTAGTTCTTTAAATGTTACTGTTTTACCTAATGTAACAACTGTAGATTCTTCACCGTTATCTGTGATGATAACTGCGTTACGAATCATGTTTTCTAATTGTGTAATACGTCCTTCTACGAACGCTTGCTCATCTTTCGCTGCATCATACTCAGAGTTCTCAGAAAGATCTCCGAAGCTACGTGCAATCTTAATGCGCTCTACAACTTCTTTACGTTTTACCGTTTTTAAATCCTCAAGTTCGTTCTCTAGCTTTTGCTTACCCTCTTGCGTCATAGGGTATGTTTTTTCTGTTGCCATATTTTCCACTCCTTTTATATACCAATCCCCCGAAAAAAAGAGGAGTTCCATATGAAAACTCCCCCGCTTATATGTAAAGCGGAGGTTTCTAGCACGCCTGTACTAGCGGAGTTGTCACATACAACCCCGTATTCCCAATTCTTCTTTATATAAAGAAGATATGTATGGAAAGTTGATATAAATATGCCCTCACCTATATATAGATGAGGTTGCATGTTTCATTGTATTCGATAGGAAGGGAAAAAATCCCTTCCTATCGTATATCTTTTACTATGCTATTACAAATTTACTTTTTGTTCAAGAATTGTTGCAATTTTTGTAACCATAATATCAATTGCAACGTGGTTTTGTCCACCTTCAGGGATAATAATATCCGCAAATTTCTTAGAAGGCTCAATAAATTGATTGTGCATTGGACGTACAACATTTACATATTGATCAATAACTGAATCCATCGTACGACCACGTTCTTTAATATCACGCTGCATGCGGCGTAAAATACGAAGGTCAGCATCTGTATCAACGAATAACTTAATGTCCATTAACTCACAAAGACGTGGGTCTTCTAAAATAAGAATTCCTTCTAAAATGATTACATCTTTCGGCTCAACTGGAATAATTTCATCTGAACGCGTATGCAATGTATAGTCATATACAGGTTTCTCTACTTGTTTATATGCAAGCAACTGCTGCAAATGTTCAATTAACAAATCATTATCAAACGCTAATGGATGATCATAATTTGTTTTTAAACGCTCTTCCATTGGTAAATGGCTTTGATCTTTGTAATAATAATCTTGCTCTAAGATTAAAATGGAATGACCTTTAAAATGGTCAAAAATCGCTTTCGTTACACTTGTCTTACCTGACCCTGAACCACCAGCAATTCCAATTACAACAGGCTTATTCGTCCCCATTCGACTATCACTCTTTCTTATTGAAGTATGCTTTTGCGCATCATATTATTCACA
Source organism: Bacillus cereus group sp. Bc010 (assembly GCF_027716745.1). Classification (NCBI taxonomy): domain Bacteria; kingdom Bacillati; phylum Bacillota; class Bacilli; order Caryophanales; family Bacillaceae; genus Bacillus; species Bacillus cereus group sp. Bc010. Next base: position 144,835 of record NZ_JAQFUY010000002.1, read on the forward strand.
TACACTGGTTGATCCACTTTGAATTTCACGATTTGCAACGGATGTCTCGCTGCATCTAATTCGTTTCCATCCTCATCCCAAATTTTCTCCACCGTTTGCGTAAAGTTTTCTATTTCTGGCCCAAAGAACTCCACTTCATGTCCTGGTTTGAAATGATTACGTTGCTCAATCGTTACGATGCCCGTTTCTTCATTATAATCTAACACTAAACCAGCGAAATCATACGTTGTTTTCTTACTATGATTTCCAAACATTTGCTCTTGATGTCCTGGAACCCCTTCAAAGAATGCAGGAGCTGTATCACGATTTGCACATTTATCAAGCTCATCTAACCATTCTTGTTTAAACTCAAAGTTATCAGGATCCGCACAATATGCATCAATTACTTTACGGTATACTGTCGCTACAGTCGCTACGTAATGGATTGATTTCATACGTCCTTCAACTTTTAAGCTATCAATTCCAATTTCAATCATTTTCGGAATTGATAAAATTAAATTTAAGTCTTTTGGACTCATTGCAAAGTGAGCATCTTCTTCTTGGAATAGAGGAAGCTCTTTTGCATCTTTATGTTGTGATACTGTTTGAACTAAATCATAATCCCAGCGACAAGATTGACAACAACCACCACGGTTAGAGTCACGCGCTGTCATATGGTTACTTAGCGTACATCTTCCTGAATATGCGATACACATTGCACCATGGACGAATGCTTCAATTTCAATATCCACTTTTTCTTTAATCTCTTTCATTTCTTCATAGCTTGCTTCACGAGCTAATACAAGACGATGTAAACCTTCTTCTTTCCAATACTGTGCTGCTTTCCAGTTGGATAGTGATTGCTGTGTGCTTAAATGCACCTCAACAGAAGGCGCTACACGTTTACAAGTCTCAATGATAAGCGGATCAGCAACGATAATTCCCGTTACGCCAGCTTTTTCAATCCCTTTTAAATATTCCTCTAGCCCGTCCATATTTTCATTATGTGCAAAGATATTTGTTGTTACATATATTTTTGCTCCATATTTCTTTGCAAATTCCACACCTTCTGCCATTTCTTCCAGTGTAAAGTTACCTGCATTCGAACGAAGACCAAATTCTTGTCCACCTAAATATACAGCATCTGCCCCGTAATGGATAGCTACTTTTAATTTTTCTAAGTTACCCGCAGGGATTAACAGTTCAGGTTTCTTCACAATAACGCGTTTGCCATCGATCACTCGTGAAATTTCTTGTACAGTCATTTCCTACACCCTCCTCGTTTAGTAAACCGTCTCTTTAAAGAAGAATCCTGTATCTAACGGACGATTCACCGGTTGCATTTCTTCTATCTCTTTATATAAGTCGTCTTTCACGTCGTAATACGCATCACGATCTTCTACACATAAATCAATTGCTTTACGATATTTCTTCGTTACCTCAATAATGTATGCAGAGCTTTTTAGTACACCATCAACTTTTAAGCTATCAATTTCAGCATCAATTAGCTCTTCTAACTCATCGATGAAACAAATATCATTTGGACTCATAATGTGAGTACCATTTTCATCTTCATAAATTGGATATTTATTGTTACGCTCTGGGTCATATAAGAACATATTCTCTTCATATTTTTTCTTTTCGATGTCAAGATGACGTCCTTGATACTCAAAGTAGTTTCCTACTAACGAACGCTTCGATTGGAACATACAAGTCATACCGTGAATTTGCACTTCAAGTTCTACTTCAGCATTTTCTTTTAATTCAACAATTTCATCTAAGCTAAGCTCGCGAGCTAATACAGCACGTTTTGCTCCTCTTTGTCCCCAGTAGTTACAAGTAAACCAGTTTGTTGCTGTTGTTTCTGTATTCCAGTGCAATTGCATATTTGGCGCTACTTCGCGAACCGCCATTAATACTGCTGGATCTCCGAAAACAATTGCATCTACATGTACTTCGTTTAAAAATGCAACATAGTCTGTTAATTCTTCTACTTTATCGTTGTGGAACATAGCGTTCATTGCTACGTATACTTTTACACCATTTTCATGTGCAATCTTCACAGCTTGTTTCACATCTTCACGTGAAAATTCCCCTGCTAAACGTAAACCAAACTTTTGCTCACCGATCATTACCGCATCTGCTCCTGCTTTCGCAAGAGGTTCGATATCCGCCACTGCTTTTGGTGTTACTAACAATTCTGGTTTCTTCATACCTTGGTCACCCTTTCTTTTTACTAACAGCTACTCCATCACCAATTGGGAAAATCGTTGTATCATAGCCTTCATGGTTCATAAGCCATTCATTGTACGTCTTAATACGACGGATTAAACCACGTGTACGTCTGTTTTCAATTTTCTCTTTCGTCGTTACAAGGCCATGGTACATAACATTATCTGAAATAATTACGCCACCAGGATTTAATAACGGTTCATATAAGTCAAAAAAGCGACGATATTGTCCTTTTGCTGCGTCAATAAAAATAACGTCAAATGTTCCATGTTCTTCTACTTGCTCGCCTGTTTCTAACGCATCACCGTAAATAACGGAAATACGCTCTTTAACTGGTGAACGTTCTATATATTCAAGTGCTTTTTCATATCGATCGCGATTGCGCTCAACTGTCACAATGCGAGAATTTGGAATAGCTTGCATCATACGAATACTAGAATAGCCAATTGCTGTACCTAGCTCTAAAATGCTCTTCGGTCCAATTAAACGTAAAAATTGCAACATAAATTCCATTCCAAGTCGATCCATAATTGGCACATGATTTTCTTTCGCATAGTCTTCCATTTCAAGAATTAATTTATCTTTCGGATCAATAAATGATAATAGGTACTCGTTAACTGCATCCTCCATAATGGTCCTCCTTATTTACATGGAGAAGTGCCTCTATGACGTCTTTTCACACATAGAATGCAATAAAAATACAAGCCAGCTTTACCCTTAGCTTGTACGTCCCGTTTTGATATTAAAAACGATTCTTCTGCCAGTTTTTAACCCGATATATTTTACCACAAAAAAGAGGGATGTGCGACCTTTTTCGCTATCCCTCCCCATTTCACTGTTTTTTCGTAATATATTTTTGCTTTAGTGCATTATGCTCTTCCAATGTTTTCGCATAGTACACTTCACCAGTTGGTGCAGCTAAGAAATAATAATAATCTGTTTGCGCAGGCTCTAGCGCTGCTTCCACTGAATGTTTACCAGAGTTTGCAATCGGGCCCACCGGCAATCCTTTCACAACGTACGTATTGTACGGTGAGTTTATCTTTAAATCTTCGTATAATACACGTTGTTTATGCTTTCCAAGTGCATATAATACCGTTGGATCCGTTTGCAACGGCATACCTTTTGCTAAACGATTATAAAAGACACTAGAGATCTTTTGACGATCTGTAAAGCCTGTTGCCTCTTCTTCAATAAGTGAAGACAATGTTAAAAGCTGATGAACATCCCAGTTTTTCGCTTTCATTTTTGCTTCGTTTTGAACAATGATTGCATTCGTTTTCTCAAGCATTGGAATGACAATTTCTTCTAACGTCGTATCCTTTTTATAGAAAGAGTACGTCGCAGGATATAAATAACCTTCTAATGGATATTTAATATTGCTATCAAAAATTTTATCCGTCAACAGCTTGGGATACTTTTGCTGCATTTTTTGAATAAATGCTTTATCGTTTAATTGACGTACAACATCATCTTTATTCCACTTTAATTCGTTTGCAACCGTTTCTGCAATTTCAGTTACTTGCGCCCCTTCTTTTACCGTCACTTTATAAAGAGCTGGACGATGTACATTACCAGATGACATTTGCTCAATAACATCTTTTGCACTCATTGAAGGATTTAATAAATATGTACCCGCTTGTAAATTTTTAGATTTAGCCTTTGTATAAAAACTAAAAACTGTACCGTTTTTCACAGCACCTTTTCCTTCTAAAATCTCACCAATTTTACTAGTAGATGATCCCTTTGGAATTTCTACTTCAATCTCTTTTTTATTCCCGCTATCAACCGGTCCTAATGCGGATGAAATATACGCATAGACTGAACCACAAACTAAAAGCAGTGCAATTATCGAGAATAAAAAAATGCGTCTACGCTTCTTTTTCACTTGATTCTCTACCAAAACTCTTCCTCCTTATTCAATTGTAGGCCATATGTACATCTTTCTATACAACACGATGAAAAATCACAATACATTTACCTATCATTTTTGACAGATACTTTATTTTCTACAATCCGTCTCATTATACTACAAAGGATTACGCAGTTTCGACAAAAAATCTTTCATTTTACATATAAAAAAGGCGGACGATATACCGTCCACCTTTTCAGTACTTATTATTCAGCTTCTTGCTCATCAGCAATAGTGTTAAATGTTTCTTGTACCATTTCCCACTCTTCTTCAGATTCGATTGGAAGTAATACTCCGCCCTCTTCTTCATTTTGCTCATAAGCCATTGCATCATAAATTGGGTCTCCATCTTCATCTACTTCACCGATTGGAGAGAAGATTACGTATGATTTTTTACCAAATTTTTCAGCATCAAAAGTGAAAATAATTTCACATAAATGTTCGTTACCTTTTTCGTCTACAATTGTAATTTGACGTTCTTCCATTTTGGTCACCTCTTATTTACTATCTAAAAATCCTTGTAAGATTACGACTGCAGCCATCTTATCGATTACTTGCTTTCGCTTCTTACGACTTACATCGGCTGAAATGAGTAGACGTTCCGCTGCCATCGTTGACAAACGCTCGTCCCACATTACAACGTCTAATTGTAACAGCTCTCGTAGGTTTTCTGCAAATTGTTGGCATGCTTCACCACGCGGGCCAATTGTACCATTCATATTTTTAGGTAAACCTACTACTATCTTGTCCACATCATACTGTTTTACTAACTCAGAAATGCGGTCAAAACCAAATTGACCTCGTTCTTCGTTAATCTTGATTGTTTCAAGCCCTTGCGCTGTCCAGCCCATTTCGTCACTAATTGCAACTCCGACTGTTTTTGTACCTACATCTAAACCTAATATCCGCATAAATTACTCCTCACGATGATGTTTCAAGTAAGACTTCACAAGCTCTTCAATTAATTCATCACGTTCAAGCTTGCGAATGATGCTTCGCGCATCTTTATGGCGAGGTATGTATGCTGGGTCTCCACTTAATAAATAACCGACGATTTGGTTAATCGGATTATAGCCTTTTTCTTGAAGTGCATCATACACAGTTAAAAGTACATCATTTACATGGACACTCTGTTTTTCATCTTGAATGCTAAACTTCATTGTTTTATCAAAACCGTCCATTTCAAGCACCTCACTTATATAGTAAGTATAGGGAGAAGAACTTCTCCTCTCCCTACCATTGTACACTACTATCTCTTTATTTTGAAACAGATTTAACGTACTCTTGTACAAATGCTAAAGCTTCCTCAACTTGCGCTGGGTTTTTACCGCCCGCTTGTGCCATATCAGGACGGCCACCACCGCCACCGCCACAACGAGAAGCTACTTCTTTCACAAGTTTACCAGCATGGTATCCTTGGCTAATTAAATCTTTCGTTACGCCAGCTAAGATGTTTACTTTATCATCATTTACAGACGCTAATACGACAACTGCAGATTGTAATTTATTTTTTAGGTCATCCATCATCGTACGTAAGTTGTTCATGTCTGCAACATTTACTTTTGCCGCTAATACGTTCACGCCATCAACTGTCATTACTGAATCAGTTAAGTTTCCAGCTTCAATATTGCTTAATTTTGCTGCAAGAGATTCGTTTTCTTTTTGAAGTTGTTTTACTTCAGCAAATAAACCATCTACTCTTGTTAAAATGTCTTTTGGATTTGTTTTCATTTTTCCAGCTGCTTCTTTTAATAAACCTACTTGATCGTTCATTAATTCATAAGCAGACTTACCAGTTACTGCTTCAATACGACGAGTTCCTGCACCGATACCAGACTCAGCAACGATTTTGAAAATACCGATAGAAGCTGTGTTATCAACGTGACAACCACCGCAAAGCTCTAAGCTATAGTCGCCAACTTGTACGACGCGTACAACATCACCGTATTTTTCACCGAATAATGCCATTGCGCCCATTTCTTTCGCTTCTTCGATTGCTTTTTGAGAAATCTCAACATCAATACTTTCCCAAATTTTCTCGTTTACGATACGCTCAATTTTTTCTAATTCGTCAGCTTGTACTTGACCAAAGTGAGAGAAGTCAAAGCGTAAACGTTCAGAAGTTACAAGAGAACCCGCTTGGTTAACGTGCGTTCCAAGTACGTCTTTTAACGCTTGGTGTAGTAAGTGAGTTGCTGTATGGTTCTTCACAACACTACTACGGTTTTTCGTATCGATAATAGCTTTTACAGCCGCATCTTTCGTTAATGTACCTTCTTCAACTACAACTTTGTGCAAGTTTTGGCCGTTTGGTGCTTTTTGTACGTCTTTTACAAGAACTTTCACACCATCAGCAAGAAGGTAACCACGGTCTGCAATTTGTCCGCCGCTCTCAGCATAGAATGGTGTTACATCAAGCATTAATTGTCCTTCTTCACCTGCTTGCAAGCTGTCTGCGTATTCACCGTTTTTCACAAGTGCAACAACGTTACTTTCTGTTGCAACCGTACCGTAACCAACGAACTCGCTCGCTACTTTCACTTCTCCAAGGACACCGCCTTGAACTTGCATAGAATCAACGTCTTGACGAGCAGCACGTGCGCGCTCACGTTGTTTTTCCATTTCATTTTCAAAGCCTTCATGATCAACTGTCATACCAGCTTCTTCTGCATATTCTTCTGTTAATTCAATTGGGAAACCGTATGTGTCATATAGACGGAACGCATCTACTCCAGAAATAACAGTTGTTTTTTCTTCTTTCGCTTTTGCAATAACTTCAGCTAAAATTGCTTCACCATCATGAAGTGTTTCGTGGAAACGCTCTTCTTCATTTTTCACAACTTTTGCAATGAAATCTTTCTTTTCAAGTACTTCTGGATAGAAGTCTTTCATTACTTCTCCAACAACCGGTACTAATTCAAACATGAACGGACGGTTAATGTTTAATTTCTTAGAGTAACGAACAGCACGGCGTAATAAACGACGTAATACATAACCACGGCCTTCGTTAGATGGAAGAGCGCCGTCACCAACAGCGAATGTTACTGTACGGATATGGTCAGCGATTACTTTAAACGCCATATCTTTTTCTAAGTCACCATTACGATATTTCTCGCCAGAGATTGTTTCTGTTGCACCAATCATCGGCATGAATAAGTCCGTGTCAAAGTTTGTAGGTACATCTTGAACGATAGATGTCATACGCTCTAGACCCATCCCTGTATCGATGTTTTTCTTAGGAAGTGGTGTATATGAACCATCTGGATTATGGTTAAATTGAGAGAATACAAGGTTCCATACTTCTAAGTAACGCTCGTTTTCTCCTCCTGGATATAATTCTGGGTCACTAAAGTCATTACCGTAAGCTTCTCCGCGGTCATAGAAAATCTCTGTATTCGGTCCACTTGGTCCTTCACCGATGTCCCAGAAGTTTTCTTCTAAGCGGATGATACGCTCTTTTGGAACACCCATTTTCTCATTCCAAATTGTGAATGCTTCTTCATCTTCTGGATGGATTGTAACGGATAATAATTCTTTATCGAATCCGATCCATTTGTCGCTCGTTAAGAATTCCCAAGCCCAAGTAATTGCCTCTTCTTTGAAGTAATCGCCGATTGAGAAGTTCCCTAACATTTCAAAGAATGTATGGTGACGAGCTGTTTTCCCTACGTTTTCAATATCGTTTGTACGAATTGATTTTTGAGCATTTGTAATACGTGGATTTTGCGGGATTACACGTCCATCAAAATATTTTTTTAATGTTGCTACACCACTGTTAATCCATAAAAGAGATGGATCCTCATGTGGAACTAGTGATGCACTAGGTTCTACTGCATGTCCTTTTTCTTGGAAAAAGTCTAAAAACATTTGACGAATTTGTGCGCCTGTTAGTTGTTTCATTGTATTTTCCTCCTTAAATATAAAAAACTCCCGCCCCTATAAAAGGGACGAGAGTTAACTCGCGATACCACCCTAATTATGAATTGATTACTATATGAATCAATTCATCACCTCATGGTGCCGTAACGTGGCAAAACGGCAGTGATTAGCTGCTCTCAGGATTAGCTTTCTGTTACCCTTCATTTAAAGCTTCTTTCAGCCATATGGAAGCTTCTCTCTATAAATGGACTGTAACGTACTTGTTCCGTCATTGATTTAATGTATTATATGACTAAATATAATAGAATTCTCTTAAGTTTGTCAATGTAGATAATCATTTTACACATCTTCTTTTTTCCAAAGAGGCCTTACATGAACGATTACTGTACGAATAACCGCTAAAATAGGAACTGATATTAATAACCCTACAATTCCTCCCACTTCTCCCCCAACTAGTAGTGCAAGCATAATAATGACAGGATGCATGCGAAGGGACTTACCAACGATATAAGGGGATAAAATGTTACTTTCTACGAATTGCAAAATAGCAATCGCAATCCCCGCTTTAATGAGTAAACTTGTTGATACCGTTGCCGCAATCATTAATGTCGGAATCGCCCCTAAAATAGGGCCAAAGTACGGTATTATATCCGTCACCCCAATAATAATACCGAGTAACAATGGATATTTCATACCGATAAACCAAAAGGAAAGAGCAGATACGCCCCCTAATACTAAACAAACAAATAACTGTCCTCGAATATAACTTCCAAGTGATTTATCAATTTCTTTCGCCAGCATTTGCCCCGTACTACGCCACTTACTCGGAACTAGTTTCCAAAAAATATGATAAAACTCGCCGTAATCTTTTAATATGTAAAATACAATGAACGGAATTAAGAAAATAATGAGTAACGAATCCAGTACACCGCGAGCTGTGCTCATCACTTTATTTAAAAGTGCTTGTATCTTCGTCTCTACTCCAACAAAAATTTGTTTCACCTTTTCATGAATAAATGACGGGAAGTTCGCTGTTTGTTCTGTAACACCATCCATCCAAGAATCATACATTTTTGTAAACTGCGGGAATTGTTCATTGATTTCTTGTAATTGCTTAATCACAACCGGCGTTCCTTTATAAATTCCATAACCAATTCCGCCAAAGAAAAGGATGTAAATGAGCAAAATAGCGAGTGTGCGCGGCATCCCTTCTTTATGAATTTTTTCAATTAAAGGATGCAATAAATACGCAATAAAACACGCGATAAGAAACGGTGTAATGGCCACTTTACATACAAAAATAATCGGTGCCCATAGCGGCTTAATTTTTAAAAAGACGAGCAAACAAAGAAAGACAAGTAACAATAATCCTAAACGGTATATCCAAATGATTTTAAGATTCTTCACACGAAAAACCTCCTCCACCTTTATTGTGAAAATAAATAGGGTAGGTTATGTGCAAAAGTTTTAAAATCTTTTTGTGCAGACCATACTGTTTTGTAAAGACGCACATATATATACATAACAAGGACAACCACCCCTGAGAACGCAGCGTGAAACAATTTAATCAGGAGGGCTCATAATGGTTTTATTTATGCTCGTATTATCAGCACTTTTTATGATTCTTGAATGGATTTGTATCGGGTTTGGTATTTGGAAAGGTTTCTTTATTCGTTCCTCACGAAAAGAAAGAGCGAAGCATTTATTTCATTACGGAATGCTTGGCGTTGGATGTTACGGCCTATCTTATCTCTTCTCTGAAATTGGACTTTTATATTTGCATACAAATGCATAAAAAAACTCCCTTGTTGATGAAGGGAGTTTTTTACGCTTATAAATAAGATTTAATCATCTTACGTGCTTTTTTCATATTGCGTTTTGAAAAGACATCTTGTTTGCGAGCATATTGATATGCTGCCGCTCCAACACCTAATGCGATTAATGAATTGCGTAGATTCAAAGTAAATCCCCCTTTTCGTTATCCGATCGTTCTTTCATTCTCATCAAATAAATCATCAAGAGAACTTAACGAACCATCTTCTTCTACTTGATGCGTATGGATTTTCCCCTTTGAAACCGATAATTCGATATAACAATTCCAGCAATAAAATTGGTTGACACCTATTTTCCCAATGTCTTTTCCTTTGCAATTTGGACAAATAAACATATGGCGTTCATCTCCTTACAGTCTCCCGGATTCTATTCGCCATTATTTCCAAACTGCATTCATTTATACATTGCTGGAGCCTTTCAACGTTATACGTTTGAAAGTTTCACTATATAATTTCACCTTTTTACATGAAATCATACGGTGAAATGTTTTCCACGTCCATTTCTTCGCCATTCACTGTTACCATCTGTACTTCTCCTTGCGATTCCTGCAATCGACTCGCTAAAGTCGTTTGACGCATTGCATCATCAAGGCGGTTTACACCAGACTGGAAAGCAGCTTCCTCCCCGCAAATAATAAGGAACTTCTTACTTCTTGTAATACCAGTATAAATTAAATTACGACGTAACATACGATTATAACTTTTTACTATCGGCATAATTACAATCGGAAACTCACTACCTTGCGATTTATGAATGGAACAGCAATAGGCATGTGTAATTTGATTTAAATCTGGTTTTGTATATGTTACCTCAATTCCATCAAATGAAACGATAATCATATCTTGTTGCTCAACGTTTTCTTTCGCATAAAACACCGAAACAATTTCTCCGATATCACCATTAAACACTTGACTCTCCGGCTGATTAACGAGTTGCAAAACTTTATCGCCTCTTCGATATACAACATCGCCATAAGCAATTTCTTTACTCTTTTCCCTTTTCGGATTAAATACTTCTTGCAACGCTTCGTTTAGTACATTAATACCGGCCGGTCCACGATACATCGGGGCCAATACTTGTACATCTCTTGCGCTAAAACCTTTTGTCTTAGCATTTTCACAAACCTTCTTAACAACCTCAACAATTTGAGCTCCTGTGCAGCCGATAAATGAACGATCTTTTTGATTTTGCGCTAAATCTGGTGGGAGTGTTCCATTTTTTATCGCATGAGCAAGTTGAATTACTGATGAACCTTCCGCTTGACGATAAATTTCAGTAAGCTTTACAGTTGGAACTGCACCTGCATTCAATAAATCTTTCAATACTTGTCCAGGTCCTACAGATGGTAATTGATCTTCATCACCTACAACGATAACTTGAATGTTCGTCGGCAATGACTTAAACAGCTGATTTGCAAGCCAAATATCAACCATTGAAAATTCATCAATAATAAGCAACTTCCCTTGTACCGGATCTGTTTCATTACGCTGGAAAGACCCTTCTGGCGTCCAGCCAAGTAAACGGTGAATTGTACAAGCTGGAAGTCCTGTCGATTCACTCATTCGCTTCGCTGCCCTTCCTGTTGGAGCCGTTAATAATATCGGAAATGGATTATCATCACTGTATTCATTCGGATTTAACGATAGCCCGTGAAGTGACGCATACATTTCAACAATTCCTTTAATAACTGTTGTTTTTCCTGTTCCTGGTCCACCTGTCAATAACATCATCGGTTTATGAAGTGCCGTTTGAATTGCTTCTTGCTGAAGTGGTGCATACTGTACGCTCAGTTGTTCTTCAATTTCACCTAACGTCTTTAACACTTCTGCTTCAGGGAATGAAGGTGTTTCCTCCTGATTCATGAGCCTGCGAATAGACTTTACAACACCTTTTTCAGAGTAGAATAACGATGCCAAATACACTCGTTCTTCTTCAATAATAACTTTCCCTTCACTTTGCATCATTTCAATACAACCTACAATGTCTTCCTCCGTCACTCTTCCTTCTTGATTATTTAAAAGTGACATCGTTTCTCTTACAAGTTGATCTTTTCTCATATAAACGTGACCAAGTTGTAATGATACATTCTCTAACGTATAAAAACATCCCGCACGTACACGATCATCATGATTACCCGATATCCCTAACGCACGTCCTATATCATCCGCTCTTCCAAATCCAATTCCATCCACTTCTTCAATAAGCTGATATGGATTATTACGAATCACTTCTAATGTCATCTCTTTATATTGCTGGTAAATCTTGATAGAAAGCTTCGTTCCAAAACCGTAACCATTTAAAAAACTCATTACTTTCTCTAATCCTTGATGTTCAACAATTGTCTCATATATTTCTTGCGCTTTTTGCTTGTTTACAACACCATTTAAAGCCTCAGGATCATCCATAATTTTAGAAATAGCATGTTCCCCTAGATGGTCCACAATTTTTTCAGCTGTACGCTTTCCTATCCCTTTAAATAAATCACTCGCTAAATATTGCACCATACCTGCTTTTGTTTGCGGCAATTCTTTCTTAAACGTTTCAACTAAATATTGTTTCCCATACTTCGGATGGTCTTTAAAATGCCCTGTCAACGTAAACACTTCATCTTCATGCATGCGGGGAAAATGACCGTTTATCATCACTTTTTTTTCGTCGTACGTTTCATTCGTTTCAATGACTTTCATACTGACAACGGAATAGAGGTTTTCTTCGTTGTGGAAAATGGTATGAAGAACTTGCGCTTTTATAAACTTTTTCTCTTCCTCAAACAAATCCATTGCATGTTGATTTCCCATCTTTCCTCTCCTTTCCGGTTTCGCTTCACTTTAATGAGCAGTACATCCCCCACCTATTTAGATGAGGGATAACTACCCATTAAACTACATTTTTCTTATTCAGCTTCTTGCTCTAATAAACGAACACCATTACCCGCTAAAAAGTGATCTGGCTGAATTTCAGTTGCTTTCTTAAATAAAGCGAGAGCCTTCTCATTTTTTTCCTCAAATACGTAGGCAACACCTAAATTATAATACGCATCTGCATGCTCTTCATCCATTTCTAATACCTTTTCAAAATAAGGTTTCGCCTCTTGAATATGTTCTAGTCGCGCAAAGCAAAGTCCGCACTGGAACAAAGCTTCTACATCGTTTTCATCTAATTCTGTTGCTCTTTGTAAAAACGGCAGTGCAAGACGATCATTTCCAAGTTGCACATGTGTAATACCTAACATAAACGTTACATCAGCTGATTGTAATCCAGCTTGCATCGCTTGTTCAAATACAGCTTTAGCCTCTGCAAATTGCTCTTGACCGTAATATACGTTTCCTAATCCATAATAAGCAGCCGCAGATTTATCATCTAACTCTAATGCACGTTTATAAAATAAAATTGCTCTCTCACTATCACCTAGTACATCTAATAAGTTTGCAAAATTAATATATCCAAGCGCATCTTTCGGATTTTCTTCGATTGCTTCTTTGAAATTTTTAGCAGCTTCTTCCCAGTTTCCTTCTTGCATATATTGAATACCTGTTTCAAGTTTGTTTGACATGTCCTTCACCTCTACAACAAATTATAACAAAGAATGTATTTTCCAAGCGAACGAAAATTCGCCTTATGTAAAAGAAACCTCTAACCGCGAATCGGTAGAGGCTTCTCGTTTTATCCTAAATAATCCAATTTCTTACCGCTACGGTACACTTCATCAATTGTAGCACCGCCTAAACACTCATCTCCATCATAGAAAACAACTGCTTGTCCTGGTGTAATTGCACGAATTGGCTCGTCACAAAGAATACGAACTGTATTTTCATCAACGATTTGAACCGTTACTTTATTATCTTCTTGACGATAACGGAATTTCGCTGTGCACTTAAATTCTTTCTCTTTCGCTTTATTACTTACCCAGCCAACATTTGTAGCAATAACTTCGTCGCCATATAGAAGTTCGTTATGGAATCCTTGATCAACATATAAAATGTTTTCTTTCAAGTTTTTCCCAACAGCAAACCACGGATCACCGTTACCACCAATACCAAGGCCATGACGTTGTCCAATTGTGTAGTACATTAAACCGTCATGCTTTCCTTTCACTTCGCCAGATAATGTTTGCATCACACCTGGTTGTGCTGGTAAATAGTTACTTAAGAAATCTTTAAAGTTACGCTCACCAATGAAGCAAATACCAGTACTATCTTTCTTCGCCGCTGTCGCTAAACCAGCTTCTTTCGCCATTTCACGAATTTGTGGTTTCTTCAGTTCACCAAGCGGGAACATTGTTTTTGATAATTGCTCTTGGCTTAATTGATTTAAGAAATACGTTTGGTCTTTATTGTCATCAACGCCGCGAAGCATTTTATATTCGCCGTCCATATAAGCAACGCGTGCATAATGACCTGTTGCTACATAATCAGCTCCGAGCGCAATGGCATGCTCTAAAAATGCTTTAAATTTAATTTCTTTATTACACATTACATCTGGGTTTGGTGTACGACCAGCTCGGTATTCATCTAAGAAGTACGTAAATACTTTATCCCAGTATTGTTTTTCAAAGTTTACTGCATAATACGGAATACCAATTTGGTTACACACTTCAATTACATCATTGTAATCTTCTGTTGCTGTGCAGACACCATTCTCATCTGTATCATCCCAGTTTTTCATAAAAATTCCGATTACATCATAACCTTGCTCTTTTAATAAAAGAGCCGCTACAGATGAATCGACGCCACCGGACATCCCGATGACAACGCGTGTTTCGTGAGGTAGTTTGTTCATCATGTCACCTCCCATGCTAATTTTGTGTTAATCGCTTCACGATTTTCACTGTTTCGTACGCCGCTTTCTCAACTTGCTCTTTCGTATTTCCAAGTCCGAAACTAAAACGTACGGATGAACGTATTTGATCGGAGTCTTTTCCGAACATCGCCACCAATACATGTGATGGATCAATCGAACCAGCTGTACAAGCCGAACCACTTGATACTGCAATGCCAGCTAAGTCTAAGTTCACAAGAAACGGTTCAATGTTCATTCCTGTAAAACTAATATTAAGCACATGTGGTAATCGATATTCTAAGTTTCCGTTTACCTCGAAAGTAATGTCTTCATTTTTGAAGACAGATACCATTATATCTTTAAACTCTTCATATTGGGCATTTTTTTGCTCACGAGTTTTTTCAGCTAGCAAAATTGCATGTTGCAACCCAACGATGCTCGGCACATTTTCAGTACCAGCACGGCGTTTTCTTTCTTGCTCCCCACCTATTAATAACGGTTCAAATTTCACGTCTGCACTAGCGTATAGGAACCCGACACCTTTTGGCCCGTTAATTTTATGAGCCGAAATTGATAATAAATCAATACCAAACTCTTTCACATCAATTTCTACTAAACCGTAAGCTTGTACCGCATCTGTATGGAAATAAGCTTGATGCTCTTTTAGCAGCTTACCTATTTCCGCAATTGGTTGCATCGTCCCAACTTCATTATTCCCAAACATAATAGATACAAGAATTGTCTCTTCTGTTAATGCCTTTTGTATGTCAGAAACTTGAACGCGTCCTGTTTCATCAACAGGTAAATATGTCACTTCAAATCCTTCACGCTCTAACAATTCACACGTATGCAAAATTGCATGATGTTCAATTTGTGTCGTTATAATATGGTTACCTTTATGACGGTTCGCACGCGCTACACCGATAAGCGCTAAATTATCAGCTTCCGTACCACCGCTCGTAAATATAATTTCATTCGGATTCGCATGAATGCTACGTGCACATGCGCGTCTCGCCTCATCTACTGCATGGCGCGTTTGACGTCCATAAAAGTGAATACTAGACGGATTTCCGAATGTTTCTGTCATATATGGAATCATCTTTTCGACCACTTCCGGGTGAGTCGGAGATGTCGCAGCATGATCTAAATAAATGCGTTCCATTAAATCTCCTTCTTTCCAAATCGTTTCACAAGGAATTAAATGTAAAACATATAGCCCCCGTGATTTTCTTCCTCATAACGTACTAAATCTTCTAACGTTGTACTATCTAACACTTCTTGCACCGCATCACGAACACGCATCCATAATTGGCGTTGTGCTGGTTCTTCTTCTTCTATCATTTCTACAACACTAATCGGACCCTCTAATACACGGATTACATCCCCAGCTGTAATGTTAGCTGGCTGATCTGATAATACATACCCGCCATATGCTCCGCGTGTACTCTTTACTAGACGCGCGTTACGAAGTGGTGAAATTAATTGCTCTAAGTAATGTTCCGATAAATCATGTGCCTGCGCAATTGATTTTAAGGAAATTGGACCTTCACCAAACTTTTTTGCAAGATCGATCATAATTGTTAAGCCGTAACGGCCTTTCGTTGAAATCTTCATCTATTTTGCACCTCTTTTCAAATTTTCACTTCTATTGGTTATATCTTATTTATAAAAGAACACAATTTAAAATCCTATGAAATTATAGCATAATATAGTATTATAAGAAATTTCAACTTGTGTATCAAAATGATAACATAAAATCACATTGAAAAACTCGGAAATTATTACAATTGAAAGAAAAATGAAAATATTCATATTCATTTTTCCCACAAAACAGCATCCTATTTCAAATTCCACTAAAAAAAATGATACGATAGAAAGAGATTATATATTAAGGGAGACGGTAAAAATGAAACAACCACTCGCACATCGAATGCGCCCTACAAATATTCAAGAAATTATCGGACAACAACATTTAGTTGGTGAAGGAAAAATTTTATGGCGAATGGTCCAAGCAAATCATTTTCAATCTATGATTTTATATGGTCCTCCAGGCACTGGAAAAACATCCATCGCGAGCGCAATTGCAGGAAGTACCGGAACCCCTTTTCGCCTATTAAACGCTGTTACTCACAATAAAAAAGATATGGAAGTTGTCGTACAAGAGGCAAAGATGCATCGACACCTCGTTTTAATTTTAGATGAAGTACACCGTCTAGATAAAGCAAAACAGGATTTTCTATTACCTCATTTAGAAAGTGGACTCCTTACCTTAATTGGTGCGACGACGAGTAATCCGTTCCATGCTATTAATTCTGCTATTCGAAGTCGGTGTCAAATCTTCGAATTACACGCATTAACAGAAGATGATCTTTTAATTGGCTTAAAACGAGCACTTGAAGATAAAGAAAAAGGTCTTGGGGAATATGATGTAACTGTTACACCTGAAGCATTACATCACTTCGCAAATGCATCAGGTGGAGATATGCGTTCCGCTTATAATGCACTGGAGCTAGCTGTTTTATCTAGCTTTACAACTGATGACAAAGCTGCGGAAATTACGCTGGAAATCGCCGAAGAATGCTTACAAAAAAAGAGCTTCGTTCACGATAAAGGCGGAGATGCTCATTATGACGTATTATCAGCATTTCAAAAATCAGTGCGCGGAAGTGATGTAAACGCAGCACTTCACTATTTAGCACGTCTTATTGAAGCTGGTGATCTGCAAAGCATCGGTAGACGTCTTCTTATTATGGCATATGAAGATATTGGACTTGCTAGCCCGCAAGCTGGACCGCGTACGCTAGCAGCTATAGAATCAGCTGAACGCGTTGGATTCCCAGAGGCGCGCATACCACTTGCAAATGCCGTTATTGAGCTTTGCCTATCACCAAAATCAAACTCAGCTTATAAAGCACTTGACGCTGCCTTACACGATTTACGGAACGGGCAAACAGGTGACATCCCAAGTCATTTAAAAGATAGTCATTACAAAGGCGCAGAGGCACTTGGAAGAGGCATTGGCTACTTATATCCACACGACCATCCAAATGGTTGGGTACAGCAGCAATACTTACCTGATAAAATAAAAAACAAACAATATTATAAACCGAAAATGACAGGGAAATTTGAACAAGCACTTTCTACTGTATATGAAAGATTACAAAGTTCGAATAAAACGAAAAATAAAGGGTAACATAAGCAAAAACGTCACCATTATGGAGGCTTCGCTTATGAAAACACGTCAAGATGCATGGACAAAAGAAGACGATCTCCTTTTAGCAGAAACTGTTTTACAACATATTCGCAGCGGCAGTACACAAATAAAAGCATTCGATGAAGTCGGCGATGTTTTAAACCGCACTTCCGCAGCTTGCGGTTTTAGATGGAACGCTGAAGTAAGACCGAATTATGAAGATGCGGTACAGCTTGCGAAAAAACAACGTAAAGAATTAAAGCGCTCTGAAGCTAAAATAGAAAAAGATCAGTTCACAAAAACGAAACAACTCGTAATCGATGCTGAGTTTTCAGAAGATATTGTACCAAGTAAACAAGAACTTACAATGCAAAATGTCATCTCGTTTTTGCAAAACTTGGAGCACAATAATCCTTCACTCGCAAAGTTACAAACTGAAAATGAAGTATTACAAACTCAGCTCACTTCCTTGCAAAAAACGAATGATGAGCTCGAAACTAAATTAGCTGTACTCACAAAAAAACAACAAGCAATCGAAGAAGATTATGCGATGCTCGTTAGAATTATGGACCGCGCTCGAAAACTCGTTTCAGTTGAAGAACAAGAAGAGCAGATCGCTCCCATTTTCAAGACAGATCAAAACGGAAATTTAGATATTATTTATTCTGCAGAGAATTAAAAAAGATGTCACCTAGCCCTATTTTCCGGCTAAGTGACATCCTTTTTTTGTTTCTTCGATGGATAGCGTATTGGTAAATGAAATTATATCGGCGATTTTTCGAATATATCTATCGTAACTTACAATATATCAACGATTTTTTAATTATATCGACTATTCGACAAGGAATATCGATTTACCGACAAATATTTACAAAATAAGTAGACCTGCTATACAAAGAACTCCTTGAATTAACTGGATATTTTTTACTTAAATGTTACTATAAACATATACGATTGAAAGGAGCTGATTGCCATTTCATTAGTAGCCTTCAAAATAACACTCGGTATTCTCGTTCTAACGTTAGGCCTTTTTACGATTCATAGTTTAAAAAAGACCTCAGGTTATAAATCAGACAAATATGATTATTACTTACTGGCCTTGCTTACATTTGAACTAGTAGCAATGCAAATACCCCTATTTTTTTAGCACATATAAAAAAGCATATATCCGAAATGGATATATGCTTTTCTTTTATTCTTGCCCTACACGTTTCACTTCTACGTTTTTAATGCGTTCACGTACAACGTGACTTGCCATAATTAAGCCTGCCACAGATGGTACGAATGCGTTTGATGAAGGTGGTAATTTCGCTTTACGAATTTTTGCATTTTCGTCTGGTACGATTTCTTTACGTACTTCTTCACGAATTACGATTGGGTTTTCGTCAGAGAAGACAACTTTTACACCTTTTTTAATACCCTCTTTACGAAGCTTCGTACGAATGACTTTCGCAATTGGATCTGTATGTGTTTTAGAGATGTCCGCAATACGGAAACGAGTTGGGTCCATTTTATTTGCTGCACCCATACTTGAGATAATTTTAATTTTACGACGTAAACATTGTTTAATTAAATGAATTTTGAACGTAATCGTATCAGATGCATCCACTACAAAGTCTAAACCGTGTTTAAAGAACTCTTCATATGTTTCATCTGTATAAAACATTTCTAGTCCAATTACTTCACACTCTGGGTTAATGTCTGCAATACGCTCTTTCATTAATTCTACTTTTGAACGTCCTACAGTAGATACTAAAGCGTGAATTTGACGGTTTACGTTTGTAATATCTACAACATCTTTATCTACTAATACGAGACGCCCAACTCCAGAACGTGCTAACGCTTCAGCTGCAAAAGAACCTACGCCGCCAATTCCTAAAATACCGACTGTACTATTTTTTAATATTTCAAGTCCTTCTTTACCGAAGGCTAATTCATTACGTGAAAATTGATGTAACATTCAGCTCTACACTCCTATTACAAAAATGGTCTACCATGTATTCTAGCGTTTTTCCGACTATTTGTATAGAAAAAGTTATAGAATTCCTAAAAATACATATTTCGAAAATAAAAACATAGTGTAAACCGGGATTTTGTTTCTTCCTAAATACACGTTTAAAAAGGAGGATTCAGAGAGCCGAACAGATCGAGGCACTGAAGCCAGGAGGAGCGCAGTGTAGCGTTACTACTCGAGCACCGGACTAGCATACGTAACGACGAGATGCGACAGCCATCTGAACCGGACTTTTTAAACAACCTCTCAAAAAAAGTCTAGACGGCTATAGTATAACCATCTAGACTTTTTTCTTACTTCTCTTCTTTCACGTTCAACTTTAAGTTCAGTTCTTCAAGCTGTGCTTCTGCAACTGGGCTTGGAGCTTCTGTTAATAAGCAGCTTGCGCTTGCTGTTTTTGGGAATGCAATTGTATCACGAAGGTTTGTACGACCTGCAAGTAACATAACAAGACGGTCTAAACCTAATGCAATACCACCGTGTGGTGGAGTACCGTATTCGAATGCTTCTAATAAGAATCCGAATTGCTCTTGCGCTTCTTCTTGTGAGAATCCAAGTGCTTTGAACATTTTTTCTTGTACGTCACGCTCGTAAATACGAAGTGATCCACCACCAAGCTCGTAACCGTTTAATACAAGGTCATATGCTTGTGCACGTGCTTTTTCTGGTGCTGTTTCTAATAGCTCAACATCTTCACGGAATGGCATTGTGAATGGGTGGTGAGCTGCGAAGTAACGATCTGCATCTTCATCATACTCAAGAAGCGGCCAATCCGTTACCCATAGGAAGTTATATTTACTTTCGTCAATTAACTCAAGCTCTTTACCTAGACGTAAACGAAGTGCACCTAAGCTATCTGCAACAACGCTCTTCTTATCTGCTACGAATAGTAATAAATCACCAGCAGTAGCTTCTAATGTAGTCATTAACACGTTTGCATCTTCTTCACCGAAGAATTTCGCGATCGGTCCTTTTAAGCCGTCTTCTTCCACTTTAAGCCAAGCTAAACCTTTTGCACCGTATACTTTTACAAATTCAGTTAATGCATCGATGTCTTTACGAGAGTACTTGCTCGCAGCACCTTTTGCATTAATTGCTTTTACTTGTCCGCCGCTTTCTACAGCACTTGTAAACACTTTAAATCCACAACCTGCTGCAAACTCAGATAAGTCTGTTAGTTCCATTTCAAAGCGTGTATCTGGCTTATCAGAACCGTAACGAGCCATTGCATCAGCGTAAGTCATACGAGGGAATGGTGCACTAATCTCTACACCTTTCGCATCCTTCATAACTTTCGTCATCATGCGCTCCATCATATCTAAAATTTCTTCTTGTGTTAAGAATGAAGCTTCAATATCGATTTGCGTAAATTCTGGCTGACGGTCCGCACGTAAATCTTCGTCACGGAAACAGCGTGCTACTTGATAGTAACGCTCAAATCCGCCGACCATAAGAAGCTGTTTAAATAGCTGTGGAGACTGTGGTAACGCATAGAATTCACCGTCATGTACACGGCTTGGTACTAAATAGTCACGAGCCCCTTCTGGCGTGCTCTTCGTTAAAATTGGTGTTTCTACTTCTAAGAACTCTTCTGTATCTAAGAAATTACGAATTGTTTTTGTTACGTCATGACGCATTTTGAATGTATTGAACATTACAGGACGACGTAAGTCTAAATAACGATATTTTAAACGTACATCTTCTGATGCATCTGTATCATCAGCAATAATGATTGGCGTTGTTTTCGCTGCGTTTAATACGTTTACCTTTGTTGCTTGTACTTCAATACGACCAGTTGCCATATTGTCATTAATTGCGCCTTCACCACGCTCAACAACTGTACCTTCTACGTGTAATACGTATTCGCTACGAATTGTTTCTGCTACTTCTAGCGCTTCTTTTGATGTTTCTGGGTTAAATACAACTTGTACAATACCTGTACGGTCACGTAAGTCGATAAAGATTAACCCACCTAAATCACGGCGTTTTTGTACCCAACCTTTTAATTGAACTGTTTGTCCAACTGCTTCTACTGTTACTTTTCCACATGCATGTGTTCTTTCAGCCACTGTAAGTTCCCCCTATATTAATTTCTCTGCTACGTATGAAGCAAATACATCTAACGCCACTTCTTCTTGTTCGCCTGTTGCCATATCTTTTAAGTTAATGATGCCTTTATCTAGCTCATCTTCCCCTAATACAGCTACAAATTTCGCTTTTAGACGATCTGCTGATTTAAATTGTGCTTTCATTTTGCGGTCTAAATAATCTTTTTCAACTGATAATCCAGCTTTACGAAGATCAAACGCAACTTTTGCAGCATGGTCTTTCGCTTTTTCACCAAGCGCCACAACGTAACAATCAATACTATGTTCGATTGGCAATTCAATGTTTTCAGCTTTTAGTGCCATAATTAAACGTTCAATACTCATCGCAAAACCGATACCTGGCATTTCTGGTCCACCGATTTCTTGTACAAGTCCGTTGTAACGTCCACCACCGCTTAATGTAGTAATAGCACCAAAACCTTCTGCCTCACTCATAATTTCAAATACAGTGTGTTGGTAGTAGTCTAAACCACGTACTAAGTTCGGATCTTTTTCAAATGGAACATCCATCATCGTTAATAGTTCTTGAACTTTTTCGTAGTATACTGCTGAATCTTCGTTTAAGTATTCTGTAATAGATGGTGCTGTTCCCATTAATTCATGGTTACGGTCCTTCTTACAATCTAAAATACGAAGAGGGTTCTTTTCTAAACGAGATTGACAGTCAGAACAGAATTCGCCGATACGTGGCTCAAAGTGTGCGATTAATGCATCACGGTGTGCTTGACGGCTTGCTGCGTCACCTAAACTGTTTAATACAACTTTAATATTTTTCAAGCCCATGCCGCGGTAAAACTCTACAGCAAGTGCAATGACTTCTGCATCAATTGCAGGGTCGTTACTACCGATTGCTTCAATACCAAATTGGACGAATTGACGATAGCGACCTGCTTGCGGTCTTTCGTAACGGAACATTTGACCGATATAATATAATTTCGTTGGTTGTGTTGCGTCACCGAACATTTTATTTTCAACGTAAGAACGTACAACAGGTGCAGTACCTTCTGGACGCAATGTTAAACTACGCTCTCCACGATCTTGGAATGAGTACATTTCTTTTTGTACGATATCTGTCGTATCACCAACACCACGTAAAAATAGCTCCGTGTGTTCAAAAATTGGTGTACGAATTTCTTTATAATTGTAACGACGGCAAATTTCGCGTGCTTGCCCTTCGATATACTGCCATAACTCAACAGTGCCTGGAAGAATATCTTGCGTTCCGCGTGGGATTTGAATAGACATATTCAGTTCCTCCTCAAATTGTTTTAATCTTAATAAAAATAAAAAAACTCCCGCCTCTACTGTTTGAACAGTAGGGACGAGAGTATTATACCCGTGGTGCCACCCTAATTGAAGCACGTATGCTTCCACTTTTTTAATAACGCTTAAATGTGCGTTCATCCCTACTAAGCGTATATGCCGTTCAAGTTGAAACCTCTAGAGTGTCATTCAATTAGTCATCATGTAGAAATGTTTTCAGCCTAAGACATTTCTTCTCTTTCCATGTGTGTCTCATTTACTCTTCTCTATCAACGGTTATATTCATATGTAAATATAAAATTACTATACGTTTGTTCAGTAGGATTGTCAAGTGCTCTAAGAGCGTTCAATCTGCTTCTTTAGGCGCTTTACATCTTGAAGAGAAATGCCAAACTCAGAAGCAAGCTCCATCGAAGTATTGTTTTGCTCTTTTGAAATAAAATCATGAAAATTTACGTTAAACAGTTGATTTGCACCATTTGTAACAGAATGCCCTTTTTCATTCATACGCATACATATATCCCTCACATTCAATATGGATGTTTTACTTTTTATTGTTCCATATTAATTAGAGAGTTATACATAAACGAAAAAGCTATTGACTCAAAATAAACATTAGTATTGTATTTATAATAATTGGCCAGTCCACTCGCTAGCATATGATGCTTCAAATGAATATAACAACACTGCAATACCTAGCCCAAATACGATCATTTCTAACATTACATGTAATATACCTTGCACTTCCCTTTCTTCCACAGGAAATACAGCATACATTAAACTACTTCTACACACTGATTCAATATACGAACCAACGTCTCTGGATTAGTTTCCATTACCCAATGCCCACCAACTTCAATAGAAAAAACTTCCCATTTTCTATCCCTTGCTTTTTTTGCTGATTCTAAAAAGATAGGCGTCATTGGCCAATATTCTGGATTATCCTTTACTTCTACGTATATATGGGGTATAAGTTGCGCTTTAGAGTTTTTTATTTCAACCGATTGTGTAAAAGCCAACAATGACATCGCTGATTTTTTTTCATCTATTGTATTTCTAGGAAGAACACGCCATCCTTCCCCGTATACTTTTACTTCTTCTATAAAATGTGCGGCCATTTCCGGCCCAGAAATATCCATAACAGAATCACCATTTTCCGGAAGCATTGCATCCACGTATACTAGCTCTTTAATAAACTCGGGAATCTCTTCTGCTACACCTGTAATTACCATACCAGAATAACTATGCCCTACTAAAATTACATCTCTTAGACCCTCATATTTAATAGTATTAACAATGTCTTGAATAAATATTTTCAGCCCTATATTAGGTTGCATAAGATGTGTTCGTTCCCCAAGTCCAGTTAATGTAGGAGTATATACACTATGACCCTCTTCCCTTAAAAGTTTAGCTAGTTTTGTCCAAACATAACCGCCATCCCATGCTCCATGAACGAGTACAAATGTTTCCATAAGATTTACCTCCCATAATCCCCCGATTATATCGTTTATTTTCTTAACTATCATAACAATAACTAACAAAATATACCATTAAAAACCACAAAAGAAGAGAGGGGCTCATCCCCTCTCTTCTTCAGCAACACTATTTACTTTCCACAATTAAGGTCACCGGACCATCATTGATTAAAGAAACATCCATCATTGCTCCGAACTTCCCTGTTTCTACATGCAATCCTTGCTTACGTACTTCTTCATTAAAGAAATCATATAAACGCTCTGCATAGTCAGGTTTAGCTGCATCCATAAAGTTTGGACGTCTTCCCTTGCGGCAATCTCCGTATAATGTGAATTGCGAAATGGATAGAACTTGTCCTTCTACATCAAGTACAGAATGGTTCATCTTTCCGCTCTCATCTTCAAAAATACGTAAGTTCGCAATTTTTTCTGCAATGTAAGTTGCATCTTTTTCTGTATCTTCATGCGTAATGCCAACTAGTAATGTTAAACCGAACGGAATTTGTCCTACGATCTCACCGTCTACTGTGACAGACGCTTCCTTTGATCGTTGTAAAACAACTCTCATCTTTTCTACACTCCCTATTAATGCATCATGCGTCGTACTGCATAAATTTCTGGAACACGTTTAATGCGTTCTACTACTTTTTTCAAGTGCTGTAAGTTACGAATAGAGATTGACATATTAATTGTTGCCATCTTATTACGGTCACTTCTACCAGAAACTGCCGAAATGTACGTTTTCGTCTCTGTAACAGCTTGTAATACTTCGTTTAATAAACCACGACGATCGTAACCTGAAATTTCAATATCAACGTTATACTCAATTTCTTTTTCAGGGCTACCTTCCCACTCTACTTCTAATAAACGTTCTATAGCTTCTTCTGTATGAACATTTACACAGTCACGACGGTGAATCGATACGCCTCGGCCTTTCGTAATATATCCAACGATATCATCGCCAGGAACTGGGTTACAGCATTTTGATAAACGAATTAATAAATTATCTGCACCACTTACTTTAACGCCAGAGTCCCATTTTCGAATTTTCATCGGTTTACGAACTTCTTTAACTTCAACAATCTCTTCTTCTTCACGTTGCTTACGGAACTTGTCCGTTAGTCGCGTAACAATTTGCGATGCAGTGATGCCATTATATCCAACTGCCGCAAACATATCTTCTTCATTTGCAAAGTTGAATTTTTCAGCAACTCGTTTTAAATTGTCAGGAGCTAACACTTCTTTCATCTCATACTCTAGGCTACGCACTTCTTTCTCAACAAGTTCACGGCCTTTTTCAATATTTTCATCTCTACGTTGTTTCTTAAAGAACTGACGTATTTTGTTTTTTGCATGAGATGTTTGAGCAAGTTTCACCCAATCTTGACTTGGTCCATACGAATGCTTCGATGTTAAAATCTCAATGATGTCACCTGTTTTTAATTTATAATCAAGCGTCACCATTTTCCCGTTTACTTTTGCACCAATTGTTTTATTTCCAATTTCTGAATGCACACGATATGCAAAGTCAATTGGAACAGATCCAAGTGGTAATTCCATTACATCGCCTTTCGGTGTAAAGACGAATACCATGTCAGAGAATAAATCAATTTTTAATGACTCCATAAACTCTTCTGCATTAGAAGCTTCATTTTGCCATTCTAATATTTGACGGAACCATGTAAGTTTCTTCTCTAATGTACCTGCTGTTTCTGCTGTTTTTCCTTCTTTATACGCCCAGTGTGCCGCGATCCCGAATTCTGCGATCTCATGCATTTCTTTCGTACGAATTTGTACTTCAAGCGGATCACCTTTCGGCCCAATTACAGTCGTATGAAGAGATTGATATAGGTTTGCTTTCGGCATTGCAATATAATCTTTAAAACGACCTGGCATCGGCTTCCAGCACGTATGAATAATTCCAAGTACTGCATAGCAATCTTTAATACTATTTACAACGACACGTACAGCTAATAAATCGTAAATTTCATTGAACTGTTTATTTTGCAGTGCCATTTTACGATAAATGCTGTAAATATGTTTTGGTCTTCCAGAAATTTCAGGTTGAATTGCAACTTCATCTAATTTCTCACGAATACCAGTCATTACTTCCTCTAAATACTCTTCACGTTCTGCACGTTTACGCTTCATTAAATTTACAATACGATAATATTGCTGTGGATTTAAGTAGCGAAGTGACGTATCCTCTAGCTCCCATTTAATAGTACTAATTCCGAGTCTATGTGCTAAAGGTGCAAAGATTTCTAACGTTTCATTCGCAATGCGACGCTGCTTCTCTTGAGGCAAATGTTTCAATGTACGCATGTTATGAAGACGATCAGCTAGTTTAATTAAAATAACTCGAATATCTTGAGCCATTGCAATAAACATTTTGCGATGGTTTTCTGCTTGTTGTTGCTCATGAGATTTATATTTAATCTTTCCAAGCTTTGTCACACCATCGACAAGCATAGCAATTTCTTTATTAAATTCCCGTTCAATATCTTCTAATGTAATCTCTGTATCTTCTACTACATCATGTAAGAAACCTGCTGATACTGTAGCTGGATCCATGTGTAAATCAACTAAAATACCTGCAACTTGAATTGGATGAATAATGTATGGTTCACCCGATTTTCTGTATTGTTCGCTATGCGCATCGCGTGCATATTCATAGGCACGTGCTACTAGCTCAATATCTTCATCCACTAAATATTGACTTGCTTTCTCGAGTACCTGTTCAGCTGTTAGTACCTGCTCATTTGCCATCGAATCACCTTTTATTGAAAATTGACTTTATCTTTATTGAATAGAATAAATTATATTCTATCATTATAACCCAATGATTGTGAATTGTGAAAAGGAAAAGATTTTACTGACATTTCACTATAATTTTTTGTTCAATTATACAAAAGTACCCGCTCCTCTCCAAGAGATTCACGGGTACTTTTTATCACCGTAGTTTTACCTATATAGTGATTAGTATTTTTCTAATACTAATACATCGTAACCATCTAACATTTTACGACCATCTAAGTAAGTAAGTTCTACTAAGAATGCAATTCCTGCTACAACTCCGCCTAGCTCTTCAACTAACTTAATTGTCGCTTCAATTGTTCCACCTGTAGCTAATAAGTCATCTGTAATTAATACGCGTTGACCTGGTTTAATTGCATCTTTATGGATTGTTAAAACATCTTTACCATATTCTTTACCGTAGTCAACTGTAATTACTTCACGTGGTAATTTTCCTAATTTACGAACTGGCGCAAATCCTACTTCTAATGCATAAGAAACTGGGCAACCGATAATGAAACCACGCGCTTCTGGTCCTACTACAAGATCAATGTTTCTTTCTTTTGCATACTCAACGATTGCATCTGTTGCTGCTTTGTATGCTTTACCGTCGTTCATTAACGGTGTAATGTCTTTAAACACGATACCTTCTTTCGGATAATCCGGTACAATTGCGATATGTTGCTTGAAATCCATATTTCTGAATCCTCCTCAGATCTAAAAGGTTTGTAAATACAAATCCTTTACCCTAACTGTTCTACTTCTTTATGATTACGAATCGTTTCAAACCATGTATATAGTTGCTGATATGTGCTATAAACCAATTCTTTTTCTAATTGTAAGTGGTTCATTTTCTCACGATATGTGTTCGATTCAATTAAATCACGCTTTTGTTTTTTGTCTGCCATAAAAATGACGCCATCTTTTATTGTAACAAATTCTAACTCAAAAAACACCTGTGTCATGAAATTTACTGTATCTTTTGACCAACCTTTATGTTGACATAGTTGTTCTCCATATTGTCTTAAAGAAAATGGTGATTTTTGGCTCAAGAACGAATAGTACCATTTAAAATGTTCTCTCGTTGGAACAGTACTAAATAAATGATTATTCTCTTGATAAAATAGTGTATAAATTCGCGACGGGAATCCTACTTTAAATAGCTCTCTTAATTCATCTGTCCCTTTTGGTAAATCAAGTAATACGATGTATTGATCATCTAACTCGGTCACTTCTGATGCATGCATCATATGCTCTTTATAGTCTTCTAAAGAAAATTTATTCAATACCTCTTCAGAAAAATACACCATCGTGATTTTCCCTTTCGGAAGTTCTGCTAAATTTGCTTCTACGTTACGCATACTACGCCAATCGAATAATTGCCATGCCTCTACAGCAATATCTTGTACCATTAATTGCGGCTTCTTAAAATTATTCCATTCATTGATAGACGCTTCTCCTATTACAGATACTTTTGCAACTGGAGAAATTTCTTTCGCGTACGCACCAAAACCGAATCCAATTGTATCCAATGTTGCTTGTCCATCACGAAGAGACATCTTTAAATGAGAACCATCTGATCCGATTGCACGAATACTTTCTAGCTCCGCATCTTTCACTGCAATACGTGGCTTTGGATTGCCAACACCAAATGGCGCTAACTTTTGCATATCTTCAATTGCTGCAAGTGTTACGTCCTCCACTTTGCAAAAAGCATCGACAGCTGTAATTGGAATAAAATCTTCTTCTGTTAAAATTGTATCTGCCTGTTCATTTAAACGGCGGCGTAATTCAGCTACATCATTCATATGTAGCGTCATTCCCGCTGCCATCGGATGTCCTCCGAAGTGTGGCAATAACTCTCTACAATCTGACAAGTTTGCAAACAAATCAAATCCTGCAATACTACGCGCTGAACCTTTTGCAGTTTCTTTTACAGGATCAATGCATAATACAATCGTTGGACGATAAAAACGTTCAACTAATTTAGAAGCGACAATTCCAATTACACCTGGATTCCATCCTTCTTTTGCAAGCACTAATACTTTATTGTCTTCAGGCGGGAAATTCGTTTCCACTTCAGCGATAGCTTCTTCTGTAATTTGCTTTACAATATCTTTTCGCAGTTTGTTCAGCTCATCAATTTCTTCAGCCAGCTCTTTCGCTTCTTCGGGATCCTCTGATAATAAAAGATGTACAGCCGGCGTAGCATCTTCTAAACGTCCAACTGCATTAATACGAGGCGCGATTG
Source organism: Bacillus cereus group sp. Bc010 (assembly GCF_027716745.1). Classification (NCBI taxonomy): domain Bacteria; kingdom Bacillati; phylum Bacillota; class Bacilli; order Caryophanales; family Bacillaceae; genus Bacillus; species Bacillus cereus group sp. Bc010. The sequence continues at coordinate 174,549 of NZ_JAQFUY010000002.1, forward strand.
AGAAGCCAATACTCTCTTCTGTAATTTCACTTTGCGAAACGTTAGCAACTTTAAATAGCGCCTTTAGTCCGATATTTTTCGTCATGCGCATATGCTTTAAACCACGCTTCACTAGCAATCTATTCTCACCGTGAAGTGATACTAAATCGGCTACCGTACCAATTACTGCAATTTCTAATAAATGTTCTGGTACACGGCCCAGTAGTGCATGTGCAACTTTAAACGCAACACCTACACCAGCTAAATAGTGAAACGGATACACACCGCCATCTAATTTCGGGTGAATAATCGCAAGTGCTTCTGGCAATTCTGGTGGTGGCTCATGGTGATCTGTAATAATTAGATCTATCCCAAGTTCCTTCGCTACCTTCGCTTCATGTACAGCTGCGATACCAGTATCGACAGTAATAATGAGTGAAAATCCTGCGCTATGCGCCCAACGAAATGCTTCTTCATTCGGTCCATAACCTTCTGTAAAACGGTTTGGGATATAAAATTCTACGTCTGCACCTAATTCTTGTAAGGCAATATATAAAACAGTTGTACTACTTACTCCGTCCGCATCGTAGTCACCAAATATTAATATTTGCTCTCCATTTTGAATCGCCTTATTTACACGTTCTACCGTTCTATCCATTCCTTCTAATAAAAACGGATCATGAAATTCTTGATTTTCTGTATTTAAAAAATCTAAAATCTTATCTTCTGTATCTAGTCCTCTACCGAGGAATAACGAAACGACAAGTGGTGATAATTGTAATTTACTTGCTAATTCACTCACTCGCTCGCTATTATATTCTTTTTCTTTCCAACGCGTCTTCGGTTGTAACACGAAATCACCCCTTAACCTGTTCATTATACAAGACAGATTAAGGGGTGACAATATCATGCAAACTACGATGTAATATCTGTATACTAAAATGTTACTAATGTTTAATTTGGAGAATACGGATTTATATGTACAAATACATTTTGTACGTTATCTTGCAGCATAAGCGTTTCTTTCACACGCTTTCCAATGCGATGCCCTTCTTCTACAGTAATATATGGATCTACAGAAACTTTAATATCTACAATAACGTAATGACCATGCTCCCTTGCATATAACGAACCGGTTTTTTTCACACCATCTATTTGAAGTACTGCTTCTCTAAGCGGAATAACATCTTCCTCATGAAGAACATGATCAAGCGTTGCATGAATTGCTTCTGCCCCAATACTCCATGCCATTTTTGCAACAAGAAGTGAAACAAATAATCCTGCAATTGGATCGGCATACACAAGCCAATCTAACCCGAACTTACCACCAATAATCGCTGCACAAATACCGATTAAAGCTGCAATTGAAGAAAATACATCCGAACGGTGCTCATATGCATTTGCAATAATTGCATCGCTATTTACCCTTTTCCCTAATCGAAATTTATATTGAAACATTCCTTCTTTCACAATAATCGAAAGAACAACAGCAAAAATCGTAATTCCCTTCGGCGGTTCTAGTTCCTGTGAAAAAGCTTTTATGGACGAAATCGCTATCTCGATTCCCACAATAAATAATAATACTGCAACAATAATCGCTGAAATCGATTCCGCTTTACCGTGACCATACGGATGATCTTCATCGGGCGGCTGCTTTGCTGCTCGTAATCCAAACAGTACAGCTAGCGAACCAATTACATCTGATGCAGAATGCACAGCATCCGCTAATAGCGCTTTACTGTTCCCAATATAACCAATTACCGCTTTTATGATTGCTAATATAATATTACCAACGATCCCGACAATAGCACCAAACTCGGCCTGTTTAAAACGTTCATCTTTTTCCATCATTAAAATCCCTTCTTTTCTTAACCTATCTTTTTATCCCACTTTAATGGGCAGTAAGACCCCTACCTCAAAATTCAGTGAAAGCAAAAAATTTAGGTGGGGGTCGGGCTGCCCATTAAAGTCCGATTGGTTCAACTAATAATCAGTGGGGGGGATGAAGAACCCCCCCACTGATTAAAGTTTCACTTTATTGTAACAAAAACAGCGATAACATCACCACTTTCTTCCATTTTCCATTTCAAAGTCACTATCTTATTGTATCCACAAACGAAAAAAGAGATGCCTCATAAAGAGACATCATCTTTTTTATACTTGCGGTTCAGATTCTACTTTCTCAACCTTTTTCTTGTTTTTGCCCTTTTTCAAACGACGGTTTTCAAGCATTAACCAAATTTGAGAAGCAACGAAAACAGAAGAATACGTACCTACAACTAATCCAACAAGTAACGCAAACGAGAAGTTACGTAGTGACTCACTACCGAAGATAAGCAATGCAATTACTGGGAATAGCACTGTTAGTACAGTATTAATCGAACGACCAAGCGTTTGACGAATACTTGCATTTACGATTTCTTCTAAGTCTTTTATATCACGTACTCGTTTTTTCTGTTTGTATAATTCACGGTTTCTATCAAATGTAACGATCGAGTCATTAATAGAATAACCAATGATTGTTAATACCGCAGCGATAAACGTTAAGTCTACCTCTAACTGGAAAATACTAAATATAACAATCATAACGAATGCATCATGTAATAATGCAAGTACTGCAGATAATGCATACGTAAATCGGAAACGAATACTTACGTATAAAATGATAACCGCAGAAGCAATTAATACTGCGATAAATGCATTTCGTGCAATCTCTTTCCCGATTGTTGGTGAAACTGTACTTACGTTTGGATCTGTACCATATTTATCGTGGAAGAATGTTTTTGTTTTCGCAATTTCATCTTTTGATAGAACACCTAATGTACGAACTGCGAATCCTTTATTGTCATCTCCAGTCGGTACAATATTTTCTTCCTTCACGTCAATGTTCAATTCTTTAAAATCTTTATGAACATCAGACACAGTAACTGCTTGTTTTGATTGCAAGTCGATACGTGTACCACTCGCAAAGTCAATACCAAGATTCAATTTGAAAATTGGTAAAATAATTGCACCTGCAATTACAACTACCAGCGAGAAGATAAGGAATTTATGACCGACATTTACGAAGTTAATACGATCAAATCTTGTCGGTGGATGTACTACACCTTTTGTTAATGGAATAATATCCTTTTGTTTCACACCAAAGTATCCTGGTTTTTTATCGAAGTAACGGCTCTTTACAAGTAAACTTAGTAAGAAACGAGTACCGAATACGTTCGTAATAAAACCGACTAAAATACTTACGATTAAACTTGTTGCGAACCCTTTTACAGAGCTATTACCATAAACGAATAATACACCAGCTGCTGCAAGTGTTGTAATGTTCGCATCTAAAATAGTTGCTAATGAACGATGGTTACCAGCACGGAATGCCGACATCATTGACTTACCAATTTTCAGCTCTTCTTTCAGTCTCTCGTACGTAATAATATTCGCATCAACCGCGATACCTACCCCGAGCACTAACGCCGCAATACCTGGCAACGTAAGAACTGCATGCATCCAGTTAAAGACAAGTAATGTAACGAAAATGTATAAACCTAACATAATAACCGCTACAAGTCCTGGTAAACGGTAGAATACAAGCATAAATAAGAAAATAAGAGCGATACCAATCGCACTAGCGAAAATTGTTTGCTCTAACGCTTGTTGACCAAACTTCGCTCCAACAGATGTTGAATACATTTCTTTTAAATCAACAGGAAGTGCACCTGCATTTAATAAAGATGAAAGTTGTTTCGCGCTTTCAACTGTAAAGTTTCCACCTACGATAGATACTTCAGCTTGGTTAAACACTTGGTTTACTGTTGCTGCTGATAAGAACTTCGGATTCGGTTTTGCAGATTCTGCTTTGTACGAATCTTTTCCTTCTTCAAAATCAAGCCAAATTACCATTAAATTCGTTGGTGGTGGCATTTTTGAAATTTTTTCAGTTACTTCACGGAATTTTTCAGCGCTTTTTAGTGTAAGACCTACACTCGCACGACCTTGCTCATCAAATGTTTGCTTCGCTCCGCCGCCTTTTAAATCCGTTCCATCCATAAGAAGGTTGTCATCTACATCACGGAATGTTAATTTCGCTTGTGTTGATAACATTTCACGTGCTTTTTGCTGATCTTGTACACCAGCAAGCTGTACACGAATTCGGTCTTGCCCTTCAATTTGAATGTTCGGTTCACTTACACCAAGTACATTGACACGATTTTCAAGAGCACCTACTGTACTTACAAGTGCCTCTCGGTCAATTTTATCACCTTTTTTGGCTGGTTTTACTTCATAAAGAATTTCAAAACCACCGCGAAGGTCTAGTCCTAGACTAATTCCTTTTGCTATGTCTTTTCCTGCCGCACCAATTACTCCACCGATTAATAAAACGATGAGGAAAAAGGCGGCAATTCTCGTACCACGCTTTGCCATATGTACCCTCTTTCCGCTACTAACACTTCAAATAAATCTTTTACGATTCACCTTCACACGTGTGCATACGCCTAGTTAGTAGACTTCCTTTCTATAATTTTGCTAGTTCCTCACCAGCTGTGTCGGTAAGTTTTTCACATTACCTACACTTTCATTATTTGTTTTCTCTCTTCACTACCTCCTTTATATATGATCTTAGACATAATTATTTCCTCATTATCAATACCTATCATTATACTGCAAAAGGAAGAACAAACCAATTGCAGTCGGTTATTTATTTTCATATTCATCAAATGACCAAAGCGGGGCTTGATATGCTTCAACAGTTAAATACGTCATATATTCATTAGCTGTTACTGTTAATACGTCATTAACTAATTCATACAATCTAACGTCACTGTCTATCTTCTTCCACTTTTTCACTTTAAGAAACTTCCAAATGTCATCATCTGTTACTCGGTCGTAGCCGAACATTTGGAACTCTTCTACTTTACTTTCTAAAACGACTTGTAACTGTCCGCGGTATGATTCTACCAAAGCCTCTCTATCTAACATATATAACATCTCCTTCTTATTTCAGCACGAAAAGTCGCTTTTAATCCCGCTCTAATGGACAGCAATAACTACTTTCAAGAGTACTCTCTTAAATGCTTGTCATTCTTGTCTCGTACGTGCATATAAATTATTGTAAATCATTCCACTGATTTTGAGAAGGTAGGAGAAGACCATGACGAGACAAAGCTTTTTAAAAGGCGCATTTATTTTAATGATAGCCGGCTTTATTACCAAAATTCTAGGATTTATTAATCGTATTGTAATGGCACGTATTTTAGGAGAAGAAGGCGTTGGCCTTTATATGATGGCCGTCCCTACATTTATTCTAGCAATTACATTAACACAAATCGGTCTTCCTGTCGCAATCGCAAAATTTGTAGCAGAAGCAGAAGCTGTGAATGATAAACAAAAAGTTAAAAAAATATTAACAGTATCATTAGCTGTTACATCTGTTATTAGTATCATTTTAACAATTGGAATTATGCTCCTCACACCTATTTTAGCAAAAACATTATTAACTGATGAACGAACGTACTATCCATTAATGGCCATTTTGCCTGTCGTTCCTGTTATTGCTGTTTCTTCTGTTTTACGTGGCTATTTCCAAGGGAAACAAAATATGAAACCTAGCGCTTACGCCCAAGTGATAGAACAAATTGTCCGCATTACAATTATCGCTATATGTATTCAATTATTTTTACCTTACGGCGTAGAATATGCTGCAGCTGGTGCTATGTTATCAGCCGTTCTCGGTGAAGTGGCATCGTTATTATTTTTACTCACTTTATTCCAGCGCGAAAAACATTTATCTATACGCTCGGGATTTTTCACTACTGTAAAGGAAAGCAAGGGGACATTTTATTCTCTTATGGATATTGCACTTCCAACTACAGGAAGTCGTTTAATCGGTTCCGTTTCCTATTTTTTTGAACCTATCGTCGTTATGCAAAGCTTAGCGATTGCCGGCGTTGCTGCCTCCGTCGCAACTCAGCAATACGGTATATTAAACGGGTATGCATTCCCGCTTCTTTCACTACCAGCCTTTATTACATACGCTCTTTCGACAGCACTCGTTCCATCTATTAGCGAGGCAATGGCAAAAAGACAGCATAAATTAGTAGAACACCGCTTACAACAAGCTCTTCGGATCTCACTCATTACTGGCGGGTGGTCAGTCGTTATATTATACGTATTTGCTTCTCCTGTTTTAACTCTTATGTATGGATCGGATAGTGCAACAGCGTTCATCCAGCTTCTTGCACCTTGCTTTTTATTTCATTATTTTCAAAGTCCACTTACCTCTGTTTTACAAGCTTTAAACTTAGCACGTGCGGCCATGATGAATACGTTTATTGGTGCAATCGTGAAATTAATCGTTATTTTCGTACTAGCTTCAAGGCCAGAGTTTCAAATGATGGGGGTTGCCCTTGCAATTGCAGCAAATATCGTAACGGTAACATTTCTTCATTATGCTACTGTTTTAAAGAAAATTACATTTACCATTTACGCAAAAGACTATATTTTTGGCGGACTTGCCATCGGTATCGCAGGCTCCTTCGGTTTTTACCTTCATAAGTATATAGTTTTCTCTCATTCACTTGGCATACAAACATTATGGGAAATCGCTTTAACAACACTCGTTTATATTGTGCTCCTCTTCATTTTCAAGCTCATTCGAAAAGAAGAGTTAAGTCGTCTCCCTATCATTCGAAAACTTTCATTTTTGAAGTAAATAGGCTTACTATTCCATATAGTAAGCCTCTAGTTTTCTTTCAAATCAACAAAAAATTGTCCATTTTGAAAGCTACAGTATAAAATTTGTGTTACATCGTTATAGCCTAAGTTTTTTAATTTTCCAACAAGCCACTCATCTGTATGTTCAATCATTTGCAAATGATTCGATTGAATTTCGCCATCGATAATAAGAGGAAGAGTAAACTGTAATACATCCTGCCCGCCTTTTTGTTTTTGAAAGACAGATAACTTCCCAGATGGTTCTAAAATAGCGTATTCTACATCCCGGATGTCTCCAACTCCTTGTTCCCTTAATTGCATCATTAAATCATCTATATTATAACGTTGCTTTCTCATCTTCTTTTCATCAATCTTTCCCGCATTTACAAGAATAGCCGGCTCACCTTCTATTAAATGCCGAAATCGTTGATACTTTAACGAAATAACTGACAAAATAATTTGTATACACATGAGAAAAGTCATCGGAACTAATTGGTGCCAAAGTGATTTATCGGTATTTTCAATTGCGACTACTGCCATTTCACCAAGCATAATGAATACGACTAAATCTAATACACTTAGCTCTCCAATTTCACGTTTACCCATAAGACGAAAAATAATTAAGATGATGATATACAAAAGCATCGTCCGGCCAATGATTGATACCCATTCCATTTCTACATCTCCTTTTTACGTATAGACTCCCCTATAAAAAAGAAAATAGTCTAACTTAGGCAAAAGGAAAATATGCTTGTATTAAAAAGGGGGAATGTATAAATGGATGGAACGAAAAAATTATCAACTGCAATCGGCTTCGGTATCGTTATCCTATTAATTCTCGCAACAGTTACTAGCATGATTATGGCTCTTTTATTAAAATTTACAGATATGAATGAAGGAACATTAGCTGTTACTATTTTTATACTAGCACTTTTATCTATGCTTATATCCGGGTTTACTGCCGGCAAAAAAGCACAAGGGAAAGGTTGGCTAGTAGGCTTCACAACAGGACTTACATTCACTATACTTGTTTTTCTAGTTAACTATTTAGGTTTCTCTCAAACTTTATCGAACTCACAGTTACTTTACCAATTAGCATTAATGGGTGCGAGTACACTTGGTGGCATTTTCGGTGTAAATATGTCCAAACAAAATAACTAAAAAAAGCCCTGCACATTTCATGCAGGGCCTTCCTCATTAGTTTTTCACAACTTCACGAATCGCATTACGATCGAAAGTTAAGTGTGAACCACCAGATTTAATAACGATTTTCGTCTCATCTACTGATTCGATTGTACCGTGTAAGCCACCGATTGTTACGATAGCATCACCTTTTTTTAACTCACTTTGCATTTGAGCAACTGCTTTTTGACGTTTTTGTTGCGGGCGAATTAATAAGAAATAGAAAATCGCAAACATCGCAACGATCATAACGATATTCATCATACCTGGATTCATCTTTTGTTCCTCCTTTTAAATTATGTATTAGAAGTTTTTAGCATTCGGTTTATTAAAGCCATACTGTTCAAAGAATTCTTCGCGGAAATCGCCAAGACGGTCTTCACGAATAGCTTGTCTCACCTGCTCCATTAAGTTTAACAGAAAATGAAGGTTGTGATAAGACGTTAAACGAATTCCGAACGTTTCATCACATTTCATTAAGTGACGAATGTACGCACGAGAGTAATTTTTACATGTATAGCAATCACAGTTTGGATCAAGCGGACCGAAGTCTCTTGCGAATTTCGCATTTTTGACAACTAGACGGCCTTCACTTGTCATACATGTACCATTTCGAGCGATACGAGTTGGAAGTACGCAGTCAAACATATCGATACCACGAATTGCACCATCGATTAATGAGTCAGGAGAACCTACTCCCATTAAGTAACGTGGCTTATTGTCTGGAAGAAGTGGTGTTGTAAACTCAAGTACACGGTTCATAATATCTTTCGGCTCACCTACAGATAAACCACCTACCGCGTAACCAGGGAAGTCCATTGAAACAAGGTCTTTTGCACTTTGACGGCGAAGCTCTTCAAACTCCCCACCCTGTACAATACCGAATAAACCTTGATCTTGTGGACGTTCATGCGCTTTTAAACAACGCTCTGCCCAGCGGCTTGTACGCTCTACAGACTTCTTCATATATTCAAAAGTAGCTGGGAATGGAGGACATTCATCAAATGCCATCATAATATCTGATCCTAATGCATTTTGAATTTCCATTGCTTTTTCTGGTGATAAGAATAATTTATCTCCATTTAAGTGATTACGGAAGTGAACGCCTTCCTCTTCAATACGACGGAAGTCACTTAAACTGAATACTTGGAAACCACCAGAGTCCGTTAAGATTGCACGATCCCAGTTCATAAATTTATGCAAACCGCCTGCTTCACGAATGATTTCGTGACCTGGACGTAACCATAAATGATACGTATTACTTAAAATAATGCCAGAATCCATTGCTTTTAATTCTTCTGGTGACATTGTCTTAACTGTTGCAAGTGTACCAACTGGCATAAATGTTGGTGTATCAAATGAACCGTGCGGCGTATGTACACGTCCTAAACGGGCACCTGTTTGTTTACAAGTTTTAATAAATTCATAACGAATTGCTGTCATAATTTACTCCTTTTATTTGTTTCCCATTTTAGCGTGAGAGGCAACGAACATTGCATCACCAAAGCTAAAGAAACGATATTTTTCTTTTACTGCTTCATTATAAGCATGAAGTACATTATCTCTGTTTGCAAATGCACTTACAAGCATAATTAATGTTGATTTCGGTAAATGGAAGTTTGTAATTAAACCATCAATTGCTTTAAATTCATAACCTGGGTACATGAAAATGTCTGTCCAACCAGAAGCAGCACAAAGCTTGCCGTCATGATCTGTCGCAATTGTTTCTAACGTACGAGTTGAAGTCGTACCTACCGTAATAATACGTCCACCATTCTCTTTTACACGGTTTAATAATGCCGCCGTCTCTTCAGACATATGGTAATATTCTGCGTGCATATGGTGTTCTTCAATCGTATCAGCAGAAACTGGTCTAAATGTTCCAAGCCCTACGTGAAGTGTAATGAAAGCTAACTCAACGCCTTTTTGTTTTAACTTCTCCAGTAACTCTTCTGTAAAGTGAAGTCCTGCTGTCGGCGCTGCTGCTGAACCGATTTCTTTCGCATATACTGTTTGATAGCGATCGCGATCTTCCAGCGTTTCCTTAATATATGGAGGAAGTGGCATTTCTCCAAGTTCATCTAAAATTTCATAGAAGATGCCGTCATATGAAAATTCAAGCTGACGTCCACCTTGATCTGCAGTTCCTGTGCAAGTTGCTTTTAATTTTCCTTCGCCAAAAGAGATAACAGTTCCTTCTTTTACACGTTTCGCTGGCTTAACAAGCGTCTCCCACTTATCGCCTTCTTCTTGTTTTAAAAGAAGTACTTCAATGTGTGCGCCTGTATCTTCTTTCACACCGTGCAGACGAGCAGGCATTACTTTCGTTTCATTTAAAACTAAGCAATCCCCCTCATGTAAGTAAGAAAGAATGTCCGTAAAATGTTTATGCTCAATATCGCCTGTTTCACGGTCTAACACCATTAATCTTGATGTTTCACGCTCTTCTAATGGGACTTGTGCAATAAGTTCTTCTGGTAAATGAAAATCAAACAGATTAATATCCATAACTATATCCACCTATTTCTTATTTGAATCGATTTATTATATACATAATAAAAGATAATACAATACTTAACACAATACATGTAATGATAGGAAAATAAAAGGTAACGTTTCCTTTTTTCACAAAAATATCGCCTGGAAGTCTTCCAATGAACTTCCAAGCTAAGCCAACAACGATAAGTAAGATCCCTGCTGTAATAAGCAATTTTGGCATCTCCGTCATACTTTTGGCATCTCCATTCCGAAATGCTCATATGCAAGTGGCGTTACAATTCGACCCCTTGGCGTTCGTTGTAAAAAGCCAATTTGTAATAAATACGGCTCATACACATCTTCAATCGTATGAGATTCTTCTCCAATCGTTGCCGAAACCGTTTCTAATCCAACTGGACCACCACGGAACTTCTCAATAATACCAAGCAATAATTTATGGTCAATATGATCTAGACCTAATTTATCTACTTGCAGCAATTCTAATGCCATTTGTGTAATTTCCATCGTAACCGTTCCGTTACCACGAACTTGTGCAAAATCTCGTACACGTCGTAATAAACGATTTGCAATACGAGGTGTACCACGAGCACGTCTTGCAATTTCTAGTGCGGCTAACGAGTCAATTTCAACTTCGAATACTTCTGCTGTACGTTCAACAATCTCAGAAAGCTGATCTACTGTATAATACTCTAATCTTGAAAGCACACCGAAACGGTCACGAAGCGGCGCTGATAACGCACCTGCACGCGTCGTTGCTCCAACTAATGTAAATGGCGGTAAATCTAAACGTACAGACCGTGCTGAAGGTCCTTTTCCAATTACAATATCAAGGCAAAAATCTTCCATCGCAGGATATAGTACTTCTTCAATTGATCTATGCAAACGATGAATTTCATCAATAAATAATACATCCCCTGGTTGAAGCGATGTTAATACAGCTGCTAAATCACCTGGTCTTTCAATTGCCGGTCCTGAAGTTGTTCTAACATTTACGCCCATTTCATTGGCAATAATATTCGCAAGCGTCGTTTTACCAAGACCTGGTGGTCCATATAAAAGCACGTGATCTAACGTTTCTTCACGCATTTTCGCCGCTTCAATAAACACTTCTAAATTATGTTTCGCTTTATCTTGGCCAATATACTGACGGAGCGTCTGTGGCCGTAATGAATATTCTAAATCCGCATCTTCATATGCAGATTCCCCTGAAAGGAGACGTTCGTCCATTATACTCACCTCTTACCATTTAGTAAAAGACTAAGTGCCTTTTTAATATACTGATCCGTCGTCAATGATTCTTTTAATAACTCTGGTACAACGCGAGAAACTTCTCGTTCTGCGTATCCAAGTGCGCGCAGAGCTTCCAGCGCCTCATCAAGCTCAGCTGACGAACCTTTCTTCTCATCAAAACGTTCTTCGTCTGAGAATAAATCAACAAATGCATCTGGTACAACGTCTGCTAGTTTTCCTTTTAAATCTAAAATCATTTGGCGTGCTGTTTTCTTTCCGACGCCCGGGAACTTCACTAAAAACTTCTCGTCTTCATGTTCAATCGCTTGAACGACCTGTCCTGTTTGACCAGAAGCTAATATTGCAAGAGCGCCTTTTGGTCCAATACCAGACACACCTAACAACTTTGTAAATAATAAACGCTCTTCACGTGTTTTAAACCCGTAAAGCGCCATAATATCTTCTCTCACATAATGATATGTATAGACACGGATTTCTTGCTTACTTCTTTGAAATACATACGGATTCGGTGTGAAAATTTGATAACCAATTCCATTATGATCAATTACGACATATTCCGGTCCTACATACTCCACGTAACCTGTAACATATTCAAACAAAATACGATCTCTCCCTCTTAAATCATGTATTCCATTTTAACATATTTAATGATAGAAAAGCGAGACTGCCCCAACAAATGTTCTCTATTTGAAACTTCTGTTATTTTCCTACGAAAGCTTTCAATCCAATCGGAAAAGATATGCTAATCGATGAAATCGCAAAACAAATTTTAGATAAAAATAAATAAGAAAAAAAGCAGCTCACCATGAGCTGCTTTTTTTCTTATTTTGCACTGCATATTGTTTCATTTTTTCAATCGTCTTCACAAAACCTTCTTTTGATTTAATACGAATACCACGTTTCAATTTCGCACGCTCATAACTCTCGAGCTTTTTCATATCAATTTGAAAGAAGGAATGAATCGCATTATCGCTTTTCGGTACACCTTTGAAAATTTGTAATATCCCTTCCTCTGACACTCCAAAATAACCGCTCGTTTTTAATAACGGAGAAATATCGTCAACTTTCTTTTGTAATACGATTTGTACATCATCACGATCAACGAGCTGCCATTCTTTATACTGCTGTAAAAACTTTTCTAAGTTTGCTACTTTTTCTGTAAAGATTTCCTCACTTACTTCTCCATCAACATACATTCGCTCTAATAAAATTGTAACTTGAGGGTCTTTCTCTGTTACTTCTGGTACTGGCCCTTCCGCCTTCGCACTCGTTCCATAAACGAAACAAAACATCATAACGAAAGCTTGCATCGCAATCAGTATCCATTTCATTTCCGTTCACCTCTTTTAGGCAAGATCATACTTTCATTAGTAGTTTTTCCGGAAATGGGGGTTTTATCCATATAAATGACCGTATTACATTTCTCTCAAAAATAAAAAAATGCAGATAAAGTTTTATCCTTATCTGCACTAGCATTTGTTTTATATAAAATGAAAGACGCCTGCAAAGCAGGCGTCTTGATGCGTTTACGGCGAGAGACCAGGCGACCACATTCGCGTGTTTAGCACTTAAGCATATCTCTCGTCTTACGTAAATTAGCTCATCGCTTTGCTAATATAACATTAATAAAAATAAAAAACAAGATATTTTTTATTATCTTTGTTTTGTATTTATTCTATATATATTTTCTATTCAATAAAAATGGTTTTATATGGAATTAAAAGCTTTAAAATGCAATAATTGATTAATCGAATTTTAAAATAGAATTGGAGAAAAGTTATTATGAACAAAATACTACAACTAACCTTACTTATTACATCTCTATTCATCTTATCAAGTTGCTCAAATGATTCAATAAAAGATGACATTTACGAAAACGATTCATATCTTAATACCAATCCCATTAATGATGAAGACAACGAAGATGATGATTCCGTTAATAACACCTCTTCTGAATATGATATTGATATTTCCAGTGAAAATAATAATTCAGAATACAATACTAAATCTTCCTCAAGTAACGGTTGTCCAGAGTTTCTAAATAGCGATGAATGTAAAGAGTATAACAAATGGGATTCCCATTATAAAAACAATCCTGATAAAATAAAAGAAGATGGTGAAAAAATGCTAGAAGAAGCACTCTATAGATAAAGTATATAGAGTTCAAATGTATACTATAGTCAAAAGCAATAAAGAGGAAGGGCTACCCTTCCTCTTTTATTTCGCTATCGTACTGTACCAGTTAAACCGTAACGAATGTCTCGGAACATATTTACTATGTCACGATTAAAGTCGTTTGTAACTGTACCGTTACGTAAGCGTGTACTCATTGCATCGACACGAGTAAACATGTCATTTCTTACAGAAACATATACGTTTCTGTTTCCAACTTCATTTGCAACAGCTTGACGAATTTCGTTCGCCATCGCCGTTTCATTTGTCACTGTATTACGTGGTTTTACTGCAATCGCTACATCGTTTCCATATACAACTGTAGACACGCGGTCCACGTTATTCATACGTTTCACACGATTCGTAATTCTTTCTGCAGTTTTACCATCATTGTTAATGTATGAATTGTTCATTGTAATATTACGTGTTGGATGCGGATTAGCAATTTGACCGTTGTAATTTACATCACGGTAATAGTTGTATCCTGTATCGTTACGACCATTTCTATATGTTACATAGTCTGTATAACGATCGTTACGCGTCACATTATCACGATACTGGTGAGTATCATTATAAGATGTACGCTCGTAATTGTAGTTACGTCCATCCATTGCATTGTTTTTTGGTGTACCACATGCAGCTAATGCACTAGTAACTAACAAAGAAGCAGCAATCACTTTTACTTTCGTATTCAATAGAAAAACCCCCTCTGTTAGAATGAGCTTCTCTTCTGCAAAGCTCCCTCTTATGATGAGTAACAGAGCAGGTTTTTACACTGTTAATATTTCACTGGGAATTTTCTAACATTTGATATAGCTCTTCCGTTTTCAGAACGACTTTACATACAAAAAAGGTGGGAATAATCATCCCACCTTTTTTTAAACTTCTTCTTCATCCTCTTCTTCTGAAACTGGCTCCCCAAATACATTTGGTGGATCTGGTTGATAATACATCGTTCCTGGCTGTGGTGCATATGCTGATTGAGTTGGTTGATAATATAAAGGATTCGCGTATTGCGGCCCTCCAGGTTGTGGACTATATAGCCTACTCTCTCCACCGCATCCACAATCTTCCTCTCCTTGCACAAGCGGCGGCATATTATTATCCATCGGCATCATATTGGGATTTGGCATAGACGTATACTGTGGTCCAAACGGCGCTCCTTGCTGATACGGCATACCATAGTATGGATTTTGTTGTTGATAATACGGATTCGGCGGCATCACATTCGGTGGTTGATTATTATCCATGATCGGCATCATATTTGGCATTTGATTGTTATCTATGGTTGGCATCATATTCGGCATTTGATTGTTATCCATGATTGGCATCATATTTGGCATTTGGTTGTTATCCATGATCGGCATCATGTTCGGCATTTGGTTGTTATCCATGATCGGCATTATGTTTGGTATTGGGTTATTATCCATGATTGGCATTATATTTGGTGGTTGATTGTTATCCATGATTGGCATTATATTTGGTGGTTGATTGTTATCCATGATTGGCATTATATTTGGTGGTTGATTATTATCCAACATTGGCATTATGTTTGGCACTTGAATATTTGGCGGTATTACTTGCGGAATAACTACATTTTCTTTCGATACATTTGGTGACACTATATTTCCTACATTTTCTTTCTTCACTTGCGGTGACACTATGTTTCCTATATTTTCTTTCTTTACTTGCGGTGACACTATGTTTCCTATATTTTCTTTCTTTACTTGCGGTGATACTATGTTTCCTACATTTTCTTTCTTTACTTGTGGTGATACTATGTTTCCTACATTTTCTTTCTTTACTTGCGGTGACACTATGTTTCCTACATTTTCTTTCTTTACTTGCGGTGACACTATATTATCTTTTTTCGTTTGCGGAGAAATGATGTTATTAGGTTTCATTTTATTAATTTGAGGAGCAATTAACTCGCTTCCCTTTTTAATTACATCTGAAATTTTATATTCTTTTTTCGTTTTTATTGGTGGTTGCGGCGGTTGCGGTAACACATTTACCGAAAACTTCGTATTTTCTTTTTCCGCTGGTTTTTGTTTTTCTATAACAGGTGGTTTTTGAATAACAGACGGTTTTTCAACTGGTTTTTCCTTTTGAATTGGCTGTTCTTTTTGCACCTCTTTTTGCGGTTTCACCTGTATTTCTTTTTGCGGCTTCACTTGTATTTCCTTCTGTGGTTTTACCTGTACTTCTTTTTGTGGTTTCACTTGCATTTCCTTCTGTGGTTTCACTTGCATTTCCTTCTGTGGTTTTACTTGCACTTCTTTTTGTGTTTGTTGCATGGCAGGCTCTTGTGTAATTGGTGCTGATTGATACGTAACTTCTTCCTCGTCTTCTATTCCAAGCGGCGTTGGCGTTGCTGCAAATTCTTTTTGTTGCACTTCTTTTACGTATTGTTTTGGAGGTGCTGAACCTGCTCCAGCATGCTGTTTTACGTGTACACTGTTTGATGGTACTTTAATTTTCATACCTGGCATAATTAAATCTGGATTGCTAAGTTGTGTATTTGTTTTTTTCAACGTATCAAAATCCACTCCGTACTTTTTCGCAATTTTCCAAAGGGTATCCCCTTTTTGCACGATATGAATTTTCAAATTTTCCCCCTCCTGTATAACTTATCTATAAGTAACAAATCTCATGAAGTAACCCTTTCTAAATAACGTTAACCTCTTTTCACTTGTATCACTTCTTCGATTTTCAATATCATTAGAAGCGGAATAAGTATAAGATAATCGCAATGATTTCTTCAAAACAATGTATGCCCATTTTGTTCTCGTTATGATTATATGTACGAAAAAAAGCAACGGGAATCCGCTGCTTTACACACGCTCTAACATACGATTTAATGCAAGAACTGCCTCTTCAGTCACTTGTTTATCTACGCTAATAACGTTAATTTCTTCTCCTTTTTCTATCGTTTCAAGTGCCCATAATAAGTGCGGTAGGTCAATTCGGTTCATCGTTAAACACGGACACATAAACGGATTAAGTGAAACAATTTCTTTATCTGGATGTTGTTGAATAATTCGGTTCACTAAATTCATTTCTGTACCAATCGCCCATTTACTTCCGGATGGAGCCGCTTCAATCATATCAATAATGTATTTCGTTGAACCTGCATAATCCGAAGCAGCTACAACTTCGTAGCAACATTCTGGATGTACAATAATGTTCATGTCCGGCTGATTTTTCCGTACGTTCTCAATGTTTTTCACTGTAAAATTTTGATGAACAGAACAATGTCCTTTCCATAAAATCACTTGAATTTCTTCTATATCTCCCTCGTACTCTAATGAATCTGTATACGGATCCCATACTGCCATTTTATCTAACGGGATACCTAAGTCGTACGCTGTATTTCTTCCTAAATGTTGGTCCGGTAAAAAGACGAGACGCTCTTTTTGTGTAAACGCCCAAGATACCATTTGTTTTGCATTAGAAGAAGTTACTGTCGCTCCGCCATTACGACCGCAAAACGCTTTAATTGCAGCTGTAGAGTTTACATACGTTAACGGAATCATCGTATCTCCAAATAATTTTGTGAGCTCTTTCCACGCTCTTTCTGTTTGTTCAATATCTGCCATATCTGCCATCGAACAACCTGCACGCATATCTGGTAAGATAACGATTTGATCATCTGTCGTTAACATATCTGCTGTTTCTGCCATAAAGTGTACACCGCAAAATACAATATATTTCGCCTTTTTATTGCTCGCTGCAACTTGCGCAAGCTGAAGTGAATCTCCTGCTGCATCAGAAAATTGTACCACTTCATCTTTTTGGTAATGATGGCCTGGAATAAATAGTGTTTCCCCCATTTTTTCTTTAATTTCACGAACCCGCTTTTCCATATCTTCTGTTGACATCGTGTAATAACGCTCTGGTAACATCGTTTCAATCGGTTGTACTTTTTCTAAAATACTCATATTCCTTTCTCCCCCTCTAAGCCACTTTCCTTACGCCTCAATATTGAAACTAATATCAAGTGCTTTCACTGAATGTGTTAACGATCCAAGTGAAATATAATCTACCCCTGTTTTTCCGTATTTCGACAAATCTTCAATTGTAATGCCTCCTGATGCTTCCGTAACGATGGCACTTGGTACAATCTTTGAAAACTCCCGAATCTCATCTGGTGTACGGTTATCAAACATAATAATATCTGCACCAGCAGCTACAGCTTCTCTCACTTGCTCCTCTGTTTCTGTTTCCACTTCTACTTTCACCATATGCCCTACTTTTTCTTTCACCGATGTAACAGCTTTCGTAATAGAACCAGCAAAAGCAATATGATTATCTTTGATCATGACACCGTCATATAGGCCGAAGCGGTGATTAAATCCGCCTCCGCACACGACTGCATACTTATCAAACATGCGTAGCCCTGGCATCGTTTTTCGCGTATCACAAATGCGTGTATGGCTGCTATCTAAGGCACGAACAGCCTCGTATGTCATTGTCGCTATCCCGCTCATACGCTGGATAATGTTTAATATAACGCGCTCTGCCGTTAATAACGATGCGATTGGTCCTTGGACAGTTGCAATTATTTCGCCTTTTTCTACAAGATCTCCATCTTTTTTATGAAGCTCCACTTCAATTCTCTCATCAATTAATTTAAACCCTTCTTCAATGACTAAACGTCCCGCAAAGACCCCTGTATCCTTTGCAAGAAACGTTCCTTTTGAAAGTAAATTATCTGGAAAAATAAGCTGAGATGTTACATCTCTTTCTCCTATATCTTCTAGAAAAAATCGATTTAATGCTTCTTTAACCTTTATCGTATTCATAAAGCCCCTCTTCCCCTCATTACACAAGTTGTAGTTTTCTTTTCACTCGAACGATTTCTTTTTTCACGCTATTTCTATGTGGATAATCACTTCGATAATGGCCACCAATGCTTTCTTCTCTTTGCAAAGCTGATACGACGATAAGCTCACAAACTGTTAACATATTCACAATCGTTATCTCTTCATTTGTAAGAGCATCATGTTGCAATATCATATTTCGAACACCGTATTTACTAAGCCATCTCTTTGCATAAGATAAACTTTGTTCTGTTCGCACAATCCCAACGTATTTCATCATACATTCTTGTATTTCTTCTTTCGTCGGCAAATGATTCAGAACGATAAACTTCTTTTCCTTCTCAGCAAAGTTGTTCAATCTGTCTTTTGTCGCTTTCGTTAAAATATGTTGTCCTATTCTTTTTCCAAACACAAGACCTTCTAATAATGAATTACTCGCTAATCTATTGGCTCCATGAACACCGTTACAAGCTACTTCACCAACCGCATATAAATGTGGAATGGACGTCTCTCCATCACAGTTTGTTTTCACGCCGCCCATATGAAAATGAGCACCAGGTACGACCGGAATGCGTTTTTCATTTATATGAACACCATTCTTTTTACACAATGATGATACAGTTGGAAAACGTTCTTCAAAATTTTGGATAGACTCAATGTTCAAATACACTTTTTCACCCGACAAAAGCTGTTCATGAATCGCTCTTGCCACTACATCACGCGGAGCGAGATCGTGGTCTGGGTGTATATCCATCATAAAACGCTGCCCTTTTCCATTTATAAGGACAGCCCCTTCACCGCGGACCGCTTCAGAGACGAGGCCACAGCATCGCCCGCCCGCATATAACATCGTTGGATGGAATTGTACAAATTCTAAATCTACAAGCTCCCCACCCGCGCGGTACACCATCGCAAGTCCATCACCCGTAATTGTTTTGTCATTAGAAGTAAAGGCATATAAACCACCAATCCCGCCTGAGGCTAACACCGTATAATCTGCATCGTAACGCTTCAACTTCCCTTCACTATCTCGCGTTAAAACTCCAGCACATTTTTCGTTTTCTATAATAAAATCAAGCACCATTTCCTGTTCCACTACCGTAACGTACGGAACTACTTCTTGAATGAAATGCTCTAATAAATTCTTTCCTGTTGCATCGCCACCTGCATGTAAAATACGACGCTTCCGATGTGCACCTTCTTTTCCAAGGTGAGGGCCCGTTTCATCTCCATCAAATTTCATTCCATTTTCAATGAGATGATTCATTTCATTCGGCCCTTCTTCAACTAAATAACGAACCGCATCTTCATTGTTATAATGACATCCTGCTACTAACGTATCTTCAAAATGATCATTTGGATTGTCATATGTAGCTATCGCTGCGGCAATTCCACCTTGCGCTAAATATGTATTATTATTACGATTCGTTTCCTTTGTGATAATAATCACATTCTTTTCGTGACAAATCTCTTTTGCAACACGAAGTGCCGCAACGCCACTTCCAATAATTAAGACATCTGCACTTGGCATAATTGTTGCCTCCTACTTTACACTTTTCAACTGTCTTGACACCTATATTTACATAGTTTTAAAATAATGACAAGAGTTTTTTTATAATTCTTATTTTCACTACCATTTAAAAAATAAAAGAAATGTAACTCTTACTAGAGAGAGGAACTTACATGATGATATATCTTGATTATGCAGCTACTACACCTATGAGCGCGGAAGCATTACAAACATATATGAAAGCAGCATCGCAATACTTCGGAAATGAACAAAGTTTACACGATATTGGAGGAACGGCCTCTTCTTTATTACAAGTTTGTAGAAAAACATTTGCCGAAATGATTGGCGGAAAGGAGCAAGGAGTATTCTTCACGAGCGGTGGGTCAGAATCGAACTACCTTGCGATTCAGTCCCTTCTCAATGCCCAAAATAAGAAGCATATTATTACTACACCTATGGAACATGCATCCATTCGAAGTTATTTTCAATCCTTACAATCAAAAGGGTATACAATTACTGAAATTCCTGTTGATAAAAATGGACTCATTCATTTAATAGATTTAGAAGCAGCTATTACAGAAGATACTGTTCTAGCAAGTATACAGCACGGAAACTCTGAAATCGGAACCGTTCAAAATATCGCAGAGATTGGGGCACTTTTAAAAAAATATAACGTTTTATTTCATTCAGATTGTGTACAAACCTTTGGTAAACTTCCTATTCATGTTTTTGAGATGGGGATTGATAGTCTTTCTGTTTCAGCACATAAAATATACGGACCAAAAGGTGTCGGCGCTTGCTATATCAATCCGCAAGTTCGCTGGACACAAATATTTCCGGGGACTTCTCACGAAAAAGGATTTCGTCCAGGTACAGTGAACGTTCCTGGCATCGCAGCTTTTTTAACAGCTGCTGAGAATATATTGAAAAATCAACAGGAAGAAAGTTTACGTTTTAAAGAGTTACGATCCTACTTTTTAGAGCGATTACAAGCACTTCCTCTAGAAATTGAAGTAGAAGGTCATTCTACTTCTTGTTTACCACATATTATTGGGGTTACAATAAAAGGAATAGAAGGTCAATATACAATGCTAGAATGTAATCGCCGCGGTATTGCCATTTCTACCGGAAGTGCTTGCCAAGTTGGTAAACAAGAACCTTCGAAAACAATGCTTGCAATTGGAAAAACGTATGAAGAGGCAAAACAATACGTCCGCTTCTCTTTCGGACAACAAACAACGAAAGATCAAATTGATACTACTATTCATGCACTACACACAATTGGAAATCAATTTTATAGAGGTGTTAAATCATAATGAAACAAAATGAACAAAAAAAGATTTTAGGTGAAGAAAGACGACAGCTTATCCTTCAGTGGCTTCTCGCTGCAAATGAACCGTTATCCGGGAATGAGCTATCGAAAAAAACGAATGTAAGTAGACAAGTTATCGTGCAAGATATTTCCTTGCTTAAAGCACGAAACGAACCGATCATTGCAACTGCTCAAGGCTATTTATATTTAAAACCACAAGAGAAACAACAAGCTTTCGAACGCGTAATTGTATGCCAACATAAGCCAGCAGAAGTACATCAAGAACTTACAATGCTTGTTGACCACGGCGTTACAATTAAAGATGTAAAAGTTGAGCATCCTGTATACGGTGACTTAACAGCATCCATCATGGTAAGCAATCGCTTTGATGTAGAGCAATATTTACAAAAAATCGAAAACACAAATGCGTCCTATCTTTCGCAATTAACAGACGGTATTCACTTACATACTATTGAGGCAGATTCAAAAGAAAAGTTAGATGCAGCTTGCGAGGCACTAGATAAAGCTGGTTTTCTCGTTTATTAATGTAAAGCACAGAGTTTTTATCATTCTCTGTGCTTTTTTAATGCTATAATATTGTAATCAATCGTAAAGGAGATCAAATATGGGAATTGAACTCGTTCACTTTAGCATTGGCAAACCGAAACAAATGAAATATAGCGAAGATAAAGAAATGATTACTGGTATATGTAAAGAACTTACCGAAGAAGCTTTTCTCTCAAAAGATGGCTTCCTTGGTGATGACGTAGCGGATTTAAAACACCATGGTGGACCTGATCGCGCCGTTTGCGTGTATCCACACGAGCATTACGCACTATGGGAAGAGGAATTCCAAACAACACTCCCCGCTTCTGCATTTGGCGAAAACATTACCGTAACAAATATGTTAGAACGTGATGTATGCATCGGAGATACATACAAATTAGGTGAAGCAATCATTCAGGTGACACAAGCAAGAGTACCTTGTAGTACGATTTCAAAACGCCTCGGCATTCCTGGCATACTGCCGCGCATTGTAGCAACTGGATTTACTGGCTACCTATGCCGCGTTCTTCAGGAAGGTACTGTACGTAAAGATTCAAAAATCACATTACTAGAGCGTCAACCGAGCAATGTTTCTGTCTTGTTCTCTAACGAAATTTATTTTCATAATAGAAAAGATAGAGATGGCATCGAAAAGATTCTTGCTGTTCCAGCACTAGCTGACGTTTGGCGTGGTCAATTAGAAGAGCGTCTTGCGAAGTTAAAATAAAGAATCCCACTTATAGATATTATCAAAGTAAAAATTCAAAAATAAAAAGACTAACGCATACTAGTCTTAATATGTGTCGGTCTTTTTATTTTTATTGCATATGCAAACGAATACTGTTTAATTTTCAACTCACATATTCGTACTAAATGTATTTCGAAAAAGTTTAATTATATTTCCCCTACTAGCGTTGTCATTACAGACATAATTTTATTCAGCTTTTTCTATTATAAATTTCTAATTATTTGTTAACAGTACCGAAACTTGTATTGTTGTGTAGAGTTCAAAATTCCATTTAACAGAAATCCAAAAAAGTATTTTATAAAATTCAATATAATTTCTATAGTTACTACTAAGCATAATTGTAATACCAATGAAACCATAGTAATTATTCAAATTTTCATAAGTTATTTATAGCTTTTATTTTTATCAGCTTTCTTTATTTCATTACTAATTACTATGGGCTGTATTCTTTTTCTTATTCTTTCGTGGATAAAGCCTTCTTCAAATCCAAATTCTTTAAGTAAATAGAATTCCAAGATGTTTTGGAGGACATGATAAGCATTTATTAAATCATCACCTTTAAGGGCCTTTTCTTCTAATTTTTGATCATAGTGAGTATAGTAATTTCTTGTACTAGCAATTAACTGAGGAAAATCCATCAGTTTAAAGTCTCCTGTATGAAAGAAAAAACTGAAGTCCGCTAATAATAAATCAGCCAATCGACTTCTTAATGTAACAAATTTGTAACTACCACCTAATAAGAAATTATTATCTTGTTCTCGAAAGGGTTCAGGTCTGATTTCGAGTAATTTAGCTACCCTTATCTCAAAGGCATCAAGAGAATATGCAATTCTACGAGAATGATAGGTTTCTAAGGCCTGTACCACATTCAAAAAATGTCGACTCATTGATAAATTTTCATTATATAGACTATCAATATACAGTTCTATTATTGGTTCCATAATAGTCGATATTTCTTGCCATTGCGGAAAATTTGCTTGTCCAAGCTCCCTTAAGTTAAATAAATAATCATGCTTTAACATCTGTTTAGAGCTGCTTTCTCTACTGATATTTTGTTTAAATGCATGTATAACTTTTAATGGTTTATTATGTTTCTTTCTACCTTCAAATTCATAATAAATTTCCGGTGATTCTACAATCAAAGAATCAAAACCTAATGGTTTTCCTATAGCTATTTCTATTAACCTTTTCATTTGGTTGGCTATCCCCATAAACCAATCTAATGTTTGGACGGTTCTAGATTCAATTATAAGATATGGAATTTGTTTTAAATTTATCTCCTCTTTCATCAGTTGAAATGGAGAGCTAAAATCCAAGTAATAAAGTAAGCTGTACTCTTCACACTCATATATTTTAATAGGTTCTGCAATCTCTAAACCTATAAGTGTATGTTTATCATCTAAATCTGGCCTTACATAGTTTGAAGTATCTCCCCATTGAATTATTCCTGGTATTTCAATTTTCATTTGTGTAAAATTAATTTTTTCTTCTTGATTGAAAGTTGCACCATCAAGCATAAATGTCGCTTGATATCCAAATACCTCTTCTGAACCTATCCTACTCTCAGTACTTATTCTTACACAATCAACAAGAGTAATTTGAGCACCATTTATAGTAGTTCCAGTAATAAAGGGAATTTTAAGAGGCAGTTCCAAAAAACTCATAATAAGTCCTTTATTAGGTATACGAATATATAATACTATTCCCCCATCATCCTCATTTAAATACAAATCTCCGGGATATTCCTTTTCTAAATCTTTCATCCTCCAAAATCCAGTTGCTGATAAGCTGACATTCATGTTTCCACCACCCTCATTAGCATTCTAACTTAATCAAAGTACTTTTATAAGTGTACATGTTATTAGAGTGTAGAGCTATTTTACGAATTAAATCAATCTATATAAGTAAAAAACAAGAAGACCTCTCTAAATTTCCTCTATGACTGATATTCTGCTCTACCTCTGATCCCACACTACTATTTAACCCACTACTTATCGAAATTGGATATTACATTTTAGATTTTTTTAGGCCTGTAAGAAAAGGAGGATGATATATTTAATATGGCATCCTCCTTTTCTTTATAATCTATTAGGTACAAGGTGACATTTTTGAATTCACTAAAACCAATTATTCATTATCAAAGAATCATCTCTTACAACCAATAAGAAGAATAGCTCCCCAGCACCGTAACAGAAAAACCAAGTGCTTCAAGTTCCATCGTTACGCCTGGCAATAATACGTCATCGTATGCTTTATCGACATCGATTAAGAAAAAGTAATTTCCAAGTCCTGTTTTCATCGGGCGCGATTCGATTTTAGATAAGTTTAATTTTCTCCATGCGAAAGCTGATAACACTTGATATAGTGCCCCTGCATAATCAGCAGGTAACGTTATCATAAGCGTCGTTTTCTCTCCGCGGTTTTCTCCATTATTTGAGAGTATTGCTTTCTTTTTCTTATGGAGCACTAGGAAACGTGTATGATTATTTTTATGTGTATGAATACTTCGTCTTACGATCGTTAATCCGTATTTTTCTGCAGCCGCTTCATTTGCAATAGCCGCAATTTTTTCTTCAGGATGTTCTTTCACATATTGCGCTGCAGCACTTGTTGATGTCATATCTCGAGCAGTTATCCCTTTTAATTCTTCATTTAAAAACTTATGACATTGCGCAATAGCGTGTGGATGAGAATGCACTGCATATACTTCTTCCCACACTTCTGCATACTGCGGATGTACAAGTAAATGTTGCTGAATGGGCACTGTAATTTCTCCTACAATAGAAAGTGGTTGCTCATGTACAAGATAATCAATCGTTATATTCACTGAACCTTCTATGGCATTTTCTAGTGGTACCACTGCATAATCTACATTTCCATTTGCAGCTGCATCCATACAATCTGGAATCGTTCGATACGGTACATGCTCTGCTTCCGGAAAAAAACGACTCACCGCCATATTTGTAAATGTTGCTTCTGGTCCTAAATATCCTACTCGAATCATCGTCTTTTCCCCTCTTTTTCGTTTTCTTACTGTTATACCATACTTTTTTATATTCTTCTATGCAAATTTCGAATATTAAAAAAAGACTAGCATTTGCTAGTCTAAATGTTTCCTATATTCTCTTTGGGCGAAGAAGAAATAAATAATGCATGCAGCAATGTAGAACAAAATAAATACGCCTACTTTTCTTAATGATCCGTCCATAAAGACCGTATTATGAAACGTATATAACGCAACTGCACTATGCATACTCCCTACTATAATTGGCGCAAAAAATAGCATACACAATTGCCAGCGAGAAATCTTCCACACTTCTTCTTTCGTCATTCCAAGCTTAGATAGCGCTTCGTACTGCTTTCTATCTGATGAAATATTATGAAACCATTTAAAATATACAATACTACATGAAGTAAGAAAGAATAATATACTAATGAATGAGCCTACAAATAGAGTAATATCGCCGAACTCTTTCATATTCACATATAACTCCATATTACTTCGAAATGCGTTATTATCATCTTGTTTTATATGTTTCCGTAAAGCTTCATTTAATTTTTTCGTATTTTCGATATTGGGTAATGTGTAGCCTCGATATATCATTTTTTCAGAATCCGGAACCTTATTTGCTATACTGTCAAAATCTTCATCATTCATAACGAAGAACAGACCATTAATGTGCGAAGGATGATGGTTAAATTGAACCCCTTCTTTCTGACCGTTAAATCCGAATTGATATGGTTGATTCATTACTTGCAATTGAATCTCTTTTTGATTATATACATTCGAATTATTGTATTTATTATAATAAACAAGTGTAACTGTTCCTTTTTTAGGATGATACGTTTTCTGTTTTTGTTTTCGCGCCTCTTGATTGTACTCACTTTCCTTTATAAGCGGCGCTACTTCTGTTTCTCCTTTATTGGACTGAAAAGATGCATACACTCCAACAAAACTCATAAGTTGAAAATCATCATATCCATATTGGTGCAATAATTGTTCAACCGTGCCCTCCGCAAAGACTTCATGAGAAGAAGCACCTTTTTCTATGTAAGAAAATGAGTGCACGCCCCCGCCACGCCACATATCTTGCATACCAGAAAAATATAAGAACACCGTACCTGTTGCTGTAACTACAAATGTCGTTGCCATAGAAAGCATAAAGAAAAAGCGACCATTTTCCTTCATTCGATGTGATAATTGATTCACTATAAATAAATACGGATATGTATACATAATCTTTTTATTTCGTTTAATCATTTCTAACAATTGGATTGTACCGTGTGTAAAAGAAAAGTATGTTCCGAAAAAAACAAGTATAGACACAGGGAAAAAGTATAACGCTATCGTTGGCATCGTCGCTTGCAACGCTAACGCATATCCTATCCCTAAACAAATAAAACCGAATATACAAAGCCACATTGATGTTTTCTTCTCTTTTTTATCTGCTCGAAATTCTTTCAATAACCGAATGATTTTTATATTCCATATACGTAAAGCACTTATAAAAGATAACAAAATAAAAACGACCATATATGTAATAAATGTTACACCAATCGCCCTTACGTCAAATATGACAGGGAGTTCTTTCGGAAGCCCCAGTAACATACTAAACACCATAAAGAAGAGCTTTAAAAAGATCATGCCAAGCCCAATGCCAAAAATATTAGCAAATACTCCGATCAACATTTGCTCGGTCATAATTACGCAAATTACGTTAGATTTCGTCGCTCCCATTAACATATATAATCCTAATTCTTTCTTACGTGC
Organism: Bacillus cereus group sp. Bc010; assembly: GCF_027716745.1. Lineage (NCBI taxonomy): Bacteria > Bacillati > Bacillota > Bacilli > Caryophanales > Bacillaceae > Bacillus > Bacillus cereus group sp. Bc010. Next base: position 202,050 of record NZ_JAQFUY010000002.1, read on the forward strand.
CTCTATGAAAATAGAAGTAGAGTACAAAATAAATATGACGAAAAAAGAAATGATAATAACATTACATATGATAAGTCCCCAGCGTACGTTTTGATACCACATCGTCTCCTGCATATACGGATGTACAATGACAGACATGTATGCAAAAGACGCAAATATTGCAAAACAACTACTTAAGAAAAACACTTTATAATTACGCCAATTTCCTTTTATATTTTGCAGCGCTAGTTGCCGAATATTCATCTATCGTCCTCCTGTAACTTACTACATAGGCAAAAAGCTAGAGGTTTCTCTAGCTTTGCACGTGTTTTAAATATCCTCTTTGCGCGATCATAAAGTAAATCGCAGAAGCTAAAATGTATGCTCCAATTACAAGCGCACCTGATTTCCATAAATCGAGATAAAGCATTTTTCCTAACGTATGAAGAGCAAATCCACTATGAATGGCACCAATTACAATTGGGATAAAGAAGATAACGCCCATTTGTCGAATTGCAATTTTACGAATTTCTTTATCTGTCATACCGATTCTCTTTAACGATTTAAATTGAATACGATCTTGCTCTTTATCGTTAAACCATTTAAAGTATGTCATACTACAAGCGAAGAAGAAGAATAGTACTGCTACGAAGAAACCGATGAACATTGTAATTGCTCCACCTTCTCTTATATCCTTATACGCAAACACTGAATTTCTCAATTCTCCTTGCTTTTCTGGTGCAATTTCATTTTTCAAATCTAATACAAGATTTTCTGTATTTTTCCAATCCTCGATATAATAACCGTAATATTTCGTCTTTTCTTCATCTGGTACGAGCTTTGCGTATTTCTCAAAATCTTGATCATTCACAATAAGATATTCGCTATCGTTAAAAACAGAATATGACGTTGGCTCGTTTAATTGAACAGACTGCTTTTGTCCGTTAATCTTAAATTCATACGGTTTCGTACGATCTATTTTCATAAGTTCATTTGCTGCATCAACCATAACCATCGTCGCGCTACCTGGTGCATTATGAACCTCTGTAATTTGCTCTTTCTTTTGTTTACGCACTTCCGCGTTATATTCTTTTTCTGAAATAATCGCCATTGGTACTTCACGTTCACTGTTAAACAACATTATTTTCTGTGTTGCAGGTAGTTTTACATAGGTTACTTTTCGTGCATCTTCAAACCCATTTCTTTTTACAATCTCTTGTACTTTTTCTTCATTAATAAGGCTATGCGTATTTAATCCCTTTTCCTCATATGAAATAGCATGTGGCGTAAGCTCTATCGTTTTCGCACTCATATTTTCAAAATATACATAAAGCGTACCAACTGCTGAAGATACTACCGCCGTAATGATAGAAATTACAAATAAAAAACGAGCATTATCCTTCATTTTATAAATAAGATTGCTAAGTACGAACATATTTGGATATGTATAAAAAGATTGTTTTCGTTTTTGCAATGCTTGTAATACAACTGTACTTCCTTGTGTAAATAGTAAATACGTTCCGCCAATGGTCAATCCTACAATTGGTAAGAAATATATAATAAAATTCATAATGGTTACTTGGAAACAAAGAACATATGCAGCAATAATACATCCTATACCGGCTACACATAACCATGTAAATGCAAAAGGCTCTACTTTTTGCTTTCTTGCTTCTCTTAATAAATCAATAATTTGCAAGCGTCCTACTGTCCAAACGCTAAACAATGATAAGATTAAAAATAAAATAAAGTATACACCCGCTGTAATCAAAACCGCTTTACTATTCCATACGAGTGGAAGTGTTTTATCTATTTTCAATATTACGCTTAATGCTTGGAAGAATAATTTGGAACAAAGCATACCAAGTCCAATACCTACTACAATTGCAATACTACCTAACATAAGCTGTTCTAATATAATCATTCGGCCAAGCTGAGATTTTGTTCCGCCTATTAATGTTAATAGACCAAACTCTTTTTTCCTTGCTCGTAAAAACGTTGAATTTGCATATAAAATAAAGAGTGCTGAGAAGATGACTACAATATAATTCATCGATTCTAACCCTTTTGAAATCATCTCCCTCATACTAATATTACCGCCTACAACATCTGGATGATAAATGAAGGAAGCATACATGAAAAATACGACTATCGATAAACAACTGCTTATAAGAAACGCTTTATAGTTACGCCAATTTCCTTTTACATTATTAAGCGCGAGCTGGCGAAAGTTCATGATATTCCCCTCCTAGCATCGCAAGTACGTCCAGAATTTCTTGGAAAAAGGCTTGTTTCGTTCTTCCCTTATGTATTTCTGAGAAAATCTCTCCATCACGTATGAAAAGAATACGTTCGCAATAACTCGCCGCTACTGGATCATGCGTTACCATTGCAATTGTTACTTTCTTTTGTTCATGCAAATCTTGCAACGCGCTCATTAATGATTTTGCCGACTTAGAATCTAAGTTTCCAGTTGGCTCATCTGCTAAAATTAACGTCGGTTCATGAATGATCGCTCTCGCAGCTGCTGCACGTTGTTGTTGGCCACCTGATACTTCATATACCTTTTTATTTAAAATGCCCTCGATATTTAAAAACTTTGCAATCTCAAGCACTTTTGCATCGATTTCATTTACAGATTTCTTCGCCATTACAAGTGGTAAAATGATATTTTCTTTAATCGATAACGTATCAAGTAAGTTAAAATCTTGGAAAATGAATCCTAAATGTGTACGGCGAAACTCCGCTAATTTTGCAGCACGCATTTGATTAATTTCTTCCCCATTTACAAGCACATGACCTGAAGTTTGCTTATCAATTGTTGCTAATAAATTTAAAAGCGTTGTTTTCCCGCTCCCTGAAGGACCCATAATCCCTACAAATTTGCCTTCTTCTATTTTAAAATTTATATCGTTTAAAGCAGTCGTCGCTACTGAACCTTTTGATTGGTACACCTTCGTTAATCCTTTTACTTCAAGAACACTCATTTCTAATCCCCCTATGTGTTTTCTTCTTACATTTACTATAAGAAAAATAAGAAAAAGAAACGAGTGATTTCCCTTACAAAACGTTTTGTTATCTTACAGTTTTGTCATTTTTCTCATTAATGTATGATATTCTTCATCTTTTGCAAATTGGAACGTGAATGTTGTCCCTTCCCCTTCAGCCGATTGCACATACATACCGTGATGTAAATTATCACAAATTTCCTTCGTAATATATAAACCCATTCCAGTCGCTTCTCTCGTTTTCCGGCCATTTACCCCTGTAAAGAATGGATCAAATATACGCTTTACATCTTGCTCTGGAATACCGATTCCATTGTCCTTAATATGTAATAACACCTTTTGATCTTTCTCTTCAATTTGAAAGTGAATTTCCTTTTTCTCTGCTTCCGAAATTTTTGTATACTTAATTGCATTTACAACAATTTGTCCTATAGCAATACTAAGCCATTTTCTATCAGAGGCAACCATACAAGTATCTTCCTCAAACATCACTTTCGGAAATACAGACGATTGAATGAAGGACTTTCTATTTTCATTAATAATACCTCTAATAATATCTATCACATTTACTACTTCTACTTTATAATCTTTCGCAAACTTCTCTAGCCTTGCCATATGTAACGCTAAATCTAAACCATTTAGTATGCGATTATTTTCTTCACGAATACTTTCAACTGTCGCTCTTGCTTCACGATGCTCTTTACCAAACTTCTGTAATAGCAACTCAATAACAGATACCGGTGTTTTCATTTGATGAATCCATTGGTTCATAAATATCATTTGCTGTTGTTCTTTTGCATGTTGTTTATAAACTTCATTCATATATTGCTGTCTTAATAGCGTAAACGATTCAACGACCATCTCTTGCTCTGCCGTATAAGAAGTATCAATAAATAAGGAATCATGTAATGTATTTCCGCTAGTAACATATTTTTCGATCCTCCTTAAAAATACACTCCGTTTTCGGTAATCGTAAATAAGGTATACAGTAAACACAACTATCCCTAATAAAAGTCCGTATAACCATGTATTCCAATCAATAGATCGCTTTTCTAAAAGACTTTGCAACTGCAAAACGAGCCCAAATAAACAGAGGCTAATAATGTAAGAAAGAATTAAAGAAAAGCGGTCCATAAGGTAATCTTTAACCTTCATGTCCTTCTCCCCACTCTGTAAGAAGCGCATAACCGTATCCACGTTTCGTTACAATTGCATTTTTAATGCCGAGCTCCTCTAGTTTCTTCCTTACACGTTTTACATTTACGGTTAATGTATTATCATCAACAAAAGCTACCTCATCCCAGAGGGCTTCTAACAATTCTTCGCGCGTTACATATTGATTTGCTTGTTTCATTAAACACTCTAATAAGTAAAATTCATTTTTTGTCAGTTCTGTTTGTTGTCCTTGCCACTCAACAACGTGCTGAGATGGGAATAACAACAGTCCATTTACACCTAAACAATCGCTTTCTGCCGCAGAAGCATACTCACCATACCCACGACGAAGTGCACTTTTCACCTTAGCCATTACAATGTCTAAATGGAATGGCTTCGTAATGTAATCATCTCCGCCATTTTCAATTGCCATTACTTGATCCATTTCCCCCGTTCTTGCAGAAACAAAAATAATTGGTGCATTCGATACAGTGCGGATTTGACGACACCAATAGAAACCATCAAAATACGGTAAATTAATATCAAGTAACACGAGATGTGGATTTACTTTTACAAACTCATCTTTTATATGCCGTAAATCACTCGCTCTAAATGACTGATAGCCATACCTTTCTAAATGTTCCTCTAATATCCCCGCGATTTTCTCATCATCTTCTACGATTAATATTTTATACATGTTCACTTTCTCCCCATAAAAAGTTCTTATAAAACCACTTCTTTTTCTATTATAAATTGAAAATTTAATTAGTGGGGATTTTTTCCTGTATAAATCAGACTTTTACGATATAAAGTGAACCTTTAATCAGTGGGGGGTTTTTCTTCCCTCCACCTAACTTCTTTGCTTTCGCTACATTTTGAGATAAGGGTCTTACTGCCCATTAAAGTGAGATAAAAAAAGACTGCCGTATTTCGGCAGTCTTAGTCGATAAATTCAAATTCATATTCAAGAATTTTTACAATATCTCCGTCTTTTGCGCCACGTGCACGAAGCGCTTCATCAATACCCATTCCGCGCATTTGGCGAGCGAAACGACGTACAGATTCATCACGTGAGAAGTCTGTCATCTTGAATGTTTTCTCGATATCATAACCAGAGATAACAAACGTGCCATCACTTTCACGTGTAATGTCAAATTTAACACCTTCAGTCTCAAGTTTGTACATTACACTTGTATCAGACTCATCCGCTACTTCATGTATTGGGAATTCAGGTGTTGTTTCTAATAAGTTCGCTACTTCAAATAGTAAATCACGAACACCTTGTTTCGTTACAGCTGAGATTGGGAAGATTTTTACTTCGTCTCCCACTTTCTCTTTAAATGCTTGTAAGTTTTCTTCTGCATCTGGCATATCCATTTTGTTTGCAACAACAACTTGTGGACGCTCCGTTAGGCGAAGATTGTATTCTTTTAATTCATTATTAATCGTTACGTAATCTTCATATGGATCACGGCCTTCTAAACCAGACATATCAATTACATGCACGATTACACGTGTACGCTCAATATGACGCAGGAATTGATGACCAAGTCCGACGCCAGCATGTGCGCCTTCAATTAGTCCAGGAAGGTCAGCCATAACGAAGCTGCGGTTATCACCAGTTTCAACAACACCAAGATTTGGAACGATTGTTGTGAAGTGATACTCTGCAATTTTCGGACGTGCTGATGATACGACAGATAATAATGTAGATTTACCTACACTTGGGAATCCAACAAGTCCAACGTCTGCTAGTACTTTAAGTTCTAGAATGACATCACGCTCTTGACCTGGTTCCCCGTTCTCAGCGATTTCTGGCGCTGGGTTCGTTGGAGTAGCAAAACGTGAGTTACCACGACCACCACGGCCACCTCTTGCAATAACAGCTGATTGTCCATGTGTTACTAAATCCGCAAGAATTTGGCCTGTTTTTTCATCTTTTACTACCGTTCCAGGTGGAACTTTAACGATTAAATCTTCAGCTTTACGACCGTGCTGCCCTTTACTCATTCCGTGCTGACCACGATCAGCTTTGAAATGACGTTGGTAGCGGAAATCCATTAATGTACGTAAGCCTTCTTCAACAACGAAAACAACATCTGCACCTTTACCACCGTCGCCACCTGCTGGGCCACCTTTTGGAACATACTTCTCACGACGATACGCAACCATTCCGTTACCACCGTCGCCGCCTTTTACATATATCTTGACCTGATCTACAAACATTATTTCACCACACTTTTTTCAATTGGTTGTAATATAACTGAGACTTCTTCGTCTCTTACTGTATAAGAAATGGAATACCATTTATTGTTTTGGTTCGCAAGCCAATTCTGTAGTTCTTCTACACTCGTTAGCTTACCACGAAAATCAAAAAAGAAACGAGCATTCTCCGCGTCACATTCAATTGTGATACAAACATAATTTTCAACATATACGTCTAAACTATGCTGAAGCATTGAGAAAAATTGATTCGTCCATGTACATACAGTCTCATCTAAGTGAGATAAGTTATGTAAATTCCCTAATACTTCGTACTCCAATAAGCACGGCTGCTGTTTCCAATTATATGTTAAAATCCACTCTGAAAATAAAGGCATTGATAGCCCCATCAGATTGGATTCTTGTCTCGCTTCTTGGACAAAACGATCGATGAGACTATGAATTTCTTCCACTTTTCCAAGGGAAAGGTTTCCTTTCACCATCTGCATACGATTGAGCCAATCATGTCTTGAATGGCGCAATGCATCTATAATTGTCCATTTTTTATTCATTTAGATACTCCTTAATATAGAAAAACTCTAACCTGCACTCAGGTTAGAGTTTTCCGTGAGTTCTTATGCTTCTTGAGCAACAGGATATACGCTCACTTGTTTGCGGTCACGGCCAAGACGCTCGAAGCGTACTACGCCGTCAACTTTCGCGTATAAAGTGTCATCGCCACCACGACCAACGTTAACACCTGGATAAATTTTTGTACCGCGTTGACGGTAAAGAATTGAACCACCTGTAACCGTTTGACCATCTGCGCGTTTAGCACCAAGACGTTTTGACTGAGAGTCACGACCGTTCTTTGTACTACCTACACCTTTCTTAGATGCGAAAAACTGAAGATCTAATCTTAACATACGTTACACCTCCTGCACTTTTTCTATTAAACGGATATACTTTCCGTAATCAAGTTCGATCGTCTTAAGCGAAACAACCAATCCTTCTAAAAGTATCTGTGCTTTTTCTGCTGTATGAACGTCTAAATCATTAGGCAATTCATACGTTAAGAATCCACCATCACTTCCGAGTTCAATAGTTGCCTGCACATTACAAAGTTCTTCCACAGCATTTATGGAACCAAACACAACCGCTGTAGTTCCAGCACAGACAAGATCTTGTCCATGTGGCGCATAATCGGCATGTCCAGTCATTTTAAATGATTGGATACTTCCTAATTTCGTGCGACTTATCGTAATTTTAATCATGTTAACCAGAATTAAGCGTTGATAGCTTCAACAACTAGCTTAGTGTAAGGTTGACGATGACCTTGTTTCTTACGATTGTTCTTTTTCGCTTTGTATTTGAAAACGATGATTTTCTTAGCGCGACCGTGTTTTTCAACTTTCGCAGTAACTGTTGCACCTTCTACAACTGGGCTACCAACTTTCACGTTTTCGCCACCAACGAAAAGAACTTTGTCAAAAGTAACAGTTTCACCAGCTTCAACATCTAATTTTTCAATGTAGATTTCTTGACCAGCTTCAACTTTGATTTGTTTTCCACCTGTTTCGATAATTGCGTACATACTTGCACCTCCTCTTAATTACTAAGACTCGCCAAAAACGAGGTAGACATAAATGCCTTTAAGGAACCTGTCTTGTGCGGTTGTAGCATATAGCCGTTTAGGTGCTATAAACTATAACATAAAGATGTTATCATGAATCATAGACTATTGTCAATGAAAGTTCTAATAACTATTTTTTCCGTTCTATAATTTCTTTTTTACTTCCAAAACGGATAATAGCGTACTTTTCGATCATATCATCTTTGAAATAAATTTCAAATGGAATATTTTTTTGTAATTCTTTTTGCAAAAATTGTTTTTGTAATTCTTTAGGTGCAGAGATTAATACTGCCTCATCTTCTATATTGCCATATGAAATTAGCTCTCTCTCTAGCTCATACGCAATCGTTTCATACGACATGACATAGCCTGTCGCTTTGCACGGTGCACACTCTTCAAGTAATACGTCGCGTAAAGAATGTTTTTTACGTTTACGTGTCATCTCTAAAATCCCTAACTCTGTGAACCCGAGCACTCTTGTATATGTTCGATCATTTTGCATAGCAGCGATGAGACATTCTCTTATCTTTTCTTTATCTTCTCTTCTTTTCATATTAATAAAGTCAATTAATATCATACCACCAATATCACGGAGTCTTAATTGACGCGCTATCTCTTCAGCTGCTACTTCATTTGTACGAAGGACTGTATCTTGTAAATTCTGTTTTCCAGTAAACTTACCCGTATTCACATCAATTACAGTCATCGTCTCCATTTGTTCCACAATTAAATAAGCACCATTTGGGAGCCAAACAATTTTTTGAAGTGCTTTCTCAATCTCACGCTCTATGCCAAAATGGTTAAACATTGAAGACTTTTCATTATAAAAAGATATTTTTTCTTTACCGACTTTTTCTTCTAATTCTTTTACTATACTTCTTGTATCTACAACTACTTTTTCAATCGTTTCAATTGGGTTCTCTTGAAATACACGATCTAAAAAGGTTGCTGGTCGATGGACTAGTAACGGTGCCTTTCCTTGTCCCTCTTTTCTTTTTAACTCTTCATATAACTGCTGTAACCTTTGCATTTCAGCTTGTATTTCTTCAATTTCTCCTTTTTCAGAAGCTGAGCGGAAAATATAACCTCCTTTCCCTTCTACTTCAATTTGGAGTAATTGTTGCCTTCTTTTATTGTTTTTTATTTTCCGAGAAACCGCACGCATTTCATCATATGGCATATAAACGACATATTTCCCGGTAAATTCTATATTTGCTGTCAATTTTGGCCCTTTCGTATCAATTGCCTCTTTTACAACTTGTACGAGTACCGCTTTTCCTTCATGTATATGATAAGAAGATGGTACATCATCGTACGAAAGATAAGCATGTTTTTCTAAACCTATATTTACAAAAGCTGCATTCATTCCAGCAATCGTTCTTACGATACGTCCAACATAAATATGCCCAACAATCTCTTGTACTTCATTTCGTTTCCATAAAAACTCAACAATTTTCTTCTTCTCTTCAATTGCAACGCGTTTTTCCGATCCAGCGTAGTTCATATATAACGTTTTCAAAATACTTTCCTCACTTTATAATCTTCTTTGCTTTTACAATAATAAAAGGTTAGTGCTAACGTCAACACTAACCGATTAATTCTTCAACAGATGAAGTTGTTCGTTTTTCAGTAAAATACGCATAAAGCAATTCATTTTCATCCAATGTGTAATGTTCTTTATATTTTCCGCGGACGATAATAGAATGCTTATAGCCTCTACGAAATTTTGTGAATATCTTATATAAATGATCTTCTGATTGCACCTCAATCGGTGCAATCTTTTCAATTCCTCTTTTGTTCCCATAATAACGTTCTAATAAAAAACGCATAAAGGCATACCGTCTTTGCTTCCATTCTTGATATAACGACACCGCTAAAAATATGAGTAGTACCCACATCATAATATTGTTACTATTCCAAAGTAACTGCCCTCCTAGTATGACACTAAAAAAAACACATGATAATTTCATCATCTTTTCATGTGCTTGTAAATAAGGAAAACGATATGATAGTACGTTAAACAATACTTTTCCACCATCAAGAGGCCAAATAGGTAGTAAATTAAACGCTAAAATAATTATATTATTCCACATAAAGAAATAATATAATTCCGCATGAAGCCAACCAGCTTCAAACAACATATAGCCTACCGCCATCATCCAAATATGTTGAATAGGTCCTGCAATTACAACAACTAGTTCCTCTTTCAATGATTTATTCCCATGTTCCTCAAGCTCAGCCACACCACCAAACGGCAAAAGTTGAATCTTCTTAATACGCCAATTATAGTGTGCCGCTGCAAAAGCATGCCCAAGTTCATGGATGAGAACGATACAAAATAACAGTAGTAACTCTTTAAAACGTGCCGTGAAAATACCAATGACAATAATAACCCAAAACAACGGATGTACTGAAATCTTTGTTAAAACATCTCTATATTTAATCAAATGAAATCACCTGAATCGGATCAATAAATTTTTCGTCCTTTTTTATTGCGAAATAAAACTTACCATTTTTATTATTCGCATCATTATTCACTGTTCCAATTTTTTGTTTCTTTGAAACATAATCATATAATTTCACTGACATATCATTTAAATTTGCATACCATGACTCCGTACCATCTGCATGCTGAATTTGAACTGTATTACCAAGTTCCTCTTTCTTGCCCGCAAAAACTACTAGCCCTTCATTCACTGACTCAACAGTTGCATTTGTAGCTGTTTGTACAAATACACCTTGGCCATTTTTTTGAAACCCTTGCATCACCTTTCCGGAAGCAGGAATGGCATAATCTTTTTGCTGAATCGTTTCTTCTTTTTTCTCATTAGGCGAATAGAACACGAGCGGTTTTCCAAACTGTTTTTCGTACCATTTCGCTACAGTAGCAAACTGAAACTCTTCTTTCATCACTTTTTCTGTAACAGCTTTAGCACCGTCGAAAGAAGCTGGTGCATTCTTATATAAAATAGCGACAGAAAGAACTAATATTGCTGATAACAATACTTTGAAGAAAAACACTTCTTTTCGAAATAAAGGATGAATTTCCTTTTCTCCATCTTCAATAAAGACTGTTTCACTATCAAAATTCCCTCCAGCAAAATACTGCTCTTCCTCCATCCTTTCTTGCTCTGCCTTCCTCTTCGCAATCCGTTTTTTAATTTCTTCTACACGTCTATTCTTCATACTGTCTCCTTTCTTTCGTTAAGCTAATGTACATAGAAACAGTTGTATACAGTTTGTACATATGTATGAGCTAGGTATGGAAGATATTCGTGTGAAGAAAAAAGAAAGCACTCCGCAAATATGCGAAGTGCTTTTAACGGATTCCAAAGAAGTTTTTCACCTTTGTAAATACCGATACCTTTTCTTGTTCAAATGCTTGTAATGGGACATTCTCACCCAACAAACGTCTTGCAATATTACGATAAGCTAACGCTGCTTTTCCGCTCGGTTGCAACGCTACAGGCTCACCTGTATTTGTAGCACGAATAACTTCATCATCATCTTCGACAACACCAAGAAGCTCGATTGACAATGTACGTACGATTTCATCAACATCTAACATATCCTGTTCATGAAGCATATGACTACGCACACGATTAATAACAAGTTTCGGTGGTTCAATATCCTCTTTTTCTAAAAGCCCGATAATACGATCCGCATCGCGCATTGAGGATACTTCTGGCGTCGTAACAACAATTGCTTTATCCGCACCAGCTACCGCGTTTTTAAATCCCTGCTCAATCCCCGCAGGACAATCAATTAATATGTAATCATAATCTTGACGTAATACTTGTATTAATTCATCCATTTGTTCAGGTGTTACCGCTGATTTATCACTCGTTTGTGCTGCAGGTAATAAATAAAGATCATCAAAACGTTTATCTTTAATAAGAGCCTGAGGTAAACGGCAACGCCCTTCAACGACATCAACAAGATCAAATACAATACGATTTTCCAGCCCCATTACTACGTCTAAGTTTCGAAGACCGATATCTGTGTCAATTAAGCACACTTTCTTTCCAGATAACGCTAGGGCTGTCCCAATGTTCGCAGACGTTGTAGTTTTACCTACACCGCCTTTTCCAGATGTAATTACTATTGCCTCTCCCACAGCTATACAATTCCCCTTTCTAACTTTGTTAAATTAGGTCTAAGATGAGTGAGAAGTTGCAGTCGATCGACAACAATGTGATTGTTCTCATTAATATACGCACATTCTGCCGCCTCCGCTCCGTCTTCTTTCTCTTCCGGAGCCCGCATTGCCACATCACTAATTCGAAGTTGCATCGGGTTCATAACAGATGCAGCGATTACAGCATCTGAATCCCCATAATACCCCGCATGTGCAATTCCTCTTAATGATCCTACGACAAAAATATTCCCCCCAGCGATAACCGTTCCGCCTGGATTAACATCACCAATTAACAATAAATTTCCTTTTACATGTAAAACTTGTCCAGAGCGAACAATTTTGGAAATAGGGACGATTTCTGTTTCTTCTTTCCAAGCTATTGCTTCCTCTTTCGTTATAACATCACTTTCAATCGAATCCACAACGAGATTCTTTTTATTACGAATTAACGTACGAATCTCTTCTTGTTGGACTTCTGTTAAATAACGGTTTCCTACTTTCACATGCACTTCAATTAAAGAGCGTCCATCACCATCATAGTAATGTGTAGAAAGCTTTTCATCCAATTCCTTCAATAATTCAGAGAATGAACAACAATCATCTAAATGAAGGGTTATTCCGTCTTTTGTCCCTTTTATTGTTACATTTTGTTGCTTTTTTTCTTCCACTAAAGTTCACCCCACCGATTCAATTCGACATAAAATTAGAAAATCCTTTTTTCTTTTTCTTCCATCGCTTTTGAAAGACGCACTAAATATCGTCTCAGTGGGAAACAAACTATCAATAAGAAAATTGCATTTAGCAATAAAGTAGACAGGAGACGATCTGTGAAAAAGACATACGCCGACATATGAGTACGTCCTAACAAAGTTAAAAATCCATACACATAATACTCTAATGCTACTATGCTAGCTAGTACGATAGAAGTAACAATAAATAAATTCAATTGTAGTACCTTCATCACACTATAAACTAAATAAACTAAAATCGGATACGCAAAAATATATATACCAACAAGTTCCGTGTATACGGTATCAAATAAGAAACCAAATAATAGTCCGTAATAAATCCCTTGGACCGGACTATAGTACACAGTAATAAAACATAACACAATGATAAAGAAATGAGGTGATGCTATACTGTCTTTCCAAAAAACCTCTGTTGGAACAATAGTAGCAAACATATTTTCAAATAAAAAAGCAAAAAGGAGCAAAAGAGGAAGAGCTGCTCTTTTTAAAATCTTCATTATCTCTTCTCCCCCTCCTATTCTAATGGCGCTGAAGGCGTTTCACGTTTCGCAACTACAACATGCTCTACGTCATTTAAATCAGCGGCTGGCTTTACATAAGCTGTTTTTGTTAAACCATATGGATCCGGCTGAACATCAACGATGGTTCCAATTACAAGACCTTTCGGGAAAATATCACCAAGTCCAGATGTTACAACTAGTTGATCGGTCTTTACATTTGCATCAGAGCCAATCTTTGTGAACAGAAGTAAGTGTTTTTCTTTGTCGTACCCTTCAATCAATCCAAAGATTTTCTCATCACCTTGTACGATAGCAGAAACACGATTTGTTCGGCTCATAGAACTTAACAATTCTACTGATGATGTAAACTGAGATACACTTTTCACTCGTCCAACTAAACCTTGTGGAGTTAATACAGCCATATCTTTTTTAATTCCTTGCTGTGCCCCTTTATCAAGTCCAACTAAATCGTACCATTTATCTGGATTACGAGAAACAACAGTCGCTGGAATTTCAGTATAACCGCTATTTAACTTATCTTTACCCGTTAACTCTTGTAGTTTCTTTTTATCATCTTCTAATTGTTTTACTTTCCCTGATAGACCTGCATAATTGTCTAATTTTGCTTTTAATTCTTTATTCTCTTCATACGTGCGCTTTACATCCTCTACATTTTCGAAGAATCCAGCTACGTATTTCGCTGGCTTTTGGAATACACGTTCTACAACACCGACAGTGTCTTTAACAAACTGCTCTGGCCATGTTAAACTGTTCCGTTCTTTCAATGAGATTCCAATCAATGCCACGAGAAGAATAATACTAACTAACAAAACAATTAATCTTTTGTTTAAGAAAAACTGTGGCACGTTCACACCCTCTTAATTTCATTGATTTTTATTTTGCAATATTATCGAGCAGCAGTTTTGAAAAGATCGATATTGTCTAATGCTTTACCCGTTCCAATTGCTACGCAATCTAATGGGTCTTCTGCAACAAGAACTGGCATATTTGTTTCTTCACTAATTACTTTATCTAAATTACGTAGTAATGCTCCGCCACCTGTTAATACGATACCACGGTCCATAATATCTGCCGCTAATTCAGGTGGAGTTTTCTCTAACGTATTTTTAACAGATTCTACAATGGCATCTACTGTATCTTTTAATGCATCTGCAATTTCTTCTGGTTGAATTAGTACTGTTTTTGGTAAACCACTTACTAAATCACGACCGCGAATTTCCATAGGCTCGATACCTTCTGGCTCGCCTGCAGAACCGATTTCTAATTTTAATGCTTCAGCTGTTCTTTCACCGATCATTAAGTTGTAGCTTTTCTTAATGTACTGAATGATTGAATCATCCATATCATCACCAGCAACACGAACTGATTGACTTGTTACAATACCACCTAAAGAAATGATTGCAACTTCTGTTGTACCGCCACCGATATCAACAACCATGCTACCAGTTGGTTCCCAAACAGGTAAGTTTGCACCAATTGCTGCTGCAAATGGTTCTTCGATAGGATAAGCATCACGAGCACCAGCTTGACGAGTCGCATCAATTACTGCACGTCTTTCTACAGCTGTAATACCAGATGGTACACATACCATTACATAAGGTTTACGTGAGAAGAATCCATTTGATTTTTGAGCTTGTTGAATGTAATATTTCATCATTGTTGCTGTTGTTTCGTAATCAGCAATTACACCGTCTTTCATCGGGCGAAGTGCCACAACGTTTCCTGGTGTACGACCAATCATTTGTTTTGCATCGCTACCTACAGCAACGATTTGTTTCGTATCAGTTTGTAACGCTACTACTGAAGGTTCACGTAAAACTACACCTTTTCCCTTTACATATACAAGCGTGTTCGCAGTTCCTAAGTCTATTCCAAGATCGCGAGTAAAGCCACCAAATCCAAACATATTATTTATCTTCCTTTCTTGTTTTCACGGACTCATTTTTTCTTACTTTATATTATAAAAACAGTACGTTTTTTATATCTTTATCCTTTTTGTAGATAATTTTCTACAAAAAACTCATAAATCACATTATAAAACAAAATAAGTAAAAAGCATAGTCTTAAATATGACCTTTTTCCTTTAAACTCACGAATTTATGGTCACCTATTATAATATGATCGAGCACTTCAATTCCGATAATTCGGCCGCATTCTACTAAGCGTTTTGTTACTTCAATATCTTCTCGGCTCGGCGCGGGATCTCCTGAGGGATGGTTATGAAGACATATGATAGAGGCTGCTGCACGGCGAAACGCTTCTTTAAAAACTTCCCTTGGATGTACAATTGATGAGTTTAAACTTCCAATAAAAATCGTCTGCCTATGTATAACTTGATTCTTTGTGTTCAAATATAGACATACAAAATGCTCCTGCTGCAGGAAGCGCATTTCTTCCATCATATATGTGGCGCAATCTTCCGGGCTTCGAATGCTGTATCTATTTTGATATTCTAAACGCAACATTCTTCTACCGAGTTCAAAAGCAGCTATAAGCTGAGTTGCCTTCGCAACCCCGACACCATGTATACTGACAAGCTCTTCTAACGTTGCATCTTTCAACATACGTAAACCATCAAAATGATGTAAAATTTTATCTGATAACTTCAAAACTGTTTCTTCTTTAGAACCTGTTCTGAGTAACACTGCAAGAAGCTCCCGATTGGATAAACTTCCAGCCCCTTCTAACAATAAACGCTCCCGTGGCTGTTCTTCTTTGACAACATCACGAATACCGTTCATTTCTCCACCCCTTTATTTGTTCTCTCAAAGAAAATCCCATGCAATTTTACGCATGGGTTACATCAATATTAAATTGTTTTAATTCCCGAACAAGACGTGAAATTGGTAACCCAACTACACTATAGTAGTCTCCTTGAATATGTTGAACAAAAATAGATCCTTTACCTTGAATCCCATAACTTCCTGCTTTATCCAAAGGCTCTTTCGATGCAATGTATGCATCAATTTCCTCTTCTGTTAATTCCCAAAACGTAACTTCTGTACGCTCGTAAAAAGTGACTGTTTTGTCCTTTGCTATAATTGCAACACCAGTATACACTTCATGTGTTTTCCCTGATAATAATTGCAACATTTCTTTCGCCTCAGCCTCATTAGATGGCTTTCCAAGAATACGCGACTCATATGTAACAATTGTGTCTGCACCTAACACAATATGATCACTGTTATTTTCTGCTACCGCAGATGCTTTTTGCAGGGCAAGGGACATAACAATATCAGAAGGCGATGAATACGCACCAATCGTTTCTTCTACTTCACTTACAACAATTTCAAATGGCACACCCGCTAACTCAAGCAATTCCTTCCTGCGAGGTGATCCTGAAGCTAAAATAATTTTTTTCATATTTTCTCCTTCCTTTCTCACATGAAGCAGAATCATTTATATCAATCGTATCAAAGGAATAGTTTGTCCACAAATAAAAGAAATATTATTTTCTCTAAACAAAATAATACTTCCTTACTAAAACACGATTATATTCCTGTCATAGAGAAAGCACTTTACTCTAAATTCAAAAGAAAAGAAAGAAGCATCTACACTTCTTCCTTCGTCATTTCATTATCCTATTATTTCACCTTTTGTGAAACAATTTTTTCGTATGAAAGTATACCATCAATGATAACTTGATTTAATTTCGCTAAAGATTCCTTATCACCTTTTCCGTCCTTCACTGTTTGCACAGCTACTGACGTGTACATATACAATTTCTTCGCTTCTTCCTGCTTCATACTTTTCCCTTCTTTTTCAATCGCTTTCCACTCTTTTTCGATTGCACTTATATCTTTTGCATTACTTTTTTCACTAGCTTGTACGCTAGAAGCATATTTTGCTAAATGAGTATATAATGGCTGTACTTTTGTTAAAAACGCCCCAACTTCTTTATCATCTTTAAGTAACGCTTTATCTATTATATCCCAGTCCTTTTTCAATACGGAGACATTATCATTTTTATACTGCGTCATTAATTGGTTTATGCCTTGTTCATCGCTAGCAATACCAACAACTAATGCATACTTATCACCGCTCGGTTTTAAGGCTGCTACACCTCCATTACCTTTCCACTCTTCAAGAGCGGCCTGTCCCTTTTCTTCAGAAGAATAGATTCCTCCTTGAACAAAAAATAATTTCATTGGATCTAATGACGTTCCTGTCTGTGCTTTTGTCTTTTCCTCTTTTGGTGCTGGTGTTTGTTCTACCGTTCCGCCCACCTTTGATTCTTCCTTTCGCATCTGCTTCGAAGCTGTTACTTCGCTTCCTCCTGTCGCACCTTGTCCTTTCAGTAACTGTAGCATCCCCATCCCAAACGCCGTACCAATAATAATTGCAGTTGCAACGATTGCAATTAACGTATTGCTCCACTTCTTTCGATTTTTTTCCGTAGACGCTACTTTCGATTTTTGAAACGGAACAACGTTTTTTGGCCTTTCACTTTCTACTACCATCCAGTCAAATTCATCTTTCTTCTTCTCCTCATACTTCGCTTCTGTTCCATTCACTTTCACTGAGATCGTTCGTGATTGCTTGTCCATACACTCACACCTCACCTCTTATCGTTGTCCGCATCATATCATATTCATTTCACAAAAAAACGAGATATTTGTCAGAGGAATTCGCCAAATAACCCTATATATTTATCTTATATGTATGCATTTGACTTCATTTGTAGAACAAAAAAACTAGATAGCAAAGACTATCTAGTTTTTTTCGCGAATATATTTTCGAACTTCCGAAATGAAATAAAGAGAACCTGTTATGATAAAAACATCATTTTCTCCAAGCATTTCAACCTTCGTATCAATTGCCTCTTTCCAATTTTCAAAAACTAATTTTGACTCTTCCTTTGCATACGATGCAAGTTTGTCAGCAGAAATAGCACGATCAAAGGCGAATGTTGTAAAAATAATTTCATCGGCGATGCTTTCTAATTGACCTACCATATTGTGCAATTGTTTATCACCAAGGGCAGTAAATAAAACTATTACATTTTTATCTTTGTAATGTGATTCTACCGTTTTCACAAGACTTTCAATACCTTCTGGGTTATGAGCACCATCTATAATAATATCCGGATTACTTTGCAGTTTTTCAAAGCGCCCCACCCAATACGCTTCCTGTAATCCCGTTCTTATTTCTTCTTCCTCAATTAAAAATGATAAGTATGTTTTTACATACATGACTGCCATAAGTGCAAGTGCTGCGTTTCCTACTTGATGGCTGCCTTTCATTGAAATTCGCACATCTTCAAAAGAGGCGAAAGGGCAAGTGAAATCGAAATGTTCTCCATCTTCGCTAGACTGTTTATGTAACGATGTAAAATGGTTGCCCATCTCGTATACATTCGCATGATTTTCCTTTGCAACTTTTTGAATGACTTGCAGCGCTTCCTCATCTTGCACACCAGTAATAACCGGAACACCAGACTTAATAATCCCCGCCTTTTCATATGCAATTTCTCCTAATGTATTACCTAAAATATGCATATGATCGTGACCGATATTCGTAATAATCGTGAGAACTGGATGAATCACATTCGTAGAATCAAAGCGTCCTCCAAGTCCTGTTTCAAATAAAACAACATCACAGAAATTAACTTTACCGAAGTAACAAATTGCCATAACAGTAATAATTTCAAACTCAGTCGCTTCCCCTAAATCCGTCTCATCTAGTTTTTCAACGACTGGCTTTACCATCTTTACAAGTTCAGTAATCTCTTCATCTGCAATTGGTGTTCCATTCACACTAATACGCTCGTTAAATGTTTCAATATAAGGGGAGGTAAATGTTCCTACCTTATATTTTGCATTTTCTAACATGTAACGCATATATGTTAACGTTGAACCTTTTCCATTTGTACCAGCAAGGTGAACACATTTTATGTGACGCTCTGGATTTCCGAGCTCTTCTAGCATCCATCTCATTCTTTCTAATCCCGGTTTAATACCAAATTTCAACCGGCTATGAATCCAGCCTATCGCTTCTTCGTATGTATGTATCACGTATGCTTTCCCCTTTCAAAAGACAACCTTCATATTCCTATTATACGCAAAGAAAAGAGACTCACCAATATAGTGAGTCTCTAAAAAACATTTTTATTTCTCAAGATCCGCTAAACGTTGGCGAACTGCTTCGCGTTTTTCTAGGTAATCTTGCTCTTTCGCACGCTCTCCTTCAATAACTGCTGCAGGAGCTTTTGCTACGAAACCTTGGTTTGAAAGTTTCTTCTGTACACGTTCTACTTCTTTATCGAACTTCTCAAGTTCTTTCTCAAGACGCGCTCTCTCTTCATCAAGATTGATAAGGTCAGCTAACGGTAAGAATAACTCTGCACCTGTTACGATTGCAGTCATCGCTTTTTCTGGCGCTTGTAAATCCGTTTGAATTGTTAACTCGCTTGGGTTACAGAAACGCTCAATGTAAGAGCTATTTTTCGTAAGCTGAGCAAGTACAGCCTCATCTTTTGCTTTAATTTGCATTTGAACTTTTTTGCTCATTGGCGTATTAACTTCTGCACGGATGTTACGAACAGAACGAATGATATCAACTAGAAGGTGCATTTCTGCTGCAGCTTCTGCATCTTGTAAATCTTCGCGTACTGTTGGCCACGCTGCTACTGTAATAGATTCGCCTTCATGCGGTAAATGTTGCCAAATCTTCTCTGTTACGAATGGCATGAATGGGTGTAATAGACGCATTGTTTGATCTAATACGTAAGCTAAAATAGAACGAGTTGTTTTCTTAGCTGCTTCATCTTCACCGTATAGAGGAAGTTTCGCCATTTCAATGTACCAGTCACAGAAATCATCCCAGATGAAGTTGTATAATGAGCGACCAGCTTCACCGAACTCATATTTATCCATGTTACGTGTTACGCTTTCGATTGTTTCATTTAAGCGAGTTAAAATCCACTTATCTGCAACTGATTTTTCACCAGTTAAATCGATTTCTTCATATTTCATGTCATCCATGTTCATTAATACGAAACGTGATGCATTCCAAATTTTATTAATGAAGTTCCAAGTAGATTCTACTTTCTCCATGCTGAAGCGTAAATCTTGACCTGGTGCACTTCCTGTTGATAAGAAGAAACGCATTGCATCTGCACCGTACTTCTCGATAACTTCCATTGGGTCAATACCGTTACCAAGAGATTTACTCATTTTACGTCCTTGCTCATCACGAACTAAACCGTGAATTAATACATCTTTAAATGGACGCTCGCCTGTAAACTCTAAACCTTGGAAAATCATACGAGATACCCAGAAGAAGATGATGTCATAACCAGTTACTAGTGCATCAGTTGAATAGTAACGTTTGAAGTCCGCTGCATCTTCATTTGGCCAACCAAGTGTTGAGAATGGCCATAACGCTGAACTGAACCATGTATCAAGTACGTCGTTATCTTGATTCCAATTTTCAATATCTGCTGGCGCTTCTGTACCTACGTATACTTCACCAGTTTCTTTATGATACCAAGCTGGAATGCGGTGTCCCCACCATAATTGACGAGAAATACACCAGTCGTGAATATTTTCCATCCAACGTAAATATGTGTTTTCGAAACGATCTGGTACGAACGTTACTTTCTCTTCTTCTTTTTGCTGAAGCGCTACTGCCTTCTCAGCAAGCGGAGCCATTTTTACGAACCATTGTGTTGATAAGTAAGGCTCAACAACTGCACCACTACGCTCACTATGACCTACTGAATGCATATGAGGCTCGATTTCTACTAATACGCCCGCTTCTTGTAAATCTTTCACTAACGCTTTACGACACTCGAAACGATCCATGCCGTTATACTTACCAGCTTTTTCGTTCATCGTTCCATCTTCGTTCATTACTAAGATACGTGGTAAGTCATGACGGTTACCTACTTCAAAGTCATTCGGGTCATGAGCTGGCGTAATTTTTACAACACCTGTTCCGAAATCTTTTTCTACGTACTCATCAGCAATAATCGGAATCTCACGGCCTACGATTGGAAGTGTAACTGTTTTTCCGATTAAATGCTTGTAACGATCATCTTCTGGATGAACCGCTACCGCTGTATCACCAAGCATCGTCTCTGGACGAGTTGTTGCAAGACGAATGTGACCAGATCCATCTGTTAACGGATAGTTCATATGGTAGAATGCACCTTGAACTTCTTTATGAATTACTTCGATATCCGAAAGAGCTGTGCGTGTTGCCGGGTCCCAGTTGATAATATATTCACCGCGGTAAATTAAGCCTTTTTCGTATAATTGAACGAACACTTTATTAACCGCATCAGATAAACCTTCGTCTAATGTGAAACGTTCGCGAGAATAGTCTAGTCCTAAACCAACTTTCCCCCATTGTTGACGAATGTGAGAAGCGTATTCTTCTTTCCATTCCCAAGCCTTTTCAAGGAATTTCTCACGGCCAAGATCGTAACGTGAAATACCTTCTTCACGAAGTTTCCCTTCTACTTTCGCTTGTGTTGCGATACCCGCATGGTCCATTCCTGGAAGCCACAATACATCGTAACCTTGCATACGCTTCGTACGAGTTAAAATATCTTGAAGAGTTGTATCCCAAGCATGACCTAAGTGTAACTTACCAGTTACGTTCGGAGGTGGAATTACAATTGTATACGGTTGTTTCTTCTCGTCTCCTGTTGCTTCAAAATATTTGCCTTCTAGCCACCACTGATAAAGGCCTTCTTCAACGGACATATGATCATATTTAGTTGGTAAATTCTTTTCCGTGTTTGACATTATTTTCCCTCCTTAAAATAAAAAATGCCCCTCATCCAAAAAAAGGACGAGGGACATCGCGGTACCACCTTTATTTACAAACAAATTCAGGAATTTGCTTATACTCTTAATTTGATAACGGACAAATCCGTCTTTTCCTAATGAGAACTACTCCGTTCAGAAAAGATGCTCCAGGGCTACCTTCTAACATAACTATCTAGAGAATCTCCCAGCTAATGATTCTCCTCTCTGAAGACGTTTCTTGTTATACTCTTCCCCTTCAAGGCATTTATATGATTGTTAATTATTATATACAATAGTGTAAAAAACGAAACCTTATTCGTCAAGATAAATTTAAGACTACAGCTTTTTGAGTAAAAAAAGAAGATAAGTAGCATCTTCTACTTATCTTCTTTATCCGTTCCCTTGCTGGGCAGCTTGTAATTGCGAAAGAAAATATTCTATATTACTAACGAGCCAATGCGCTTGTTGCAAACTCTTTACTCCGAGAAGTTCATTTTCCTCATTACGCCGCTCTCTTCTTTTCTTATAAGACTGGATTTGCCGAATAAATTGCGATGGATACGTCATATACGCAAACATGAGTAGTTGCTCTTCTTTCGTAAAAGGGAAATTTTTTTGATACATTTGATACCATTCAAACCGATCACTTCGCGCAATTGGATATGTGTTTAACGACCGAGAATAAAACCCTACAATATCTTGCACAGGTGTTGCAAACTTCGATTTTTCTAAACTAATAAAATAGCCATTCCGTTCATAATCAAATAAAAAATGATTAAGCGATACGTTACCATGTACAAAAGTAATGCGCGTTGTTTCTTTTTCTTTCATCGCATCGTTCCACTCATTTAATTGCTTCGTTGCAAACTCACGCGCCCTCATTACATGATGATAGTACGTACAATACTGCAATTCAAACGGAGACATATACCACTTCGCTTCCGATTCTACAAGAAACTCTTCTAACATCTCTCCATCATTTTCCCAGCGATCGGATATATTTGTATAATGTTTTTCTAAATCCTCTTCTGTATACGTTTCTTCTTTTACCGTTTTTTGGTGCAACGTTCCGAGAGTCTGAAACATTTTATGGTATTGATCATTATCCTCGCCGTTCCCTTCCGCACGCTCTAACCAAGGCATTAAATAATAATTATACGTACCATCACTTAAAATATAATTTCCGTCCGTCGCATGGTATATAGGTACATAATTTGAAAAACCTTTCTCCTTCAAATATTGAATATGATGCAAAAAGTTATTCCGCTCTAACTTTCTGCCTTCTATTTTCTTGAGCGCATATGGACCTTGATTCGTATAAATTTTCGTCACACTTCCGTGCTCTTCCATATGCTGCGTATCCAATCTATATTGCCTTACAATGGGTTCATAACGATTTCGTAATTCCATATCCATACGAATAACCCTTTCTATTCAAAACATAGCCTTTAGAAAAATAAGTGAGTGAAAACACTCCCTTATTTCGCTTTTGCTCTTGAAACAGGAATATAAATAATTTGTCCTGTAGTTAAATATATATCTTCTGTTTGATTGACACGGTATAAGTTTTGTACAGATGTTTCATAACGTTCTGCAACAGATTCGATCGTATCTCCTTCTTGCACAAAATACATTCGTAACTTTGTAAATTCTTCTTCCGGTTCTTTCGTAAATAATTTCGTTAAATAAAGCGCATTTTCATCCCGCTGTGAATACGTTTCCTCTTCTTGTACTTCTTGTTTTTTCGCTTGTTCTTTCTTGAAATCTTTTCTTCCGAACAATTCAAATTGCGGCGTTGTTTCTTTCTCCTCTTCACGCTCTACAAATTCATGTTCTTCTATTTCCTCTTCTTCTACTTCCTGCTCTTTTCTTTCTTCTAGTTGGAACGGTTCAAATGCGTAATCTTCCCACTCATCTGATTCCTTATAGGCTGGCTCTTCGACTTGTGGCGTTGGTCTAGTTTCATGCTCTTGCGCAGAATCATCCTCTAACTCAGCATACGCCGTTTCTTCCTCTTCATCCTCAATTCTTTCTTCATCACATAAACCTGTAATAGATATATCCGCTAATAATTGTAAGCAACCATTTTCCTTTAGTTCATAATCAAATTCCTCGATAGATACATATAGTTCTTCAATTACTTTCACACGGTTTCTTGGAATTGATATTTCAAGCGGGAAGGAATGAACAAGTTCATTAACCCCATCTTCTCTTGTTTCTACATAATCAATGGACTTCGCTGGCGATAGATCTCTTAATGAATAAGCTGAATCATCTTTTCGTGCAACATACTCTCCCATTAAATCTAATTGCCCTCTCACAATTACCTCATGATCAAGCTCTTCTATCTCAACGTCTGGATCTAACGAAATTGACAAAAGTTCTTCGACTTCCTGTCCTTTTTGGAACCAAACAGATTCTTTTAATGAAAAACGTAATGAATGATCTGTTGCCACTTCTTTTCCCCCTCCCAAACTATATGTCATTACAGATTTATGTACGGAAAGCTGACTTTATGAATAAAAAAAATCGCCCCCCTTACGGAGAGCGATTTTCTTTATTCAATTAAGCTTTTAATTTTGACATTGCAATTTCAGCCGCTGCAATTGTCGCCTCAATATCTGCATCACTATGTGCTGTCGATAAGAATAAACCTTCAAATTGGGATGGCGGTAAAAATACACCTTGTTCTACCATTTCACGATAGTAAGCCGCAAAGAACTCTAAGTTTGAAGATTTTGCTGCATCGTAATTAATAACTGGTTCATCTGTAAAGAAGATACCAATCATAGAACCCGCACGATTGATATGATGCGGAATGCCATGTTTTTCAGCCGCTTTACGTAAGCCAGCTTCTAGCATTTCAGCTTTACGCTCAAATTCTACATACGATTCTGGCGTTAACTGTACTAACGTTTCATAACCTGCCGCCATTGCTAGTGGGTTACCTGATAAAGTACCTGCTTGATAAATCGGTCCGCTCGGTGCAACTTGGCGCATAATTTCTGCTTTACCACCGTATGCTCCTACCGGTAATCCACCACCGATTACTTTACCTAAACAAGTTAAATCAGGTGTTACACCGTAATAACCTTGTCCACAATTATAAGCAACACGGAATCCTGTCATTACTTCATCAAAAATAAGCAATGCACCATTTTGCTCTGTTACTTCACGAAGACCTTCTAAAAATCCTGGTTGCGGAGGAACAACACCCATATTCCCTGCTACTGGTTCTACAATGACACAGGCAATATCATCACCGAATTGTTCGAAAGCGTATTTCACACTTTCTAAATCGTTATACGCTACTGTAATCGTATTTTTCGCTACACCTTCTGGTACACCTGGGCTATCTGGTAAACCTAGCGTCGCTACACCAGAACCCGCTTTAATTAATAACGAGTCACCATGACCGTGATAACAACCGATAAATTTCAAAATTTTGTTACGGCCTGTATAACCACGAGCTAAACGTAGCGCACTCATTGTCGCTTCTGTTCCAGAGTTAACCATACGCACAATCTCAATTGATGGAACACGCTCAATAACAAGTTTTGCTAATTTATTTTCAATTTCCGTTGGAGCACCGAAGCTCGTACCTCTTTCAGCAACAGCTTTTAAAGCCTCAACAACACGATCATTTGCATGACCATGAATTAAAGGACCCCATGATAATACGTAATCGATGTATTCATTTCCATCGATATCATATACTTTAGAGCCTTTTCCACGCTCCATAAACAACGGATTCATACCGACAGACTTAAAGGCACGAACTGGGCTATTTACGCCACCAGGCATTAAATCTTGAGCCTCTTCAAACGCTGCAATCGACTTATCAAACTTTTTCATTATTTAGCGCCTCCTTCTTGTAACCATCTTGCTGCATCTTTCGCATGATACGTAATAATTAAATCTGCTCCTGCGCGTTTCATACTAATTAATTTTTCAAGTACAACTTCTTTTTCATTAATCCACCCATTTTGCGCTGCCGCTTTAATCATTGAATATTCACCGCTTACGTTATAAGCAACGACTGGTAAGTTAAAGTTATTTTTCACATCACGAACGATATCTAAGTAAGAAAGAGCTGGCTTTACAATTAAGAAATCTGCCCCTTCCATTACATCTGATTCTGCTTCACGGAATGCTTCCATGCGGTTCGCTGGGTCCATTTGATATGTTTTACGATCACCAAATTGCGGTGCACCGTGCGCAGCATCACGGAATGGTCCGTAAAATGCTGATGAATATTTCACAGCGTATGACATAACTGGTACATGTCCAAAACCATTTTCATCTAATGCGTGGCGAATTGCTGTTACGAATCCGTCCATCATGTTTGATGGCGCAATAATGTCCGCCCCTGCTTTCGCTTGACTTACAGCTGTTTTTGCAAGAACTGCAAGAGACTCGTCATTTAAAATAATACCATCTTCAATTACACCGCAATGACCATGGCTTGTGAATTGACATAAACATGTATCCGCAACTACTACTAGATCAGGGAATTCACCTTTAATTTGCTGAATCGCACGTTGCACAATTCCATGATCACAATATGCTGATGATCCAACTTCATCTTTTTCAGCAGGTAAACCAAATACAATAACAGAACGAATACCTAAATCAACAACTTCTTGCATTTCAGCTTGCAATAAATCTAAAGATATTTGATATACGCCTGGCATAGAAGGCACTTCATTACGAACATTTTCTCCTTCTAATACAAAAATAGGGTAAATAAAATCTTCCGTATGTAAAAACGTTTCACGCACAAGCGCACGCATGCCCCCGCTTTGTCTTAAGCGACGATGACGATTAAATTGTAAAGAGTTCATAGATTTCTATCCCCATTCTTTTATTTTATAGATTCACAAACACATTGTAGTAATGCTTCTACAGTGTACTCTTTCGGCATAATAATATGCGGAAAATAAAGGCTCGCCTCTTTTTCCGTAATAGGCCCTATACAAGCAATTGTACATTTTTTTGTCCATTCTCTCCAGTTTGTACCCTCAAGTAAACGAACAAAACTAGTAACAGTGGAAGGGCTCGTAAATGTAATAATGTCTACTTTCCCTACTTCTAACGCTTCTATAAGCTCTTGCTTTTTCTCTACATTTTCTTTCGTACCATACACGATTAGCTCATCTAGAGAAACACCCATTTCACGAAGCGCAACTGGAATTACGTCTCTTGCTAAATTCCCTTTCGGAAATAAAATGCATTCGTTTCCACTTAGTCTTTTTACAAACTCTTCTGCAAATACTTCTGCAACAAATGAAGTTGGAACGAAGTCCACTTCATAGCCTCGCTTTTCTAACTCTAACTTTGTTTTCACACCTACTGCAGCAATTTTAGTCGTTACAGGTAGCTTCTGTCTCAAACGATCTAGAAAAAAAGCTACCCCATTTTTACTCGTAAAAATAACCCAGTCATACGAATGTAACTGCCCTGCTATATGTTGAATTTGCCTATGAGACATACCTTCCATACGCAAAAGCGGAATTTCCAATGGAATTCCGCTCTTTTCTTTCACCGCTACACTCATTTGTTTTGCTTGATGCTGGGCACGCGTAATCAATACCGTTTTGCCAGCGAGAGCGTTCATACTTATTGTTGCCCCTTATTTGCAGCAAGAATAAGTTCTTTTGCGCCTTGTTTTATTAAACGGTCCGCAGCCTCTAATCCTACTTTCTCTGGATCAGTTCCTACTACTGTCTCTTTCAATAAAACAGAACCGTCCATAGACCCGACAAGAGCTGTTAATTCGATTGCATCGTTTTCTGTAAGAGTTGCATATCCTGCGATCGGCACTTGGCATCCACCTTCAAGTTTATGAAGAAATACGCGTTCTGCTGCCACTGTTTTTTCTGTTACTGCATCATTCATACGCGCTAACAACTGCAGTAAATCTTTATCATCCTCACGACACTCAATCGCTAATGCACCTTGTCCTACAGCAGGTACACATAACGTCTCATCTAAATGTTCTGTAATAACTTCATTATCCCAGCCCATTCTTTGTAATCCCGCTGTCGCTAAAATAATTGCATCGTAATCTTCTTCTTTTAATTTGCGTAAACGTGTATCGATATTTCCGCGAATCCACTTCACTTGTAAGTCTGGTCTCGCAGCGAGTAGCTGTGCACTACGTCTTAAACTACTCGTACCTAAAATAGCGCCTTCTGCTAACTCTTTAAACGACGCTCCGTTTTTTGAGATAAAAGCATCACGAGGGTCAACACGCTTTGGTGTACAACCAATCATTAATCCTTCTGGAAGTACGGCCGGCATATCTTTCATACTATGTACAGCCATATCAATTTCTTTCGTAAGTAGCGCATGTTCAATCTCTTTCACAAACAAGCCTTTGCCACCTACTTTTGAAAGAGTAACATCTAAAATAACATCGCCTTTTGTAACGATTTCTTTCACTTCAAATTCATATGGTAAACCTAGCGCTTTTAACTGATCAATAAACCAATTTGTTTGCGTTAATGCTAATTTACTCTTTCGTGACCCTACAATAATTTTGCGCATAATTTTCTCTCCTCATTATAAATACCAAAAGTGGAAGTTGGATAAACTGCTTAATAGAAAAATATTAATTAGCATTACGAGAAATGCTCCGATGTTCCACTGCACGATTTTCTTCCCTTGCAACACATCTGCCGCTCGTAAATATAGGCCAGCACAATATACAAATAGAACGACAAAAGACCCGATTACTTTCGTATCATACCAATGGAAATTGTCCAATTTTGTATATCCCCATATGCATCCTAATAAAATAGCTAGTAAGAAAAATGGAACAGAAAATAAATTTAATCCGTAAGACATCGATTCTAGCTTCGGTAAATTCCCTAACCTTCTTAATCTCGCATTCCATTTTTTCTTTTTTAATAGGCGATATTGCAATAAATACATAATAGAAAAAATGAACGATACAGTAAAAGTTGCATAAGAAATAATAGCCATACCGACATGTACGTATACAAGCTCCGAAACTAATTGCTCTGCAAGTACCGGCGACATCTTTCCAAGCGGCGTAAAAATAGAAAAAGCGCTTACGCCAAATGCAACAACATTTGTAAAAAAGACTAAAAAATCGATTCTCATAAATCGATTAATGACTAACGACATCGTAATCAATAGCCAAACATAAAAATAAATGCCTGATAATAAGGTTAAAAGAGGGTTCGTTTCTGAATCTGTAGCTCTAAGTAACATAAAAATAGAATGCAGAACCCATACAATCGAAAGTAACCAAAAAGCAAATCGGTTCGCCTTTCGGTTACTTTGGAAATAATCTATAAAATATAAACTAATGCTACAAGCATATAAAATAATTGCAATATGATAAATAATACTGTTATTTAAAAAACTCATCCGATCATCCTTCCAAATTATAAAGATGGAACGGATGGTGTCCACGCTCTTTTATGTTCTACTTCTTCCGCACGACTCTCTACGTCTTCCATTTCTAAATCGAAAATCTTTGCAAATAACGCTAATTTTTCGTCTGCTCCCTCTTCAGCAGCTATTTCTTTCGCTACTAGAATTGGGTCTTTTAATAATTGATTAATAATACTTTTCGTATGCTTACTAATTACTTTTCTCTCACGATCACTAAGAGTTGGTATTTTTCGTTCCAAACTTTCCATCGTTTCACTTTGAATAGCAAGTGCCTTATCACGAAGAGCTGATATTAACGGAACGACACCAAGTGTACTTAACCACGTTTTAAATAAAACAATTTCCTCTTCAATCATAAATTGAATTTTCTCTGCTTCTTTCAAACGCTCAGCACGGTTCGCTTCTACTACTCCTTGCAAATCATCAATGTCATACAAGAAAGAACCTTCTAGCTCATCAATTGCCGGATCAATATCACGCGGCACTGCAATATCAACCATAAATAATGGACGACCAGAGCGCATTTTCTCTACCTTTGTCATCATCTCTTTCGTAATGACATAATCCGATGCACCAGTTGAACTAATTAAAATATCAGCTTCTAATAATGCACATTGTAATTCACTTAAAGGTTTTGCGTGTCCCATATATTTCTCAGCCATTATTTCTGCTTTTGAAAGCGTTCTATTCATGACTGTTACTTTACGAGCACCACTTCCATATAAGTTTTGAAGTGCAAGTTCACCCATTTTACCAGCACCGAGAATAAGCACGTGACAATCTGTTAACTCGCCGAATATTTTTTTCCCTAGCTCAACAGCAGCATAACTAACAGACATCGCACTTTCACCAATTGTCGTTTCTGAGTGAGCACGTTTCGCTAATGTAATGACTTGCTTAAACAATTCATTAAAAATTGTCCCTGTTGCTTTTACTTGCTGCGCTTCTAAAAAGCTATCTTTTATTTGACCTAAAATTTGCGTCTCTCCAACTACCATAGAATCTAAACCGCACGTTACGCGGAATAAATGATCGATTGCACCATCTTGTTCAAAAATAGTTAAATATGGTGCGACTTCTTCTATTTCAAGCTGAAACCAATCAGCTAAAAACTTCTTAATATAATACCGTCCCGTGTGTAATTGATCGACAACAGCGTAAATCTCAGTGCGATTACAAGTTGATACAATGACATTCTCTAACACGCTCTTTTGCTTTTGTAATGTCGTCATTGCTTGCTCTAGTTCTGTTGCCTGAAATGTGAGTTTCTCACGAAATTCTACAGGGGCTGTTCGATAATTTACACTAACAACAAGAATATGCACGCAGCATGTCCCCCTTCACCCGTTTTATCACTTTATCTACTATCATAATACAACTTTCCTCTTATGAATCTGACAATCGTGTGAACAACCGATTATTTTTTTATTTATTCTCCATATGTAAGAAAGGAGATTCAGTAAAATGAATAAAAACTTTCTACTTTATAATGATTATAAAATAATAACTCTATTTGTACGTTACCAAAAAAAGTCCTCATAATCAAGTGATGGAAACTATTCCATATGAATTATAACATCATCTTTCCTATCTTCTTTCATCATGAAGGAAAATATGTATGATTGTTCCAAATTGTAGCACAAACTTTCTCAATACAATGTATTTGACATTGTATTTCTTTTCCGTCATATTGGTTTTACAAAATTAAATTGTGCACAACTCAATAAGAAAGGAGTTATGTATGGTAAATAATTCTTTACATCTAGATAACCAACTTTGTTTTTCTATTTACGCCTGTTCTAGAGAGGTTACACGCTTTTACCGACCGTATTTAGAAGAAATGGGCATTACGTATCCACAGTACATTACTTTACTCGTACTATGGGAGCAAGATGGACTAACAGTAAAAGAAATTGGAGAACGTCTATTTTTAGATTCAGGTACGTTAACACCTATGCTAAAACGAATGGAATCATTAAACCTTGTAAAACGCGTTCGTTCCAAAGAAGATGAGCGAAAAGTATGTATTGAATTAACAGAACAAGGTAAAGATTTACAAGATAAGGCTTGTTCATTACCGACAACAATGGCTACAAATTTAGGAATTACAGAACAAGAATATCGTTCTTTATTAATTCAATTAAATAAACTAATTGAAACAATGAAAACAATTAATGATAGAAAAGGGGAATAAACATGGATAAATTATATACTGCTTCAGTAACTGCTACAGGTGGAAGAAACGGAAAAGTAGTTTCAGATGATGGCATATTAAATCTTGATGTAAAAATGCCGAAAGCACTAGGTGGTGCAGGCGGAGAGGCAACAAATCCAGAACAACTATTTGCTGCTGGTTATGCTGCTTGTTTTGATAGTGCGTTACAACTTGTCATTCGTACAAAACGTGTGAAAGTAGAAAGCACAGAAGTAACTGCTCACGTTTCTATCGGAAAAGATACAGACGGTGGTTTCGGCCTATCCGCTGTGCTTGATGTACATGTTGCCGGCGTCTCACATAGCGAAGCACAAGAACTTGTAGAAGCCGCTCACGGTGTATGCCCTTACTCTAAAGCAACACGAGGAAATATTGAGGTTACATTAAACATACGCTAAAAAAATTAGTAAAACAAAAAACGCACGACATTCGTCACGCGTTTTTTGTTTTTGTAAATTTATGAATTGCTTTCCATGCTTCTTCTTTTCCAAGTCCTGTTTCAGAAGAGAATAGAACGACTTCATCGCCACTTTCAATATCAAGCGTTTCTTTAACAACTTTTAAATGCTTTTGCCATTTCCCTTTCGGAATTTTATCGGCTTTCGTTGCAATAATAATTGTTGGGATGTCATAATGCTTTAAGAAATCATACATCATTACATCATCATTTGTTGGTTTGTGACGTAAATCAACTACTAGTACAGCTGCGTCTAATTGCTCACGTGTTGTAAAGTACGTCTCAATCATTTTACCCCAAGCTGCGCGCTCCGTTTTAGATACTTTCGCATATCCGTAACCTGGAACATCCACAAAGTGCATCATCTCATTAATTAAGAAGAAGTTTAATGTTTGTGTTTTCCCTGGTTTAGAAGAAATACGCACTAACTTTTTACGATTTAAAATTTTATTAATAAATGAAGACTTCCCGACATTGGAACGACCCGCTAATGCGATTTCTGGTAAGTCACCGTCTGGATATTGTTCTGGTTTAACAGCACTAATTACAATGTCTGCTTTTGTTACTTTCATTGTTTCACTCCTACTAATGCGTGCTCCAATACTTCATCTAAATGAGATGCAAGCACAAACGTAAGGTTTTCTTTTACGCTCTCTGGAATATCATCTAAATCTTTCTCATTTTCCGCCGGTAAAATAATCTTTGTTAAACCTGCGCGGTGAGCACTTAATGTTTTTTCTTTTAAACCACCAATCGGTAATACACGACCACGAAGTGTAATTTCACCTGTCATCCCCACTTCTTTACTTACAGGAATACCTGTTAGTGCAGAAATAAGTGCTGTTGCCATCGTAATACCTGCTGACGGTCCATCCTTTGGAACTGCTCCTTCTGGAACATGAATATGAATATCATTTTTCTCATGGAAATCAGGATCAATCTGAAGCTCTTCTGCACGAGAACGAATATAGCTAAACGCTGCTTGTGCGGATTCTTTCATAACATCCCCAAGTTTCCCTGTTAAAATTAATTTCCCTTTACCTGGCGCTACGGACACTTCGATCGCCAGTGTATCGCCACCTGCTGCTGTATACGCTAAACCTGTCGCCATACCAACTTGGTCTGTTTTTTCAGCTTGCCCATAACGGAATATGTGCTTACCAAGTAAATCAACAACATTTTTCTCTGTTACTACAATACGCTTGCGTTCTGCTGTAACGATAATCTTTGCTGCTTTACGACAAACTTTTGCAATTTGGCGCTCTAGTGTACGAACACCAGCCTCACGTGTATAATAGCGAATCATTTCAAGAAGCGCTTCATCACGTACTTGTAAATTACCTTTTCGTAAGCCATGCTCTTTTAATTGTTTCGGCAATAAATGTTCACGAGCAATATGAACTTTTTCAAGTTCTGTATAGCCAGCAATCGAAATAATTTCCATACGATCAAGTAATGGGCCTGGAATACTGGAAAGTGTATTTGCAGTTGCTACAAACATAACCTTGGATAAATCATATGGTTCTTCAATGTAATGATCACTGAAGTTATGGTTTTGTTCTGGATCTAACACTTCAAGTAATGCGGCTGATGGATCTCCACGGAAATCGTTAGACATTTTATCAATCTCATCTAATAAAAAGACTGGATTAACTGATTTCGCCTTTTTCATACCTTGAATAATGCGTCCTGGCATTGCTCCAACGTACGTACGGCGGTGACCACGAATTTCAGATTCATCACGTACACCACCAAGGGATACACGGACAAAATTACGATTTAATGATGTTGCAATGGAACGCGCTAACGAAGTTTTTCCGACCCCAGGAGGTCCTACTAAACAAAGGATAGGTCCTTTTAATGAATTTGTTAACTTCTGTACCGCTAAATATTCAAGTACGCGCTCTTTCACTTTCTCAAGACCGTAATGATCTTTGTTTAAAATCTCTTCAGAATGAGCAAGATCAATCATATCCTCTGTTGCTTCTGTCCACGGAAGCGCTAATAACCAATCGATATAATTTCGAATTACACCGCTCTCCGCAGAACTTGCTGGTAACTTTTCATAACGATCTAATTCTTTCAGCGCAGCCTTCATTGTTTCTTCAGGCATTCCTGACTGTTCAATTTTCTCACGAAGTTCTTCAACTTCCCCGCCCTTACCTTCTTTATCGCCAAGTTCAGTTTGAATCGCCTTCATTTGCTCACGTAAGAAATATTCTTTTTGCGTGCGCTCCATTGAACGTTTCACTTTTTGTCCAATTTTCTTTTCTAAACTAAGTAATTCTTGTTCATCTTGAATAATTGAAATAAGTGTATGTAATCGTTCTTTCACAGATATAATCTCTAAAATCTCTTGTTTCTGCTTCGTTTTAATTGGCAAGTGAGAAGCAGTTAAATCAGCTAATCTTCCTGGCTCTTCTACATCAGCTACCGTTGCAAATGTTTCATTTGAAACTTTTTTCGAAACTTTAATATATTGTTCAAAATGCTCCAGTAATGTACGCATAAGGGCTTTCTCTTCTAAATCAGCTTCCACTTCTTCCGTTATCGTTTTAATAGAAACTTGCACTACATTTTCTTCTTCGATAAACTCTACTACTTCTGCTCTATGTAAACCTTCTACAAGGACACGAAGCGTACCGTTAGGCAATTTTAACATTTGCTTCACTTTCGCCACTGTACCTACACTATATATGTCATCTTCTTTCGGATCATCGATATTCATTTCTTTTTGCATTGCTAAAAAGATGATATTTTCATCCATTGCCGCCTGCTCTAGTGCTTGTATCGATTTATCACGTCCTACATCAAGATGCAGAACCATCGTTGGATATACGAGAACGCCTCTTAATGGTAGGAGGGGCACGATTCTTTCATTCGTATTCATACTAGACATAGCACCTCCATAATAAATTAAACTCCTGTTCAACTATTTTATATTACAATACATCTAGATGCAATTGCAGAGATTCTCCGCAACTGTAAATCCCTCGTTTTTTCTCCCTTATAAAAGAAAAAAGACTCCGCTTAAGCATACAAACTTAAACGAAGTCTGGCAAATACTATTATCGTTCATTCTCACATTGATTGTGCATCTGTTTCGTCTATCGTAGTATGTACATCAAGCTCTCGATGTATATTTTCCTGTATAAACGTTAGCTCAAATACTTCCTTCAGCTTCCGAACAGGAATAATTTCAATTCCTTTTATTGTATACAAAAATGGTTGCATGTTTTCAGCAGGAATGATAACTTTCTTAGCTCCTGCCTTTTTCGCAGCTTTTATTTTTGCGTACACACCACCGATAGGTTTCACTTCCCCGTGTATACTTATCTCACCAGTCATCGCTACCTCATTATTCACATACGTATGATGCACTGCTGAATACACGCCTGTTGCCATAGCAATTCCCGCCGAAGGCCCATCAATCGGGATACCACCTGGAAAATTAATATGTATATCGTACCCTTCTGGCAACACATCTAGAGATCGAAGTACTGTTAATACATTATCTACAGAACCTTTCGCCATACTTTTACGACGAATGGATTTCGTTTGACTACCAATACTTTCCTCTTCAACAATTCCGGTAACATTTACCGATCCTTTATCTTTCGCCTTGATTGCTGTTACTTCAATTTCTAATAACGCGCCTGTATTTGGTCCGTATACAGCAAGTCCATTTACAAGACCGATTCTCGGAATAGGGTAAATGCGTTTTTCATACTTCGGTGTGAGCTGACTAGAGTGAACAACCCACTCTATATCTTCATCTTTAATGAAAGGACGTTCTTCATTTATTGCCATTCCAGCAGAAATTTGTACAAGATTAATCGCTTCTCGCCCATTTCTCGCATACATCCCAATCATTTCAATACCATTTTCACCGATTTGCATTTCCACTTTGTCAGCCGCATTCTTCGCTACTTTTTGAATTTCTTCTGTATCTAACTCACGGAAGAACACTTCTAAACAGCGCGACCGAATAGCAGGAGGTATCTCATCTGGCGAACGTGTCGTCGCCCCAACTAAGCGAAAATCGGCTGGTAAACCTTTTTGAAAAATATCATGTATATACGTTGGAATCATCGTATTTTCTTCACTATAGTATGCACTTTCCAAAAACACTTTTCGATCTTCTAGCACCTTTAACATTTTGTTCATTTGAATCGGATGTAGTTCACCTATCTCATCAATAAACAAAATACCACCGTGAGCATCTGTTACCGCACCTTTTTTCGGTTGCGGAATACCTGCTTGCCCCATCGCACCAGCACCTTGATAAATTGGATCATGCACCGAACCGATTAAAGGGTCTGCAATACCACGTTCATCAAACCGAGCTGTCGTCGCATCCAGTTCAATAAATGTTGCATTTGTGCGAAATGGAGATTTTGGATTTCGTTTTGCTTCTTCTAATACAAGACGTGCTGCCGCTGTCTTTCCTACACCTGGTGGACCATATATAATCACATGTTGCGGGTTTGGACCACAAAGAGCCGCTTTTAACGACTTAATCCCGTCCTCTTGCCCCACAATATCTAAAAAGGATGTAGGACGCACCTTTTCCGCAAGCGGCTCTGTTAAAGAAATCTCACGCATTTTACGAAGCTGTTCTAATTCTTTTTTTGATTCTCGATCAATTGAAACTTTTTGTGTTCGCTGATTTCGAAGTAAATGCCAAAAATACAATCCGACAATTACACCAAAAACAAGTTGAACAAGTAAAAATATATTTGTCCAGCTCATCATTTATTTCCTCCCGCAATGTTTTATCTCTTAGTATTTCCGCGGAGGAACATAGCTAAACATAAAGAAAAACAGCAATTATAAAAATTGCTGTTTCCCCTTCGCATTATGCAGATGTTTTTGTATCAAGTACAGTACCGTCTTGTAACACCAATTTTGGCGCTGCATTATCAGCTACTGTTTCTTTTGTAAGAATACACTTCTCGATATCTTTGCGAGATGGTAGCTCGAACATTACCTCAAGCATTAAGCCTTCAATAATAGAACGAAGTCCACGAGCACCTGTTTTACGTTCAATTGCTTTTTTCGCAATCTCAATTAGTGCGCCTTCTTCAAACTCTAACTCAACATCGTCAAGCTCCAATAGTTTTTGGAATTGCTTAACAAGTGCATTTTTCGGTTTCGTTAAAATATCAACAAGAGCATCTTCATCAAGCGGCTCTAGGTTCGCAATAACTGGAAGACGACCGATAAACTCTGGAATTAAACCAAATCTTAAAAGGTCCTCTGGTAATACGTGAGATAAAACATGCTTCTCATTTACATCAGCATTTTTCTTCTCAGAACCAAATCCAATTACTTTTTCACCAAGACGACGTTTAATAATTGGCTCGATGCCATCAAACGCTCCACCACAGATGAATAAGATATTCGTTGTATCAATTTGAATAAACTCTTGATGCGGATGCTTACGGCCACCTTGAGGTGGAACGCTTGCTACAGTACCTTCTAAAATTTTCAGAAGTGCCTGCTGCACACCTTCACCAGATACATCACGTGTAATTGATGGATTTTCGGACTTACGTGCCACTTTATCAATCTCATCAATATAAATGATTCCTTTTTCCGCTTTCTCTACATCATAATCAGCTGCTTGGATTAATTTAAGTAAGATGTTTTCTACATCTTCCCCAACGTACCCAGCTTCAGTTAAAGATGTTGCGTCCGCGATCGCAAATGGAACATTTAAAATACGCGCTAACGTTTGTGCCAGTAATGTTTTACCACTACCTGTTGGCCCGATAAGTGCGATATTACTCTTCGCTAATTCTACATCATCAATTTTGCTGTTAGAATTAATGCGTTTGTAATGGTTATATACCGCTACCGCTAGTGCTTTTTTCGCGTTATCTTGTCCGATGACATACTCATCTAAGATTTCACGAATTTCTACCGGTTTCGGTACATCTTTGAATTCTACTTCTTCGTCTTTCGCAAGCTCCTCTTGTACAATTTCAGTACAAAGTTCGATACACTCGTCACAAATGTAAACACCTGGACCTGCAACTAACTTTCGAACTTGCGTTTGTGTTTTACCACAGAAAGAACATTTTAATTGCCCTTTTTCATCATTAAATTTAAACATATTTTCACACCCCTTACAAAGTGCTAACCTCTTGCCTTCGTATGTACACGATAAATGTATCGTATGTAAATACATATTATGTCACTACTTGGCGAGAAATACAAATAATATGACTAGTTATGTACAAATAAAAGTTTTTAAAACTTTTGAAATATGTATATTCGACTCATTAAGGAAGTTTTCCTTCTTCATCGAAAAGTTTTATAAATATATTTCTATATTTATAAAACAAGGCACGATTAAAATCGCGCCTTGTTATTTTATTATGCAGCGTTTTCTACTAAGAAGTCTACAGCTTTACGAACTTTAAGATCTTCAGCTAAAGCGTCTACGCTTCCAAGAGCTTGCTTGATAGCGTCTACTGGCATACCGTACATTTCAGCCATTTTTTCAACTTCTGCAGTTACTTCTTCTTCAGTAACTTCGATGTTTTCAGCTTCAATGATAGCTTCAAGAACAAGGTTGATTCTTACGCGTTTTTGAGCGTCTTCTTTCATTTGCTCTTTTAACTTGTCAGCATCAGTACCTGTGAATTGGTAGTAAAGCTCAAGGTTCATACCTTGTTGGCTTAAACGTTGCTCGAATTCACGAACCATACGATCTAACTCAGTGTCGATCATAGCTTCTGGAATGTCGATTTCAGCGTTAGCAGCAGCTAATTCTACTACTTCGTCACGTACTTTGTGCTCAGCTTCGTGCTTTTTGCTTTCTTCTAAGTTTGTGCGAAGTTTTGCTTTTAATTCATCAAGAGTTGCAACCGCTTCGTCAGCTTCTTTAGCGAACTCGTCGTTTAACTCAGGAAGTTCTTTTGTTTTGATTTCATGAACTGTTACTTTGAATGTTGCTGGTTTGCCAGCTAATTCAGCAGCATGGTACTCTTCTGGGAATGATACTTCAACGTCTTTAGACTCACCAGATTTAAGACCAATTACTTGCTCTTCGAAACCTGGGATGAATGTACCAGAACCGATTGCTAGAGAGTAGTTTTCGCCTTTTCCGCCTTCAAATGCTTCGCCATCAACGAAACCTTCGAAGTCGATTACAGCTGTATCACCGTTTTCAACAGTTCCTTCTTCTTTAACAACTAGCTCAGCTTGACGCTCTTGTAAAGATTTTAATTCGTTCTCTACATCTTCGTCAGTTACAGTTGTTTCAACTTTTTCTACTGCTAAACCTTTGTACTCACCTAATTTAACTTCAGGTTTCACTGTAACTTTTGCAGTGAAGATAAGGTTAGCATTTTTTTCGAACTTCTCGATGTCGATTTCAGGATGAGCAACTGGGAAGATACCAGCTTCATCGATTGCTTCACCGTATGCTTTTGGTAAGATGATATCTAAAGCATCTTGGTATAAAGATTCAACACCAAAGCGTTGTTCGAATAACGGACGAGGCATTTTTCCTTTACGGAAACCTGGTACGTTGATTGTTTTTACTACTTTTTTGAACGCAGCGTCGATAGAGTTGTTTACTTCTTTAGCATCAACTTCGATTGTTAAAACGCCTACATTACCTTCTAATTTTTCCCATTTTGCAGCCATTTATTCTTTCCCTCCAACTATAATAATGTATGCACATACCTCTATAGATTAAGATCTTCATTATCTCTTTTTTGAAATAACAAAAGTACAAATAATCCTCTAGCAAAAGCTTTCAGATATAATGTTCCAATCTACTAATTGCCTAAAAGACAACTACGGTATATTTTGTTCGAGAATAATATGAAACATATTAAGTAAGAGAATTACACTTCTCTTCTCTTACAAACAGGCAGATTTCTGCCTTTTGCAACCCTTACATTATAACATAGAATATGCTCGTTTCAAGAACCGAACGATTCTTTTTCATAATTATACGGGCAAATATCCTTCTCTTTCAACACGTAATAACCATTGATAGGCAATATGAAACTCTTCTAATTCAATATTATACGCTGTCATAAGCTCTTCTTCATCAATAGTCAACCCGAAACGCTTTCTACCAATTCTCTCTAAAACAGCAGCCCAAATCTCCACTTTATCCATTAATAGAGCGAATGGGAAAATGCTAATTTGCAATTCTTTCCAATATGTAACCATCGCATCAAATATATCAGGATAATTTTGCTCTAATCGACTTGATAATCTATGTATAATGTTATTGGATTGCTCCTCATTATGACCTGTAAATGCTGGAATTACCTTGATCGTATTCCCAAACTTTTCTACCTCTATCTCTTCTTCTATTTGATTTTCTATCATTTTATATAAAATAGAAGTTTTCAAATAAGGGTGCTGTTTTTCGTCTATTAAAAATTTCTTTAAAATAGGTAATGCAAGATCCAAATCTTTTAACGAAAGTTGCTGAATCGCTCTTAGCTTTTGCCCAAAGTTTTCTCCAAATATTTCATTAGTAAATTCATCTAACTCAAAATTCGAATCAACTCGTGATGTATCTACT
Source organism: Bacillus cereus group sp. Bc010 (assembly GCF_027716745.1). NCBI lineage: Bacteria > Bacillati > Bacillota > Bacilli > Caryophanales > Bacillaceae > Bacillus > Bacillus cereus group sp. Bc010. The sequence goes on from NZ_JAQFUY010000002.1 coordinate 242,845, forward strand.
TCATTTAACATACCTTCTGCAAATAAAGCGAGCTGCGCTAACTTTTCCTTTTGTTCAGGCATTACATCTTTCGTTTGCAAAACTTTTTCAACAGTTTCAATAACACCTTCATAATCATTTGTTTGAACTAAAATTGTCACATACGTTTCCAGAATATCACCAAATAAGACAGCTCCTGTTTCCAGTAACTGTTCACATTTCTCTTTCGCTTCTTCCATATGTTTTAATTCTAACAAACAAATAACCGAAGCTAGTTCCGTTTGTTCCGTTTCTGCATTATACTGACGTAATATTTCAAAGCAGCGCAATGCATCTTCGAATTTCCGCTCTTTCAGCGCTAAAAAACCTTCATCAATATAGCGCTCTGATAGTTGCGGAAACAATACGACCGTATTTTCTTTTTTATCCATACGTCCGCCTCTTTTTCTAGATTTTAATTATCTTTAAAGTAAATATATCAAATGAGTAATGAGAACACAACATCCCGAAACCCTTTGTTTGAAATATAGAAATATTTAATTTTTACATTTCAATACAAGTGAATTCCTACTCAAAATTAAAAATATGCAAATAAAAACCCTCAGCAATTCAAGCAGAGGATTCATCATTAATGGAAAGCGTTTATAATAGTGGAGTATATAACAAGGGTAATAATTTGGAGAACAATAATTGCCATAACAATCATGCTAAAGTAGAAGATTGGTTTACTTCGTTTCATTAAAAACATAATGATGAGCATCGTACAAGCAAACAAACTTAAGAAGAACAAACTCGTTGTCGAACTAAGTATACCACTTGGGACAAAGAACAATAACACAACACTACAAGTACCTATAATTCCAAATAACCATTCCATTCATTCACTCATTCCCTTTCCCTCTCATGGTAGTTTCCTCTACGCGATTAAATGTTTTACAACATCAACTACATACGTTAATTTCTCATACGCTACAAATCCAAAAGCAACTGTTAAACCTGTTACGATTAATCCCTTCATTATTTCTTCCTCCTCGTTTTATCGTTGTTACCTTCATTATAGAGGATTAGCAATTTGTTACCATCGAACTACCTTACAGAATTGTAAGATTTCAAAAGAGGATAGAAAAACACCTCACATAACTTGAAGTGTTTTTACGGAATTTCTCTATAATCACTTGCAAAATTAACTTTTTTCTCTTGGTTATTTTTCGGAGAATCCACTCTTAAACTAATAGATTTACTAAATAATTTTGGGTTGAAATAATAACAACAATCCGTTTGAGGACAATATACACAATACACATCTATTTCTTCTTTATTCACTTCTTTTGTAGCGACTCCGCTTGCTGTAGAATAACTAGATCGGAATTTTACTTCCAGTATCCCTCTTGCATTCAACTCTCTATATTTCACTTGCACCCTTTTAAATACCCCGCCTTTATACACTACAAGATCAAAGGGCGAATGCTCTGTTTGTGGTATTAAAATCATATATCCTTTTTCATACAAATCAACTTGTGCCTTTAAAACAGCTAAATCTCCTTTTGTTTTTGTATGATGGTACACTTTTTCTCAGCACCTTTTTACATATTTTCAAAATAATATTCGTTCCTTTTCTTAACTTACCTCCCAACATTTTCTCATTAAAAGAAAACTCTTTGTTAAAACCATGTTAATATATTTTTGTATAATTAAGAATTTAATTTACAAGGGGGATTATATATGTTCAAAAAAGTAGCTGCTGATGTTTTAGGGTTAAGTGATGTAGGTTCTGTCATTACACCGAAAGATTATGACAAGGTCGATGCTGATGATTACGTAATGCATGAAGATGGAGAGAAAATTTATTTTCTAATTAAATCGAAATCAGATGAATATTGCTTCACAAACAAAGGATTACTTCACCTAGATGGTACAAGTGCGACAAGCAAAAAACGTACACTACGCCGCTTTAGCTATAGTAAATATCAAATTAAAAACGTAGCGCTTGAAACTGCGGGAACGATTGATTTAGATGTAGAAATTAAATTTCAAATGGGAGATGAACATTATTCAATTGATGTTCATAAAAAACATATCGAGGAATTAAAAGATTTATATAAAGCTTTACTTAAAATCGAAGAAATTTCATACGACAACGATATTACATTGCAGTATGCACATAAAAGTTTAGATATGGCATCTAACGCTTTTAGCCGTATTTCAAATGCACAAGTAAATTTAGCAGAGCAATTTAAAGAAATGAACGAAATCGCCTTTAACTGGCTCGTTGATACGAAGAAACAATATAATGTGAAAGATTATGGTTTTGTATTTGAGAAGTTTATTAATAACTAAACAGAAACCCTTGTTATCAAAAGATAACAAGGGTTTCTCAGCGTCCCAGGAGAATTTCGAGCTCCCACTCCGCCCGTTTCCGTACTATTTTATATATTTTGATCGCAGTCTTAATATATCTTCCTCTTCTCGAATACCTGCCGATCCTTTCCTCACATTTTTTACGATAGTCCAATCCGGGTTAGTTTCATCACCGATGTTCTGTACTGTAAAGTTGCCATCACCATATTTTCGGTGACCTTCTGCCAATTTCTCCGTTAAATCGTTCTCATTTGATCTCGCCATCTTTGCGCCATCTCCCTTTTTTATACAACCTTCTTAAACTGTCTAACCAATCACAGGTCTAGTCAATTGGAGATTCTCGTTTTCCGCTTCTATTCATTGTAACACACTAACGGGGATAAGTTTCGATAACGGTTGCTCAATCGTACAAGGGCGGTAAAAAGTTTTATAATATTGTAAGTGAACAGTTAGGAGAATACGATGTACGACGTGTTATAGAAGGTGTTGATCCCGATACTGGCGAAAAACTTTCATGGTGGGAACGCACTGGTGCTGATGTCATGTTTTTCGCGGGACTTACACCTGTTGGTAAGGGAATAAAAGTAGTCAAAGGTGCAAAAAAAGTTTCCAATGCAATAGATGCAGCAGCCACACTAGAAAAACAACGGAAAACTTTAAAAGCTAATAGCTTAGCAGGTAAAGAATACGAAACAAAAATGTTCGAGGTTATAAAACAACAAAAACCTAAATCTGAATTGAATGAACAAATAACCGTACAAACAAAATCGGCGTACGCACTCGTATAGATATAGGAGGCAAGGACGCAAATGGTAAGATTGACTTAGTAGAGTTAAAATCTTCACCTACTGCACCTCTTACTAAAAATCAGAAAAAAGCCTTCCCTGAAATTGCAGAATCAGGTGCAATAGTTAAAAGTAGGAACAAACCACCATTTGAAATTACTAACAGGGAGAATGAATGCAATTAGTTACATAATTGAAAATAAAATCGTTACACAAATGTTGAGAAATATTGAAATTCAATTTCCATCAAATTCTATTCTTGCTATCATCATTTATAAGAATATTCAAAAAGGGAGGGAATTTTATGGACGTTCTAATAAAGGGGAATGCACAAATTTCAAAACTACTTAACGAATGGTACAAAGAAATACGTTCACGTAATATAGATAATGCCCATTGTTTAAAAGAAGAAATTAATTCTATCATTCACAATAACGAAGCAGACTCAAACTTGTTACTCTACTATCACCTGTTAGATTTCGGCTATAAATATTTAGTGGATAATTTAAGTATTTCAAAAAATAGCTTTGATAAAATTGAATCCTTTGATATTCCCACAGATAACTTTTTATCTTACTACTACCATTTTTATAAGGCTATTCATTCTAACGCAGTCGGTAATTATAACCTTGCTAAAGAACAGTATGATAAAGCAGAACTTTTACTTAAACACATTCCTGATGAACTTGAAAAGGCGGAATTTCATTACAACTTAGCAACATATCATTATCATATTTATCAAGCACTTTTAGCCATTAAGCATGGTACAAAAGCTAGGGACATATTTTCTAAACATGAAAGCTATGAATTAAAAACAGCTTATTGTGATAATTTATTAGGATTAGCTTGTACGCATTTAAAAGAATTTGAACTAGCTGAAGAATACTTTGTTACTGCAATGAACACATTCCAAAAACAAAAAATGAGAAAGCAATCTTACTAGTTCGTCATAATTTAGGCTTAATGTATGCGAGTCAAAATCTTTCTAGTTCGGCAATTCGATACCTTTCAGAAGTAGTTGAAAAGAAACCTCATCATTATAAAGCTATTTTTGTTAAAGCAAAGGAACATGTTAAGCTAGGGGAAAAAGAAATTGCATGTCAACTCATTGAAAAAGGTTTAACTATCTGCAATGAATTAGGGAATCAAGAATATCAATACCGTTTTGCAATTCTGAGAGAACTAAATAAAAAAGCTGCTGCTGACAAATTAGAAAAAGCAGTACTGGCAGGAATGGACTACTTTAGAAACGAAAGATTATGGGAATATGTTCAAGAATACATGGAAGCATTAGCGGTCCAATTTCATAGCGAAGGAAACTTTGAACAAGGAAGTAAATATTTCTACTTAAGTTATGAAGCTAAGAAAGAAATTTTTAATAAGGAGGCGTTAAAGTGAAGAAAGTATTATTAGGAATGCTATTGATTACACTTGTAACGATAGGCACGCATACTTCAGTTAACACTCAAGCAGCTATTAATATTATACAAGGTTTAGCTGATGGTGATACAGGCTGATTTATTAAAGACGCAGGACGCTTACCTACTCTTAGGGTGGCGTTCTTTTTTATCTAACTTTAACGAAAGGGTTGAACCACAAGAATGTTTGATGGATTATCATTAGAGACAATAAGCAAAATTCCACCTGCTTTCACTACAATTATAGCCACCTTACTTATACCAGCTGTATTATATAGTGTTAATCAACTTGTAATAGCGGCAACAACTAAGGAAATTGACAAATTGCATTTAAATAAAGCCACACAAGTAAAATTAAATTTTGGAATATAATTTTATTTACACTGTTAAGTGCTATTTTATATCTATTTGCTACTGTGTTTTTTAACTTTGGAGTATATGATAACCTTAATAAAACTTGGAGTAACAGCGAAAAAGTTTGGTACATCGGAGGAACTTTAATTATTAATGTTATTCTATTAGTTGTACTATATTTTCTGTTTTTGTTTTCTCTTCATAAAAACAAGAAGTTTAATATTATTCTTAAGGTTTTAATTTCCCTTCAAATCATAAGTAGTGTAATTATTTTTTCCTATCTCATTACTATTCAAATTTTTAGGAAATGGAATTATGAAATGCTACCTTCCATAAAAACATTCGTTAAATCTTCACTAATCGTTAATGAATCACGTCTTTTTGACAAAAAAAAAAAAAAGCCCCCTAACTCGTTGGCGATCGCACATTGTACGATTCAACTTAAGAATTAGAGAGCTTATATATTGCGGACTTTGACGTCACCGCAAAAGGTTTTCTTAGCGTCCCAGGAGAGATTCGAACTCCCGACCGACGGCTTAGCTTACCACCATAGCTTTCGCTACCAGCAATTACTGTTTGTAGTCTGGACTATATCTTCACCATTTCAGGTGCGACACGTGTAGTCTCTACGGAACCTCACGATGATTTTCATCATACTTCAGAGTCTTTACCATTAAGTTTCACTTAATCATTCAAAACTCCTTAATCTTTTTCAAGATCGTAAGTTTCCTCGGTATTACCATCAGCCGAACTGTTAAGGCTTCACCGATATAGTGTCGTCCACTTTATAGGTTCTTGTTTCCCTATAAAGGCTCCTATTTTTCTTGAAGGCCGTTGCTCTATCCTGCTGAGCTACTGGGACATGGAGCGGGTGAAGAGAATCGAACTCTCGACCAGAGCTTGGAAGGCTCTTGTTTTACCACTAAACTACACCCGCATATGTTATTTTATTTTCTTCGTTAGCGCCGTTGCCCTATCGACAATATTTATTATATGTATAACCATACATAAAGTCAACACCTTTTTTAAAAGAGGATAATTTTTCTTATCCTCTTTTAAAAACTGCTTGTTCAACTAGCTGTCCGTCTAGTGTTTCAAAACGAACTTCCATTTGATTTTCATCCATTTCTAATAAAGCAAATGTCTTTTCTACACGCTGACGCGGTAATAAAATACTGCCTGGATTAATAAATAAAACGCCGTCGATTAATTCCGCACCTAATACGTGAGAGTGTCCGAAGCATGCAACTTGCGCCCCTACCTCTTCAGCACGGTACGCTAATGTTTGTAACGTCATTTTCACGTTATGACGATGTCCGTGCACAACTATGAAACGAACACCATCTACATCCGTTACAATTTCGTCTTGAAAGTTAGCATAATCACAATTCCCTTTTACAACATGGAAACCTTGCAGCTCTTCATGAGCAGGCGTTAGCTCTGAATCACCGCAATGAATCATGATATCTACTTTCCCTTCATACTTCTCTTTTAACTGCTGTAATTCCTTCACAGAGCTATGACTATCGCTTACGATTAAAGCTTTCATCAATCTCTCTCCCTTATTCTCCTAAAAACCATTCAGGGATTTTTTCTTCTAGCTTACGTAGAGCACGTCCGCGGTGACTAATAGCATTTTTCTCATCTGAACTTAGTTCGGCCATCGCTTTTTTATATTCTTCCACATAAAAAATCGGATCATATCCGAAGCCGTTTTCCCCGCGGCGTTGTTCTAAAATAAACCCTTCGCACGTCCCATTTACAATGACAGGCTTTTTATCCCCTTCAGGGAATGCCACTGCTAATGCACAGTAGAAACGAGCTTTACGCTTTTCAAACGCTACGTCATTTAATTCTTGTAAAACTTTATCAATATTTGCTTGATCATCTTTCGGCTCTCCAGCAAAACGTGCTGAATACACACCTGGTTTCCCGTTTAAAGCACCTACAATAAGACCTGAATCATCCGCAATTACAATTGCATTCAATTGTCTACTCAAACTGTCCGCTTTTAAGATTGCATTTTCTTCAAATGTTTCACCAGTTTCTTCGACTTCTTCAATATGAGGAAAATCGTGTAATGATTTCACTTCTAAATCAAATCGCTCAAATAACTCAGCAAATTCACGTACTTTCCCCATATTTTTTGTCGCTACAACAACTTGTTTCATACTTTCCACCTCTACTCTATATGAGATACGATGTCACCTAACGCTTCTTTTTGCATGTCAATCAGTTGGAAAATGCCTTGTTCTGCAGCATCAAGTAATTCATTTAACTGCGCTCTACTAAACGTCGCTTCTTCTCCAGTTCCCTGCACTTCAACGAACTGACCTTTTCCAGTCATAATTACGTTCATATCAACGTCTGCTTTAGAATCTTCTGCATAGTTTAAATCTAAAACAACACCTTGTTCTTCAACAATTCCTACTGACGTTGCTGCTAAATAATCTTTTACTGGAATTTTAGATACTTTTTCTGCTTGTAATAATTTCTCAAACGCTAATACCATTGCTACATATGCACCTGTAATAGAAGCTGTTCTCGTTCCACCATCCGCTTGAATAACATCACAATCAATCCAAACCGTTCTCTCACCAAGCGCTTCTAAGTCAACTACCGCACGTAATGCTCGTCCAATTAAGCGCTGGATTTCCATTGTACGTCCTGTTACTTTCCCTTTACTTGACTCCCTAATTGTACGTTGTTCTGTCGCACGTGGAATCATCGCGTATTCAGCTGTTACCCAGCCCTTTCCTTCTCCACGCATAAAAGGCGGGACACGCTCTTCAATTGTCGCTGAGCAAATTACCTTAGTATCCCCAACCTCAATTAATACTGATCCTTCTGGATGTTTTAAGTAATTCGTATGAATATGTATATGGCGTAATTCTGTTTTCTCTCTACCATCTACTCGCATAACAATAACCTCCTCATAACTACTTGTTAGTATAGCCAAATTTAAATGTATGATATGTATACAATAAAAGAAGGGGAACCCAAAAAGCAATTCCCCTTTCTTACTTAAGTATATCAAATTATTGGCGATTAAAAACTACCTGTATTCACGTTTTCTGGACGATCTACAGGTTTTATTAACTTTCCGCCCTTTTCATCTATAAGATTCGCTTTACCATTTACTTCAATAGAAACGCTTTTCACGCCTTTCTTTTCTGTTAAAGATAAAACTAATGACTTCAATACGTAATTTGAAATCATATTTTTATCTGGGTTTATAAATATATTTTCATTAAAGTTTAATGTAAGATTTCCATCTTGTAATTTCGGATTCGTAATGAGCTTAACTCCTGGATTGAAATCGTTCAGAAGAGATTGATGAATCGGTCCTTTTACAAGTTCATCTACAATTGCTGCATAATCATTTTCTTTTCCTTCTACAACGCGGCGTGTTACTGGTACGTAGTATTGCTGTTTATTATTATTTTGTGCCATAAAATAAAGTGTTACTGGTTTTGTATTTGTTACATCCGCTACTTGCTCATCATCGAAGTTAATACCGTTCGCACGGCTCACCCCTTCACCAAGCGGTGTACCACCAACAGGCATCTTCGCTAATTTTTCACCATTTATTTGGAACTGCACTTGTTTTATTTCTTTAAATTGCGTCAACGTCCATGCAATAGATTCAACGATTTGACGTTCTTCCTCTTTTGCATAGTTTTTCATTTCTTTAGAAAAATCAATGACTGCCGTCCCATCTTTTTTCAAGTTTAGGGTCATCGATGTATTCGCCGGAATGACTGCACGGAACCCATTCGGTAACAAATTCGTTACCGGTCCATCTTTCACAAGGTACTCTAACGTTTGCTGAATAACCTCATTTGCTTTCGGAGTAGGTATAGCTAACGTTTGCGGTACAACATAGCCATTTTTATCAACAAGGTATAGTTCTCTATTCACCGTTTGTCCTTGCTTATCTTTCTTAGATACTTCTTTCTTTCCACCCTCTGTATACGTAACTTGTTTTGGCGGATCAATTTGCTCCGTTGCTTTCTCTTGATTTATAAAGCCACACCCTGTTAGTAAAACAGCGCTCACAGTAGCACCAACAACCCATTTAAAAGTGGATTTAGGCATGCCATTCCCCCCTAAAATCTAAGTTTGTACTATTATGTATACGAGCTGTTTCATGTTTTAGAACAAGCTGTGCTCCCTATAAACAAAAAAACTCCTGATTTCTCAGGAGTTCACTTATATGAATTCTATTATTATTCTTTTTCTAAATAAATATGTTTCACATTTTCAATCGGTTGACCGAACCATTTTGATGCAATTTCTTTAAATAGACCTATTTTCCCTGTTGTTAAGAAGAGATGATCACTTTGTTCCTCTCCCTCATTCAACATTTTACTATGGTATAAAATGGTACTTACTTCACGCGCCGTTTCATCACCAGAACTAATGAGTTGCACTTTATCTCCCATTACTTGTTTAATAACAGGACCTAAAATTGGATAATGTGTACAACCTAAAATAAGCGTATCAATATCAGTGTTTTTCAGCGGTTGCAACGTTTCTCTTACAACTTCATACGCCATTTCACTTTCGAAATTACCGCTCTCTACAAGCTCAACAAAAGGTGGACACGCTAAACTTTCTACCATAACACGATTATTAATAGACTTTAACGCTTCCTCGTATGCACCACTTTTCACCGTTCCAATCGTTCCAATAATCCCAACATGATACGTGTTTGTCATTTTTAAAGCTGTACGTGATCCTGGGTGAATAACTCCTACCACTGGAATTGGTAATTGTTTCTGCATCTCTTCTAATACAACTGCAGTTGCTGTATTACATGCAATAACTAACATTTTGATATTTAAATCTAGTAAATGCTCCGTCATTTCCCACGTAAATTGACGCACTTCTTCTCGAGAACGTGGACCATAAGGGCAACGTGCTGTATCCCCTAAATATATAATGCGCTCTTTCGGCAACTGACGAATTAATTCCTTCGCCACTGTTAAACCGCCAACTCCTGAATCGATAACACCGATTGCTCTATTCAACTTCATCACCCGTTTTCTCATTCATCATCTTATTTTATCATTATATTTTTCACACTTTAAGTTCGCTCACTTAAACTGCTTCTATATGAAAATTTTCATTTGTACCTGTATAGACTAGGACCTTTTTTATTTTGCTCCTTTTTTTCATAATTTGCAAGACAGAAAAATAACCGACCTTCTATATGAAAGTCGGTTTCTTCTATAATAAAGTACATCTTTAATGCTCCATCTTTTTTTGGAAAGAAGACATTCCTATTAATAAGAAGAAATGGGCAGAAATTGACATGACGATTAAAATAAAATTGAAACGATAACTATTTGTAGATTCCATAATTTTGCTCGCAACAGCTGGTCCAAATGCCATACCGAAAAAGTTAATTAAATTATATAAGCCAAGACCGACTCCAACTTTAGCTGCATGTAATGTTTTCGGTATAAATGTGTTCAATGATACTTGAATGGCAGAATAACTCATAAATGTCAAAATAATCGCCAATACAATAACGACTATACTTCCATTCGGAATAAACCCTAAAATTAAAAAGCCAACAATCATAATGACAGACGCTACATAAATCATATTCACATTTCCAAACGAAGGGACAATCTTTCCAGTAATAAAACTAGACACAATACCAAAGAGTGATGCAACAAATAATACAATTCCGATAACAAACGGAGACAATCCGTGCTCTCTTCCTAACAGTAATGGCAACAATAATAAATTAGCACATAACGCCACATTAATTATAAATCCGACTGTTATTAAACGAAGAAATTCTTTGTTCGAAAACAACTCAATATCGATAAATGGATGCTCCGCTTTCTTCATACGAACCGTGAATAAAAATAAAGAAATTATCGATAACACAAATAGCCAACTATTCGTATTGACACCTAATAAAACAGTCGTAATGAATGCAAATAGTAACGCCGCTCCAATGTAATCAAAATGAAAAGCTTCATCCGTGTGCCGTGCTTCTTCTGGCATAAATTTTATAAGCAAGAAAATCCCCACTACTGAAATAACCATAAATAAAAATAAATATGGCCACCCTAGTGTATTTGTAATAGCCCCGCCAACTAAAGGGCCAATACCTACTGCTAATGCAATAGAAGAACTAATCATCGCTAACGCACCAGGCTTCTTATGAGGAACAACTAATTTCGCCACTGCAATCATACTAAGCGCAATAAACGCTGCACCCCCGCTCGCTTGCACTAATCTTGCAAGAATGGTAATCACATAAGATTGATTCATAAATCCAATAATAGAACCCACTACAAATATGATAATCGAAATAATTAATAGTTTTTTTACACTGTAACGATCAGCAAGCTTCCCATATATCATTGAACCAATACCGACAACTAAAGAATAACCTACTACAACCCAACTTACTTTCGATTGACTAATAGATAAATCATGAGCAATATCCTCTAACGCAACATTAAATAAAACCGCATTCATCGGTCCTAATAAAACGATAAAACATAATGTGAAAACAAACCATTTTGAATGAGTACTTATATCTTCCCCCATGTGTAACACCTCTCCTAATTGTAGTAATTGAAAACGAAAAATGAAGTTGTTTAGCTCTTCTATTATCACTAGACAACTTCATCAAATGTATACATTTATCGCGCGACAAATTGAATTCGAAACGAAACATGTACGTTGTTCGATATTCATGGAACTATCATAGTTTCAGCATTACAGTTTGTCAACGAAAAAATATACAAAGTAAACTAATTTAGTGTTTTTAGTTTACTTTGTTCAAAAATTGTTATACACTAATTTCGAATCCGATATAAGGAGGACTGACATGGTTATTCAGATTTGCAATTTTTAACTTAATAAAATAATGAACTTATATATAGAAGAAACATTATAGGAGGATTATGATGAAGAAAAAAATGTTAGTTGTATTAACGAGCGTTGAAAAATATCCAAATTTAAATCGAGCTACTGGCCTTTGGCTTGGTGAGGCTGTTCATTTCGTTAAAAAAGTTGAAGAAACTGGTTACGAAGTAGATTATGTTAGCCCACAAGGTGGTTATACACCGATTGATCCGCATAGTTTAGCAATGGCGGAGAGCATCGATTGGGAATGGTATCAAAAGAAAGAATTTATGAATCGCCTCGGTTCTACACTGAAACCGAGTGAGGTGAATCCGGAAGACTATGCTGTTATTTATTACGCAGGTGGTCACGGTGTGATTTGGGACTTCCCTGAAAATAAAGAACTCCAAATGATTAGCCGTAGCATTTATGAAAATGGCGGAATTGTTTCCTCTGTTTGTCACGGAGCTGCTGGTTTATTTCATATTACATTAAGTAATGGGGAACGTTTAATTAGCGGTAAAAAAGTAACAGGATTCTCAAATGAAGAGGAAAAACTAGCTGAATTAGATCAATTCGTTCCATTTTTAACAGAAGATGAACTTATTAAAAATGGAGGGCTTTACGAAAAAGCCACACAGCCTTGGGAAGCTTTCGCCGTAGAAGATAACCGTGTTATCACTGGTCAAAACCCAGCTTCAGGTAGTCCAGTAGCTGAATTAGTATTACAACACTTAAAAAAGAACATGTAATAAAAAAGCAGATTTTCCATTCATATAGGAAAATCTGCTTTTTTACGAAATCATTTGCAAAATAGCCATAACTTCTTTTTCAATTTCAGAATCATCAATCGCTTCTATATACTCCGGTTTAAACAGTTGATACTTCTTTAGTTGATAAAAATCAAGTATCGCTTTCTTTAACGTAATATCGTACTGAATACAAAAAGAATGATCTATAATACGTCTTAACATCACATCATCTTGCACCATAAATAATTGTGCGTTCATCTTATTAAAGTAGCCTTGTTCCATACCAGCTTCAAAAAACATTTGCAAATTATGATTACGATTTTGTTGTGCAGCGACTAACTGATCAGATAAGTGCGGATATGCCTCTTTCAAATCTTGTAAAAAGACATCAGAAATGTATGTCACACATTTTAAAGAGTGAATAAACGTCTTTTGGAAACGTTCTGCAAAAGACATACTTTCATCTTGATTATCCGCATCCCCTTCAAGAAGGTAGTTCATAAAATCTTCTACCACAGCTTCAATAATCTCATCTTTTGAAGAAAAACGTTTATATAAAGTAGCTTTACTAATATCCATATACTTCGCAATTTCATCTATTTTCAATTGACTAAAACTCGTTTTTCTAATAACGGGCTTTATTTTATTAATATAAGTATTTGCACACGCAACTTTTCTCATTAAAAGAGCCTCCCCTTTTGTCCATACAAAATAGTATAGCAAATTCACGATTAATTATAAATGAAGTCACTATACTCAATACATCTTTTTAGTTTAAGGGGGCATTTATAAGTAACGAGCACTTTTTCTATACTTTATTTACAGCTCTTCTTATAGCTTTCCCTATTTCCATACTAGACTGCGGATTTTGCCCTGTAATTAAACGCCCATCTACTACGACGTGCGGCGTAAAATTTGGAGCAACATAAAACAAAGCCCCTTCTCCTTTCAATTTACTTTCTAACAAAAACGGCACTCGCTTTTCTAAATGTACAGCTTTTTCCTCATCATTTGTATAACCTGTTATATGCTTACCCGCACTAAAAAACGAGCCGTCCTTATTTTTCACACCAACTAAAGAACTTACTCCGTGACACACAGCCGCTACAATTCGGTTGTTGTTGTACATATTCACAATTAAATTTGCAACATATGGATTACCTGGAAAATCTACAATCGCCCCGTGTCCACCACCAAATAAAACTGCATCATAATCCGAAAAATGAACCGTTGAGATCGACTTCGTATTTTGCAATAAAGAAGCGACATGCTTAAATTCACGAGGTATCCCGTTCGGAATAGAAACTCTATCAATCGGCACTCTACCGCCCTGTATCGACACAATATCAACATCGAACTTAGCTTTTTTAAACAAATTATAAGGAGCTGCGAGCTCTTCCAGCCACAAACCAGTCGGGTGTCCATTCATATCATGAGCGCTTGTTGAAACTAACAATACCCTTTTCAACATATCCCCTCCTTACTACCTATTTATGTATGGAGTGTTCTTATCATTCATATAGCAAGCGAAAAAACGAGAACAACTAGCTGACCTTTTTTATAAAAGTCGGCTTATTGTTCTCGTTTGAATTCTTTCATACAAAGATGTTCACAACCTGATAACTTTATCTCCAGCGCCACGCAATCATGTTATACTCCATATGAATAGCAGGTATATCAATCCCTAAATACCGCTGAGCATCCTCCTCAAAAATAGCCCAATTTTCTTCATATAAAAATTCAGGGTCTATGCTTTCAAAATCAAATATACTATCTTCGTCTACCATCTCACGAAAATATTTTTGGAAAGGTTTACTATTCTCGAATAAACGAATTGTTCCATACATCCATGGCATGTATCCAAAAACATCTTTAATTTCACCTATCTCCATACCCTTAAAATACAACTTCATATGTGCACCTTCTTATTTATAAATGACAAAAATACCTATCCTGCATACCTCATCATGTTCTAAAACAGTTATTTTAACATTTCTTCCTGAAACATATCTTCCCTCTCCAAGTCTGAGATACCTTTTTAAATTCAAAATATACGCAAAAAAATAGCCGACTCTTTATATAAGTCGGCTTTCTTTTTATAACTCGAGCTCTCCCATGCGAAGAAGCTCAACAACTGCTTGTGAACGTCCTTTAACCCCTAGCTTTTGCATTGCGTTTGAGATGTGTAGTGATTGCAAACAGAAATCACATTTCTTCCTACTCTTCTCACCAAAAAACCCACATAACAAATTGTGATTTTTTTATTTTATTGAACTATCGAGTCCCGTTATCTAAATAACTTTTCTTTTGCATTAAACCCTATTGCTGAAATAACTATCTTTAAGGGTAAACATAAAGTTATTAATAAAATTCCCAAAATCGACACATGAAATTACGCACTTGAAGTAATCCGTTCCATCAGGTTTGCTGTCTTCAAAAGTGATTTGCAGACTTTCATCAATATGAACTCTCGAATGTGCTAAAGCATTTCTTACCCTTCTACAAATATAATTGCCGTCAGGTCTTCTTTTTCTGCTAGCAATTACATTGAACTTTGATATATCAACAAACGAATAATCCCCATCATTAAAATCTTTTTCTTTTGTGTATACAAATAATAAATAAGATGCCATGAGTAAAACACTAGGGTTAAGTAAATTAATATTCTCATTTTTTTTTAGAAATTCTCTAAGTAATTCATTCACTTTCTTATTCTGATTTTCTGGTTTCAAACATTCTTGTATCCATAATAAACTTATATTACCCTGGACGATTAAGTTCCAATCCGCTAATTTACCTTCTTCATTAATTTGCATAACCAGCCCTCCATTTTCCTAATTTTAAAATTCTAGTTCTAAATATAAGTAGTGCCCTTGTTTCAACAATTCTTATTTTAACTCAAATGTAAATTATGGTAAATTGACTTTTCTTAATTACCCTGCCTGTTACCTCAATAAATCAATATCCAACAATAACAGAACCAAAAAATTAAACAAGTGATGTATCCATATTAATTATTAAATACTGTATCCTTTAATAACTTCATTTGTTTGAGCTACAAAACAACACTCTTCAGGATAGACCAAGATAGAATGATGATAGCTATTCTTGTTAAAAGAATGACTTTTTAGCACGTTCCCATTCTCATGTATAGCCGCGACTATCGTTTCCAAATTATTTGATACTACCCATAGGTAAATGTTCTTATTCGGAATCCATATTACCCTCGATTCAAACGCTTTTGGAAGAGGGCTATACCTCCACAAGACTTCACCTTGATAATTGTAACTTTTTACTTCTGTTTTTGTGACAACCACTAAGCTACTCGATCCCAATGTCATAGATTGAATACTTTCTTGTTCTTTAACTTCAAGGGTTTTCTCTAAATTCATGTTATAGAACGATACCAATCTTGTTCCTATTCGCAATACCAAATTATGTTCCGGTGTTTCATAAGCTTCATAAATAGCCGCCGAAAACTTTAATTCTATTTTACTATTTCGATTTTCCAATTCATATTTTTTCTTGTCTGTTCTTTTTAATCTGAAGTTAGGTAGACTTACATCGTTTAATCCTGCGCCGAACACATTCCGTTTTTCACTTTCGACATCGGATTCAGATATCTTTAGTCTCCACTTTCCTTTGCCGTTGATCTCGAACATACCAGAAACAGACTTCTCCCCTCTATCAGAAGCAAAATGAACAATAGCCCTGTCCTCGGAAATAAAATCTAGATTAAATCCATGAGCATCTACTTTGAATTTATCAAGTTGCTGACCATCTTTTGAATAGGTAACAATATGCCCAGGAAGATAAGTAATTTCCGCTTCTGAAGGTATACTTGTGAACAAAACCTCTCCATCTAAAGATAAAAATAGCGATCACATAGATGAATATATATGGTTTTCCCAAATAATATTTCCACCAAGGTCATAGCACACTAATTTATGACTCAAACGGTCTTTTTCTCTTTGTTTATCAGATAAATTTACCAATTCATTGATTGACTTCCGCGGTCCTTCCTCAACCACATAGACCCTTTGGTTTTTCATGTCAATAACCCGATTACCAAACCACTCTTTTTTATTCTTTATCTCCCATCCCCCCGTAAACTGCTTAGTCGCAGCAATCTCAGGTGCCACCTCACTTTGAACAACAACCTTGTCTACATCCTTAAAGGTTTTAGCCTCAAAATGTTGCCATTGGTGATTTTCAGGAGCTAGCCAAAAATACCCTTGATTATGAACCCCTCCATCAAAAAATACATTTCGACCAAATAAAATGAATAGTTCCATTCCAGGATGCCCTTCTGAACCTGTTATGAGGTTACCGGTATCTTTGTATAGTTCATACAATCTATTATCTTCACATACAACTAAATATTTTTCTTG
This sequence comes from Bacillus cereus group sp. Bc010, assembly GCF_027716745.1. Lineage (NCBI taxonomy): Bacteria > Bacillati > Bacillota > Bacilli > Caryophanales > Bacillaceae > Bacillus > Bacillus cereus group sp. Bc010. The sequence goes on from NZ_JAQFUY010000002.1 coordinate 259,758, forward strand.
ATTAGGAATCAATTGAATAGTGGAAGCTTGTTTTGGTAACTGTGCTCCATAAATAAATTTCCCATCCCTGTTTAACCAGAAGGTTTCTCCAGATTTAAAAGAGACAACCAATTTATTCTCTATCCAACAGATATACCTACCTTCATTTTTAAATGCATTAATCCATTTGAGCCTCCCACTACTATCCCAGGCAGAAACTCGCCCCTTCTCTTCTAAAATGAACACCATGTCAGTTTTGTAATCATGCGCAAAACCAGCGAATGGCGAATTAAAACTCATTCTCTCAAATCCCATAGTAAATTGAGCTGCTAATTGTTTAGCGGACATACTTATTGCTTCTTCTTCACTTTTTGGCGGTGCAGATAATTCATGTTGAAGCTCTTCTTGTTTCTGTTGTAATTCTTTTTCTTTCAGTTCAGAAATAGCAATTCTCGCTTTCAAATTACCATTATTGTCCAATCGATACAATCTATCCATACTCGAGACAAAAATATCCGTTGAATCTGCTGACACCTCAAGTAAATAAGGCATAAAACTAAGCTCACCAAACATCGTAGAGAATACTTCTTTAAAAGCAATGCCCCATTTTAAATCTCCATTAAAGTCAAAACAATAGAGTTTACCTGGACCGTCATATGTTTCCCGTGTTCCCACTAACCAAAAATCGTTACCTATGGCAAATCTAAAAGGCTGCCATTGAAATTCATATACAATAGCTCGTTGATTCTTATAATGTACAAAAGCAACCTTTTCTTTATCGTGAAGTAGAACACCCATATGATTTACAGCAACAGGATGCATTTTTTCTAATGGCGTTTCTTTTAAATTGATTTGTTGTACTTGCTCTTTAGTAATCATTTCAATAGTTCCTGCCGCTTCGACAACAAGTAAATCTTGATTATGATAAAGATGACGAAATTTCCTACGAGACCTGATTTCAAAATTTATTAATTTAGGATTTTTCTTGGCTACAGAAAAGAACGAATCCCATGTTTGCTTGCTATCCGTTTGTAATAGAATCGTTGATATTGGTCGAATTGTATCCTTATCAATAAAATCGTAATATTTATTTTGTTTAACATTACCTAAATGACGCTCTGAATTCATCATTGGACCATTATTAGACTCCTTAACAGCCGGATTAGAAAATAACTTCTTGATTGTATTGAATATCCCCATAATTATCCCTCTCTGAATAGAATTAATTTATTTTCTCAAAGTATCTCTCTTAACAAATACATTTCTCTAATTAGATACTAACATAAATATATATAACTAAAGCACCCTAATTTCCAGGGTACTTTTGATATGAATCACCTATACCGTTAAAGAATACATATCTTTTAAAGATTAAATAGAAAGAAAAATTGCCGACTTTTATGTAAAAGTCGGCTGCTTTCTTATAGTTCATCCCTCCCATATGAACAAACTCAACTACTGCTTATAAGCGCCTTCTAATCCTAATATTTGAGCTGTTTAGTTTTTACAGATACTAAGAGGAACATCTCCTAAATGCGATATTCATAGCTAACCTGCATAATATCATCCCCTAATATGTCCGTTAAAGAGTTCTTATTTTTAATTGATGAACTCAATCCTGGAGATGAACTATATTCACTAAAAGAATATCGGAAATCCGCAACCATTTCGAGATCCATATCAAAGCGGACCCTTTCTTGCAATTCCTTATAGTCTGATTTAGAAAAATTAATAGGACTTTTTCCATAAAAATAGACAAATTGATAATAGTGTGTACCTTCCAATTTTGATTGATGATTTTCTATTTCCCTTTTCACTAATATACCCATACAAGAAATCTCTCCATTATATTTATCCTTCATACAAACTGGATAAGATTCTAAAAGTGTATCTTCTTCAAGATTTATATCATTCAAAATATACATTTTTCATATCCCCCTTTATTCCATATCATTAAAAAATATGCAAGGAAAATGAATATATAACTACTTGTACAATATTATTTTCTAATACAAAAATTAAGAAGGAATATGTATAATATCCCTTCTTATAATGGACTTTCAAAAGTGTATGTAATATCTATCGCTCCATCTTGATGAATACTTATTTTTTGAATTAACGCTTGAAATACATGAATCAAATCTTGCTCTTGCTTTTGTAACTGCTCAAAAGCTTGTTTTATCGTTTGAATATCAATTTGAACATGATTACCATTTTGTATTACCAGTAACTCATGATTCGCTTTGGTTATTTCCGCTTCAAGATCGTTCCGTTTTTGTTCAAACTCTCCTTTATTAATAAGTTCTTCTAAGTACAAATCTAGCAGTGCTTTTTTCTTTTGCTGATTTGTACTCACAAGCTGTTGCAACTTCTTTATATTTTTCTCTTGCCCCTTTTCAACATTACTTTGAAGTCTTAAAGAAACAGACTCTCCTTTTCCCACTAATAAATTTATAATGAACTGACGAAAATGCCCATATTGAATTGGCACATGATTTACACAACCATGTTTTCCTGCCCGACGATATTGAGAACACTTTAAATATTTCCATTCTGTTCGCTCCCCACTTTTCTTTTTCAAATGAGACTGTACAATTACCATATTAGAACCACAAACCGCGCATTTTGCTAGATTGCGAAATTCATTCCAAGCTGTGATTTTCGTTTTATTTGTTTTATTTTTTTTTCGATTCGCTTGATTCCATATCTCTTCTTCCACAATCTTTGGGTGATGGTTAGGAAAAACAAACCATTTTTCTTTTGGGTTCCGGATTTGTTTTTTCTTACCGCCAACTTTTACTGAAGTATATTGGTTTAAAATAAAAGTTCCTTTATAAATTGCACTTTGAAGGATTCTTTGAACCGATGTCATTTGCCAGTTCTTTTTAGTTTTCGACTTTATACCCAATCGATTTAATTCATTTGTTATCTTTTTATATCCCAAACCTTCGCAATACCATTTATACATCATTTTGACAACTTGCGCTTCCTCCTCATTAATCACCAATTTTTGCTCTTCACGATTATACCCATATGGAATTTTCCCGATATGCTCCCCGCGACGAACTTTTACCGCCAATGCTGCCGTAATACTAGAAGAAAGCGTTCTACTGTATTGAGCCGAAAACAAAGACCAAAGTTCAAATGCCATATCGTTTTTGCCAGCCTTTATAGAATCGTAGCCTTCTTCAACAGAAATAATTCGAACATGATGAGCTAAAAATACTTCGCGAATTTCTAACGAATCCTTCAAATCCCTCGCTAAACGGGAAATAGATTTAAAAACAACCATATTAATTTCTTTTGCTTTTGCCTTTTTTAACAGTAATTGAATAGATGGTCTGTCTACAAATAAAGTTCCACTTACCCCTTCATCTTTAAAAACACGTTTCTCATCCCAATTGAATCCATTTCGTTCTAACCAGTTCCGGCAGATATCTATTTGGTTTTCGACAGATGAAACTTGTTCATCTCGGTCAGTTGACACACGAACATATACTGCGTAAGACTCCACTGCTTTCACCTTCCCATCTCCGAACCACTAGACTACCGAATTTCATATGAAAAATTTTTATCCTTTTATAAAAGATATGACATTCTGCTGTTTTTTCATTACTAATATTAAAACAGCTTGTTTTAATATTAGTATGTCTTTAACAAGGTATAAAATTCATTTCAGTAAAAACATTTCATGGAAATGAATTTATAAAAAATAAAAAAACATTGCGAGATTTTTTTTGTACCACAAGTGCCCTTATTTACTACATAGAAGAACCTTAAATCACGCGTTTAGGAATTGAGAACAAAAGACGGGATAGCGTCAAATCATATATTTTAATATTAAGAAAAACAAAAAAATATATCACCTATGGAATTATTCGATAAATTTTTGGGGAACAAAAAGAAAATCAAAACTCTTTCGGAAAAATAAATCGGTTCAAAAAACAGTAAAGAACATTCTTTACCGAGCTCAATCAAAAGCAAAAAAACCCCAATCATAAGTAGAAAACCTATTGGTTTTCTACTTATGATTGGGGTTTTATCCATATAAAGGTAAAACATAAGAAATTGTCTCCAAAAGTTCATTTTTAACGACCTTTTGGGACAACCTCTTTTTATCATTATCGCGAGAAGCTCACCACTTCAACGTTAGAAAGTAGCAAGGGACCTACTTACTAAAACTTGAACACTCGTTTGAACCATGTATCTTTTTCTTTACTCGTTATGACCATTGTCGCTATTTTACCTAACATATCTGTTAATCCGCTTTCAAATTCTATCGTTTCATCATCTGTATCTGTATAAGCATGAACAAATTCATGAATTAACGTTCCAGTATATGCTTCAACACTTTTCAATTGGCTTCTTTTTATGATAATGGTACGGTCCGATTTATCCCATAATCCTAACGCATCTGATCCAGTAAAGCTATCAGGTCTCATGGTTTCAGAAATCTTGATTTCCTTTACAGGTTTTATATTTTTCGGAAACCATCCTTGAATCACATGTTTTAACTCATAAATTTCCTTTTCTTTTTTACTTAAGTCTTTTTCATCTACAAATTTAAATTCAAAACTATCATTCCAATGCACTGAATAGTAATCCAAATTCACGATTTCATTTCCAGAAATATCTTTTGCTTTGGATAATTTGAGTGCAAGCGTTTCTGGTATGGTAACAATTCTATGCCCTTCATCTTTCGCATAATTGATATATTTACTGCCCCCGATTAAGTCATCCGAGGTTAAAAACAATATTTTTTCTTTCGAGTTTAAAATCTTACATGCGTGCAGTTGCACATCTATCCATTGCAGCTCATCATGAGAGTTACCTTTTTGAATTTTTTCAAGATCGCTTACCAATTTTTCCGCAAATACAGATCCAGTACATGCCAGTAAGATGGATTTCATTCGATCCGAATACGCACTTCTTCCTACATTTGTTCTTTCTCTGTTTAACGATTTTAAAAGTTTTTTAGTTGGTGAAGTAATATTGTAGGAAAACAGCAAATTTTCTTCCTCAGCTACGCAGAGTCCATTCACATAAATGCGAGATTCCTTATTATCCACTTTTTCGAGTAAAGCGCCATATTTTGTTTCTTCAATCACTTGTTCTCCTGAATATAACAAGAAAAAATCTTTCGCTTTTTCAATATCTGAATCTTGCAGCCCTCCTAAAATAAATTCGGTCCCAACCATATTGCAATTCGAAGGTTCTTGAACGATTGCATGCAATGTCGTAATATCCGCAAATCCTTCTTTTGATAACTTTTTAATTGTAATGTCATTATACTTAGATTTTATCAATACATGTATGTTTCTTCTATCAAAGGTTGCCAAAGCGTCTTTCAATCCGACTCCAAATTTTCCAATTACTTTTTCAACACGGCTCATTTTTTCTTTATTTTCGTTTTGTGTTAAATGATTATGTTTTAGCCCTCTTCCATAATCTTTAATATGCCATTTTCCATCATCATCTTTCCATATAATAGGTTCTTTTGTTTCACTTAAATTCGATTCATCCAATGCATTCGCGATGATTTCCCTTAATGCATGTGCTACAGTCCAATGTTCCAAAACTTTTTCAATGTTTAAGTCGAATTTCTTCATCCTTGTACACCTTTTCCTTTTTGACATGATTCGTTCTTATTATTTGTTTCTTTATTTTATATTTCATATTTTATAATAATAGAGTTTCTTATACAAAGTTAAGACCATAACACTCAAAAATAAAAAGATGTAGTAACCTACAAAAGAATTAATTTATACGCTGATCAAATTGTCTTCACATAGAAATTATGTATAAAAATGACTATTCAATTAACTCCTCTTTCCATATATGTTATATACTAATAATATAAAATTAAAAATATTCAATTAGAAAGGGAGTGTTTGCATTGAAACACGGCAAACTATTTTATTTCACCAATCCGCATCCCGATCTGCCTATGGATGAACGATATGTTGCGGAGACTGATACAGGTATCAAAGAATCTTTTGTACATAAAAATGATGCATTACTGTTTTTATTTGACCACGGAGTACGTTCTTATCAATCTTTCACAAAAGAAATCTCTGCATATAAAAACTTAAAAAACATTCCTATTTACGAATTATGGCATTTAGAAAATAGAATAGGCTATGTACTCTTCGGATTTGAATCCTATATAGATTCGGAAGGAAATACAAACAAACGAAAATCTTATATATGGCGATTCGTCGGGCATGGACGTAGTTGTTTTGCGCCCACTCGTGAAGAACTGACTCAAAAGATATTAGACGAGATTCATAAACATGTGGCAGATCCCGAAGAACGTGGTTACAACATATACCCTTATTACACGCGTTATTATCGAGAAGGCGGTGCAAAATGCATAATTTCGTAGCTTTTGATTTTGAGACTGCTAACCATCATCGTCATAGCATTTGTGCTGTTGGTATGGTCTTTGTCGAAAATGGAGAAATCATTGATACCCTCTATGAATTAATTAATCCAGAAGAAGATTTTGACTATTATAATATCGCTATTCACGGAATTACACCAAGTGATGTAAAAGACGCCCTCACATTTCCAGAATTTTATGAAGCGTATAAAAAAAGATTTGAAAACAAATTATTAGTCGCTCATTATCTTCCTTTTGATGGATACGCACTCCGGGATAGTTTAAGACGGTATGAACTTCCATCTGTTTATAACAACTTACTTTGTACATACCAACTATCAAAAAAATTAATAACCGGAGAAAAGAGCTATACCTTAAAATACCTTTGCAAACATTTTAGCATTGAATTAAATAACCATCATAATGCTTTGGAAGATGCAAGGGCTTGTGCTCAACTCATGTTACAACTATCTCATAAATATGATCTACCAAATATAGAAGAAATTTATTCCAAAACACACATTAGAACTGGCGAAATCTCTGGTAACACCTATAGATCTTCATTAGTTCAATCTCAATCCTACTCCTCTTTAAATTTAAAAGATATTAACGTAGCAACAGAAGTATCTGAAGATCATCCTTTTTATCAAAAACATATCGTATTTACAGGCAAATTAAATGCGTATACTCGTATAGAAGCCGCACAGTTAATTGCTAATAAAGGTGGCATTCCACAAAACGGTATTAACAAAAACACTAACTATATTATCATCGGAGATTTCGACAACGTGATGATAAAAGGAAATAAATCTTCTAAATTAGAGAAAGCAGAAAAATTGATTGCACAGGGGAAGGAGCTTGAAATTATTAGCGAAGAAGAATTTATGAGAATGTTGTAGTTGAATAAGTTGACACTAAAAATGATATAAAAATCTAATACTTTCATATAAAATAATAATCATACAACAAGATATACATCATGAAGCACAGAAGAAAGGAGAATTTTCATGGCGAAAAATGGAGAACCTGGAAAAGGACGTATTGGCGCAGTAAAAGGGCGTAGCCAATTACAAGGTCCAAACGGAAATTGGATTAAGCGTGACAGCGCAACCGGACGATTCCTTGACCAAAAAACAAGTAGTACAACACCTTTCAAAGGTGTTAGAAAAGAAAAGTAACCAAACTAAAAATAAACAGCTATCGTAGGAGATAGCTGTTTATTTTTCTTACCATTACATTTATTATAACTAATATATAGATTATTAAATGGTAAATCAAATTTACAGTAAGGAGTGTTACTAATGATGACCGACGCAGAAAGATATCATTCTTTTAACAGCGTAAAACAAAGTACCAACGTTTTAGTATCCCAATGGCAAAAAAGGTGGTTAACTGGTTTTAAATATGATGCATCAACAATCGAATTTTTTCCTCCGAAGCCATTTATAAATCTAAGCTCAATGCAACAAGCTGCATTACTTAAAAATATTAGATATGTTCATCACGCTGTACTCGCATCTGTTTTTCAAATGACTCCAGAAAATAAAAAAGTGCCATTCGATGTAGTAGATAACTTGATTTTAGAACAACTAAATCATTATAACCGTAAATTAGGGTTATGTATTTATGCAAGTGCATTATTATACTGTCTCTTACGTGAAGAATTCGCACTTGATAATAAACATTTAAAGTACGTACAAGGTTTTGCACGGACTAAACCTTCTAAAAATTATAAGTTACCTTCAACAGGCGAAGGTTCAGACTTGATGCACACATTACATGCATTTGTTTTATATCAAAATTCTGTCATCGATACCTCTACTATACAACTGGAGAAATATTTAGATTTCTCCCTTAAGCCTCCTTTTGTTTTAGGAGAGCAAGGATACAAGGAAGAAACATTTACATATCATGGATTTAAAGAGTATCCTCAAACCCCACTAAAATACGCAAAAACTTTGCTAAAGAAGTAGGAATGACATACAAAGAATGGATTACACATCATCAAACGCAAGCCAAAATATTTTCACAAGTAAAAGTTCATTAATAATAACACCTTCCTTATATAAGGAAGGTATTATTAACATGTTAATATAATCTATATCATAATAGTGTTTTGAAAAAAATAAGCTCTTATTATAAATGTTACATAACATATTCTTCTTACTTATTTCAAGAGTCACTACTAAACCTCAAATATACACCGGATTAATTCACCCCAAAACCGTAACCCAAAAATATAATTCATCTTTCTACCGAGAATCAAAAATCAGAATATTCTTTATTTAAAACCAAAAAGACAAACCTTACATCTCATAAGGTCTCGTCCCACTTTTTCAAAAAACTACTCGGTATTAAGTTAGTAATGGTATACCATTACTAACTTAATACCGAGTAAACGTTTTTCTTGGCATAACTCCTTCACCTTTTTGCCGAGAAAAATATTTTCTTTGAAACTAGCATATTTCTAAATGACAACATATAGCACGTCCATATTTGTGATATTAAAAAGCAATAAAAAGAAACTCAAATTTCCGAGTTACTTTTTATTGCTCTAAATTTATTTTTAAAATATATTCTGTTTTCCCATTTTGATCTATTATAATTTTATCAATTAAATACACCAAAAGTTGACGAACTCGTTTCATATCTTTTTGTAAATTTGTAAATTCTATTCGAAATGCTTGTAACACATTTTTTTGTAACATACCTTGGTTAGAATCGACGTCTTCAATATGCTTCATTTCTGCTTCTTTTTTTGCGATTAACTCCTCTGTCCCCCTGATTTCGTGCAACAAATGCAAACGATAATCCAACATTACATCCAACAAAGGATCTATTTTCGGATCAACTTCCACCAATTTCTTCTTTTGATTATATAATTCGTCTATTTCACGTTCCGCATCCTTAATCCAAACTAGACAATTATCCACCTGTTTTTTCAAACGCTGGATTTCTTTTTTTATTTGTTTTATGTCTTTTTCTAAAATTTGTTCCATTTCATACATCAGTTCTGTTTGAGATTTAGAAATGACTTTATCCGTAACCTCTTTTATAACACTATCAAAAACCAGTGCATGTAGCTCATCTGTTGAGAACCAAACTTTACATAATTTATTCGAACACATATATTTCTTGATTCCATACTTCTTGCCATTTTTCCCTCTAGTTTCTTGATTCTTTGGAAGCAAGGGAGCATCACAACTTTTACAATAAATTAAGTCCCGTAGAACATACTCTGTTTTTAATTGTTTGGGAGGTAATTCCTTGTTTCTTTTTTTCTCAAACATTTGAAAAGTAGCTAACCATTCTTCCTTGGTCATAATAGGTGGAATCTCTTCACATTTTGCCATTTTCCATTTGGATAAGTCTTCAATACTATTCCCAGATCCAGGTTTTAGTCTTCCGAATGTAACATACCCTGCATAAATTGGATTGGTCAAAATGTGCTTTACTCGTTCCTTTTTCCAATGGATTGTATTTGTTTTCGCCTTTTGCTCATTTAATATTTTGGCGATATCCGCAAACCCTTCGCCATTTTGATATAACTGATATATCTTTAACACAATTTCTTTTTCATCTTCTAGAATAAAGAAATTCTTGGTATTTTCATCCTGTACATATCCAAATGGTACAGGTCCTCCCATCCATTGACCATAGTCTGTTCTTTGTCCATACGCATCTTTCGTACGTGCACTGATTCGCTCTACTTCATAACGAGTTCCACCCTCTCGAATTAATTGTGTAATAATATCACGCTCTGTATACAATTCTCCCGTACTCGTCAATATGACATCTGTTTTCGCTTCTTTCATTATTACTCGTATTTGTACATGTTCAATCTCTGATCGCGCAAGGCGGTCATCTGCATACGTAATCACAAAATCATATTTCCCCTGTTCTACGTCTCGTAATAACGCCATGATTTGGGGACGCTTGATTAACTTCTTTTTAAATGCCGATTCTCCAGGGTCTACATATTCTTTCACAATTTCACAATCATAGTTTTTTATAAATTCATATACATGATGTCTTTGTGCATCGATTGTTTGACGATCAGATGAAACCCTCGCATAAAAAGCTCCTTTTTTTCCTTTTTCTAAAACATCACGAATTGTCTTCACATGTATGCACCTCTTGATAATGTAAAAATGGATGTTTAAAAATAATTTCATAACCGTGTCTATCTACAATTACAGTAAAAATCAAATCTTGAAATAACTCCATAACCTTATAATCTGGTAAGGAATCTAACATCAGTTGTTTATGGACATTAGACTCCAAATCCTTTACTACACCAGGCACCTTTTTTAATACATTTAGTTTTAATTCCAATTCTTCTTTTATTTGTTTGTGTTCCTGAAAATGTTGATAAGAACCAAGTAATTCTTTGTGTAACTTTTCATTTTTCTTTTCCGTTAACCATCTTTGTACTTTTGTGTGCACTGTCTTTTTCTTTTGATCTAAACGCTGACTATGCCCTTGTATCATTCGTTCTATTTCTTTTACATTTTGTCTATAGTAACGCTGAAACAAGCCATCAAATTCTTTCTCTCGTAAATTAAGAAAAAAACATTTCATTTTTTCAAATGTTTTTTGTTCGATATATTCCTTATCAATATACAAACGATGTTCTTTGCATCGATATCCTATTAAAAATGTATTTCCTCTCCGTTTAACCACTCCCTCTAATTGTTTTTTACAATAAGAACATTGCAGGAGTCCTTCTATACGATACAGAATATCTTCTTTAGCAATTTCCTTTTTCATTTTCGTAGAACCACGCTTATTTACTATTTGATTTAGTTTTTCTTGCGCAGCTTCCCATTGGTGCGGTTCAATCGGCATTGTGCCTTCTAGCTGATGTTCTTGTTGAACTCCCTTCAATCGAATACTATATACACCCATATAAAAGGAATTTTCTAATGTACGTCTAATATCTTGTAGTTCCCAAGGAAGTCCTTTTCGTTTCTTAAAACCTTTTCCATCTAAACGATCTTTTATTTGTTGCAAAGATGTGCATGTATCGTTCAAAAATTCATTAAAAATAAACATAACTATATCCATTTCATCTTTTACGATTTCAATTTCTTTTTTCTTTTTATTATTTTGGAAACCATATGGCAGCCGACTCACTGCTTTTCCTGCATCAAATTTACTCTGACGCATAGCATCAAACCGTTTATTAATTTGTTCACCTTCATGTTGTGCGAAGCCAGCCATAATCACTTCTAGATAGCGATTCATCGGCGTGTATTCCATTACCGGTTCTCCAACAGTCGTAAAATGAACTTTTATCTGTTTCTCCTGAAGAAGTTCATAAATTTCCATATACTCGATTACATTTCTTGCTAACCGGTCTCTCTTATACAAAATTAAATGTTCAATTTCATCATTTCGAATTGCTTCCAACAACTTTCGTAAACCCGGTCGCTGATTCATATGTATAATTCTAGCCGATACATATGGATCTTCATATTCATAGTCCAGCTTCATATAATGATCTCTGCAATACGCCTTTGCATAATATTTCTGCATTCGAACGGAGTGTTCTTGTTTTTTAGATGAACTACGGTAATATGCGACTGTTTTCTTCAATACAACCAGCCCTTCCATCATGTTGTGCTTACAATGTATGCACGTCATCCTTGTCCATAGAATCATTTTGTTTCATTACTTCTACTAAAAGTTCCACATATAGTTGAAACCATTTTTGTGCAGCTTCAGGATCATGAATATACGAAATCGATCTGAGTTGAAGCTTCTTTTGTACAGCCATTAAAATCATCACCTTTCAAAACAAATTGCATAGGAGGAATTACAATTGATTACGCAATTAGGACAAACCATTCGTAATTTAAGAAAGCAAAAGGGAATTTCTCTTCAAAATTTCGCTGAGCAAATTGAAGTCTCTCCGGGATATTTAAGTAACCTTGAAACACAAAAAACAGATACCATTTCTTTAACGTTACTCGCAAAATTGAATGAGGAATTTGATTTATTTCCTTCCCTGAATCACACAACTTCTCCTCATCATGAATTACATTTCCGACTAGATCGGGTATGCGAACTACTGAAAACGCTACATGATACCAATCCCGAGTTAGCAAATTATTTTATTTCTCATATTGAACAAGGATTGATATTATACCAAAAGGAATAGTTGCTTAGTGGTTATTATTACCAATTAAGAACTAGTTATTCATTTTTATAAAATTAATTTACAAAAATGAATAAAGTACCCTGAAAAAGAGAGCCTATTTTCCCAAAACGGCTCTTTTTTCCATATCTTCTAATAACTCTTTTATTACTTTATTATAAAGACGATTTACCTGTGTAGATTTTTCATCTGTTCGTTGATAAATATACTCGTCTCCTTTCTTTATTATCCCCAGATGTTTATCTTCTTTTGGAAATACAAGATTGCAAAAATCTTGATATATTTGCAATCCCTTCTCTCCTTTTAATGAATATGTACGATCAGGAAAGAGTCTTTTAAATTGAGCTCTTAATAGCCCTTGAAATGCTTTTTCATCCAAACCCTGAATCCTATTTTCATCTATGTTGCTCAGTGGTTGTCTGTTTTCAATCACTGCGTCCAACGTACTCACTTTTTGTTGCAATAAATCATATTCTTCTACCACTTGTTCATACACATCTTTCATCCATTGATTCTGCTTTTGCAATGCTGATATCTCTTCACACATAATATTTACCACATCATATAAAAAATGAATGTCCCCATTCGTTATACTCGCCCTTCCTTCCAAATACTCAACTTCTCCTTCATTTTTTTTATGAAATAAAACTTGTACTTGTTGTTTTACATCATTTATATCTTGAATAAGATGCTGATATTCCTGCAAAATTTGACGTAACCCTGGACGTTTCTTATCGATAAACTCAAATAAATCTTCCTCGCGAATACTCCATCCCTCCTTCCGATTCTCTGATGGAACTGCTGCAATTTCTAACTTCCGAAGCCAATCCGTAAATGTTTTATAACTTACCTTTATATAGTTTTCTTCTAAAATCTTCATCGCTTCTTGAACATTAATCCACCTTGTCATATTCCACCTCACCTCATATCTCTAATAATTTTATGAATGTCATATAACAGATATAACTACACAAAAGTAATATTAAAAATAAAAAAATAGGATTTAGCTCTCCCTCAAGCTAAATCCTATTTACATAATCACACTATTGTTATCTCGTTAATTTTGATTCGTTCTTTCTTAAATCCATAATTTTTTTATAAATGATACCCGCTTCGTTTTCTGTGTGAATATCAAAACTCCAGTACATTTCAGATTTTAACTCGTCTTCATTTATTTCTATTTCATGTACTAAATTTCCAACTACCTCTAAGACATCCTCATTCCACAATTCTTCTTTTAATGTTTGATTTAACACCAATTGAGCTACATCCATTGCCTGAAATATAACATCTAATCCATATCCCATCCTACTTACTCCCATTACAATGTACCCGATTGCTTCTGTATCTTTCAAAAACTCCACTCCTTCCACTATTTCATTTTCATAAAAGTCATTTATAAAAAGTCTGTTTTCTTCCCCAACTGCATATATTTTTAAAGATAAAATATTTGTTTAAGAACTAATTAAGGGAGGTATTTACTTGTTACAACATCTCGGGCAAACCATCCGAACATTACGAAAACACAAAGGGATTACACTAAATGACCTTGCAGCAACATTACATGTTTCACCAGGCTACCTCAGTAATTTAGAAACAATGAAAACCGATACTGTTTCACTTACATTTCTAGAACAAATACAAGAAGAACTGAACCTGTTCCCTGCTCTCACCCAGGAAACAGATTCTCCAAACCATGAACTTGATTTTCGTTTACAACGATTATGCCAAGTATTACAAAAAACTCATGATGAAAATCCAGAGTTAGCGGATTACTTTATTGCTCATGTTGAAAAAGGTTTGGAACTTTATCAACCCAAATAAACACCCTACTCTCATTATGAACAACTTGTCTACCTATTATTCATTATTATGAATTATTTTTATAAATATGAATAAATTCTCGAAAATAGGAGAACCTTTATAAAAAGAGGTTCTCTTTTTTCTAATTAAGGAGATGAATCAATATGAAAGAAGAATTACTAAAAGTAGCTAATGACTACCTCGAATGGGTACATGTTCAACTTGAAAGTGATGTTAACTTTATCGGGGATGATTACATTGACACAATAGAAGATATGTTACTAGAAGAAGGGATTTTATATACCCAAAACGATATGACACAAACCATTAAAAGTATTATTTCAAAACTCCAAGATAAATATGGCGTTAATAATATTTTTTATGGTGCCCCGGAACATACTGTTATTGAAAACGGTCGATATGTAACCCTTTATAATCAGTTAATAATCAAAAATCCCAAACACAAAGAATAAACATTAAATATATGCTATGTTCTTTCAATGTACTTTTTTCGAATTATTGCTTTAAAATAAAAAAGGATGGCTGTTAACAGCCATCTTCTTTTTATTTACTGATTAATTAAGTTATTTAACACCGGCGTCGTATGAACATAACGTACTGTAAATAACGGATCTAAACGATATTGGAATGTTGTTACAAATCGACCAGTTTAAACTAATTGTTGTACAACTTCTTAAATCTCTTAACTATTTTCATCAAAAGACAGCAAATTTGAAATTCATAATTATCATTAAAAGCTGGAAACAGTTTATACCTATATTTTACTCCATAGACAAATTGTCCTCTACTTACATATAGAATAATCCAAACATTTTATACACAGAAAACAAAAATACAGATACCATACCATATAAAATAACAACCTTAGGTGCATTACATCTATTTAAAATCGCAACACCTAATAATGTAATCAGTAGCGGAATGAATAAAATCATCGCTACTCGCATAGCTAGTTGATCAAAGATAGGTTTTAATATGTCAATGTCAATAATGTCCACAAATTATCTTCCTCTCATGAAATATATTATCATTTTATAATAATTTAGCGTTTTAATTCAATCTATTAATTACTAAATATTAATGAATTCATCTATACAATACCTATTTGCCGTTTCAATTTTTCAACCCTAATTTTGCTACAACAGCAGATACATGTGAATATTTCTCTTTTCTGAAACACAATAATTCTAGTATAATAAATTTAACGAAAGAAAAATTAGAATTTTACAAATCAAAACAAAATATGTACTAACTCTTCTAAATTAAAAAACTTATGTTAATAAAAAAGAAAATTTATTAAAAAGGATGTTGAAATATGACTTCTATAAGTTCTATGCCCTATGCAGTACGAAAAAATGATTCTAACTGGATAAAAGATACCGCTGAAGATATTAAAAAATTAAGATTAAAACATGGAGACACTCATCCTTATTATGAATTAATTAAAGATAGCTTTTATTGCTATGGTTGCTATAAAAAATGGATAAAAGAAAATCATACTGAACCCTTTGATTATGCCCTACCTAAATTAACACATTATATATATGAAAACGGAAATAAAACCCACTTCAAACTCCGTCGCAAATCACAAGAGAAAAATCATGATCATCTCAAAGGCTGCTATTTTAATGATCCATCAGATTATTACAAAGAACTATCTGATTCTTTCGACCATATCGAAATTGCTGAAAAACAAACTGCCCGCCTCATCATATTAAATCGGATGAATCAAATATTAAAAACTGAAATTAGATCTTCCACAAAAGGTTTAGGAAAAACAATTAAACCTAAAGCTTCACACCTACAAACATTCGGTGCTCTGCAAGACATTTACAATCGCTACGGGGAAAGTTGGAGAGAATTACCTGTTATAACCGAAGATAATGAAACTAAAAAAATCGAAAATTTATTGCTATCTCCCGATGAAGCAATTGACTCATCTAAACAATACCCAAACAAAATCGCAATTGTATATGGAACAATACAAAGAGTTGAGGCTCGTAATAACGGTGGTTATATCAACATTGTATTTAAACAAGGCTCAAATAAATCCGATCGTCCATTTCGCTTGTCAGTATCACCTTATCATATTTATAATGAAACAGATTTACAATGCCTAGAAAATAGAAAAATCGGATGTTACGGGCGTTTAAAACATAATCAGGGCTTTTCACAAATAGAGTTATTTTCTTTACATCATCAAATTGTATTTTTAGATTTACAAAAAAGTGAACCTTGTCCTTTTAGAACACCCAGTATTAATATTGATCGAATTCAGAAACTACTTACACGTACAATGGAATTTCATCATAGTAAACTTCATTCATATCACCCTGGAATGTTTACTTTTCACAGACAAGCTCAATCGGATTTCAAGAAAATAAAACAAACAGTTCAAGAAACCCAACAAAAACAACAACTGCTTTTTCAGGAAAAAGAAATGAAAACCCAAGAGAAAAACAGTATGTCCGTCCTTCATAACACATTATTAATTGACACAGCAAATATAAAAAAGCAACTTCGCATTACAAAATCCAAAATCAAAGAAACAGAAAAACAATTCAGCAATAAATTCCGTAAATGGACTCGATTTATTTATGCTGGATCTGAATCAAAAGAAATACAAGAATTAAAATCTAAACAAAACAACTTAACAATACAACTAGATTCCTTTACCAAACAAAAACAAAATATCGAAGCTAATATTACGAACTTAGAAGATACTATATCTAGTATAAGCTCTTCTATAACAGCCTTAGAAAAAAAACATGCTTCTGCATTAAATAATTTCAAAAAGATTAAACGTGGAGTCGAGATAGAAAAACAATGGAAAACACATATTGAGCAAGATTTTTGTTTTCTTTATTATCAAGAAAATAAAAATCTTTGGAGTGCTATTCAGATACAACAAAATCCACAACCGGAAGCAGATCTTACCTTCACATGCAAATTTCTATACAACAATCCAGATCACACAAATCGTATTCGTCCTGAAGAAATATTACCTATTGTATTTGATACACCTTCATACGATTTAATGATTTACAAAGTAATACAGAAGAAACTACATCAAAAATTAAATCGCTCACCACTAAAAGGGCATCAGCCCCTTCATAAGTAAAAGATTTTCAAACCAAACATAAAAAACGAGAAACCCTGTGACATACATGTTTCTCGTTTTTTTATTAAATAATAATTCTACTTACCAACTGATATCCTCTAGCTGATCACCAACCATCTTCTTCTTTGTATTTATCTATTTTTTCCTTCTTGTAAATATTGATCAGCTTCTCACTTGAAACAACCTTGCCCGATGATTAAATTTCCCTTCCTTGTCTAACGTTTAAAAATCACAATAGATTTATCCACCAATTCACTCCAACCATTTGAAAGATACTTTTCAATAATAAAACTGGTTGCTTCTTTCTAAAAAAAATTGACTTACAATACAATCAATATAGCGCTTCCTTCTTTTTTATACATCCAGTATGCTGATATCTTTTTACCTAATTTTTGTTCTAAACTTAGAGGATAAGTTACCACTTCCTCCATTTCGTATACAATTCAACCATCCTAATTAAAACATCCATCCTTCAAATATTGTTTTCAAATTATGAAAGTATAAAATAAGCGAATTAAAAATTGATTTTTCTGATTTTTATTGAGAAATATTTTATTTGAATTTCACATATTAACATTTATAGGAAGAAGATGTTAATATTTAGAGGCGGAATTATTTAAAATATTCTAATAATAAAAGAGGAGAATGTTAAATGATAATTAGAAAAAATAGTCGTTTCGCTCTTATATTAATATTAGCTTTAGGTACATTTTTCAGTATTTTTGGAGTAAGTAAATTTTCGCTAGCTGATACAAGTGATGAAACTGTCAATTTTACTTTCCAATGGAATAGTGCTTGGGATTATACAAACGCTCGTAGAAAAGATAATACTTCCTCAATGTATATGCGTGTGAATTCTAGCAATTCCGCAGGTTCTTTCAATGTTTGGGCGGAAGCAGATGCCAATGTGTGGAGTGGGGGAAGAGATTGGAAAAACGCTTCTGGGGATGGTAAACATGAAGGTGCTGTACAACCAGGGCGTACATATCTCTTCATAAATAATGCAGTTGAGACTTATGGTAAACAAGTTCCTGTCCGTTTTGGTGGGTATTCAAGAGAGAATAACTCATATAATGTTGATTGGAGCCCTGATAGCGTTAGACCAAAAGGATCTTATACTGAATATTAAGTAAAAATTAAATCATAGTAATATTTTCAAATAATACCGCGCTCTTTAAAATTTTTTTGCTACATGTAAAAGTTGTATGATTCTTAATAAGAATCATACAACTTTTTTTGTCAGAGGATTACGATAAACATTGTAAATTGATAGACTAAAATAACTATTACTGACAAAAGGATTAATTAATTATTTCACTATAAAACAACTTTCACCAGTGTAATCCTTTATCAGAAAACAGTTGAAAAAATTATTACAATTATTAATACCATAAAAATTTAAGGGAAATCGGATATAAAAAACTATTATAATAAAAGATGGACTTCTTTTCCCTTTCCAAAAAGAATGACACGTTTTCTTGTGTAATATCACTAGGTTATTTTATCCATAAAATTGATTGGAGGTAATCAAAATCAAATTAGTAAGATATTTAATTTTATTATGTATTTCCGCAACAACCTTATTCTTGTTAACTGCCTGTCAAAAAGAAATTAAAGAACCCATTATCATTATTGATGATGCAACGAGTCAAAAAGAAAATTTAAGGAGAATTGAATTAAAAAATAAAAATAACAATGCCATTTTCAATCAGGTATTTTTTGAAAGTAAAGATGGAAAAACATTTTACGATAAGCAAATAGATGTAAACGACATTCGTATAAAACAAAACATATCAAATAAAAAAATTCAACCGGGTGTATTACCAGAACAAAATTATATTTTTTTATCAGGTTTTAGTAATAAAAACAAGCCCAATTATTTATTAGGACGAATCGAACAGGAAGATGGGAAAGTTATACAATGGAAACAAGAAATTAAGTATATGAAAAAAAATGGCACTAAAGATGTTTATCAGTATGAAATTCAAATGCCTAAATTTGAGGGCAAACAAGCCTATATTTCTTTTCGCTATATATGGCTAAATACAAATAACAAATGTTATGGTGTGGCAGATCAATTATTCACATTACAAAAAATTAAATCTGGTAATATTTTGGAGGATGTCCAACAATGAGTTATTTTTTAACACGACTTTTCAAAGGTAAAATATTATGGATCACATTATTCATGATGTTAATTATTAGTTTTATACAATATATATTTACCTTTATAACAACTAAGGGATTTAATAGTACGCACTCAATAGTTATATCCCCATATTTGTCTAATATTCTATATTTTAATAGATTTCCATTTTACAGTGAACTGTATCTCATTGTATTACCTATAGCAGCTGCAGTTACTTTTTCAGGAATGTACCGAATGGATCGAAATAATGGTTTTTTATATTCAGTTTTAATCAAGATGGGAACTCAACGTTACTTTTTATCATTGTATTCAATTAATTTTATTATTTCGTTTTTAATTATAGCTATTCCACTGCTCTTTAATTTTTATTTATATTTAATGACATACCCAGCGGTTGCTCCAAATCCAATAATAAATTATACGTCGGCTACTATCTCTCCAACCGCTCAATTTCATACCGTTTATTATGGGCACCCCAACATATATTTTCTTATGTATGTATTTTTAAACGGGATGTATGGCGCAATTTGTTCAAGTTTAGCACTAGCTGTCTCCTTTTTCATCAAAAGAGTATATTTTGTTTATGTAGTTCCTTTTATTTTACATATCTTTTGGTTAACAATTGGACAATCATTTATTAATCCAAAAGAATACTTAATTAAAGATCTTGGCTTTTTTGAACTTCAAAACTTCTTAATTGTCTTAATTATTATTTGGATTTTATCCTTATGTGTTTATGTTTGGGGGAGTAAAAAGCATGTTCTTTTATAATTCGATAAAAGAAACTATACAAACAAAATACAAATCATTATTAGTTATTTTGGCATTGAGTATACTTACAATATACCTCTTAACAAAAGATACTGTACACAATCAAATGAGCAGTCTAGAGGTACTTTTCAAATTACTATCTGTTCATCATTTATCAATGATTTTCATTCCATTAATAATTATTTTTGCTGTATATACCATGTCGGGATTTTTTAATATTTACGTTATCCACCGAATGAATAATACGTTAAAACTGGTAAGCATATATTATCTAAAAGTAATCATATTTACAATGATAATTGGCGGGGTTATTATTTTTCAGAGTAGTTTAACTGCCTATGTAATTTCCTCAGGTACAGAAAAAATTAACTTTTTTAGGTTTGTACCATTTCAGATGTTTTCTATTATTTTCATAGGGGTAGTGGCTGCTTTTTTACAACTTCTATTACCAAACATTCTGGTAATAATTATTTTAATATGTACAATAACAGTAGATGCGTTACTATTAAACGGCTACTTATTTATACATACCTTTTTCCAAAATCCAGCCAACGGCATAGGCATAATAGCCTTACGTGTAGGTATATTCTTTTTCATATATGCCCTTAGCATATTCATTATTGAGAAAAAGAATTATATCTCTTCGGAAGAAGAGAAAGAGGTGCATTAATAAATGATATTATACTATTTATTAAAAAGAGACTTGTATTTACGCTTTAGAGATACCATGAAAATGTCTACTTTTCTAATCCTTTTATACACTGCTATTGTTTTTTATTGTACATGGAATCAACTTACCGCCATGAATGAGCGACATGTTTCTCTAAGTATTAATTTTTATAAAATATTTTCAGGTGTAGATTTTATTAATCTAGCTCACTTTTATAAAGAAGGTCGTCTAACATTCCCTTTTTACTGGCTCTTCTTTCAGTTGATTCCTTTATTGGCACTAGGACATTTTACTCATTCAGATATACAAAAAAACGGTGTATATTTGCTTCCTCGTGTTAGAAAAAAATCTTTGTTATGGTCAAGTAAAATGATCTCATTATTCGTTTATACGTTCGTACTTTGGATTGTTATGTATGTTATTTGGTTCACATTGTATTTTTCACTTATAAATGTATTAGGTTCCTCCTCTATGTCAAATAATCTATTTCTTAGTAATATATTGTACACCATGGCAATTCAAATAATTATTAGCTATATACTATGTTTAATTTATGAACTGTTTACACTCTATATGCCTAGTATTATTGCTTTGAGCTGCTTAGTAACCTACTTAGTAGGCTCTGTATTTATTCATAGCCATTATCTGTTAGGATCTTTTGTAATGCCAGGACGTTGGTATTTTGTGGATCATAGTCCAATCCAACTAACAGCCAGTCATTCTCACTCCATTCAATATAATGAGTTTTTCTTAGTTTCATTCATTACATTTATTTTGATACTAATAGTAAGCTTTTTGAGTTTTAAAAAATTAGATGTGATAGGAGATTAAAATATGCCAGAATTTATCCGATGCGAAAATATGGTGAAGAAATTAAAAGGCAATTTTGTTTTAAATAATATAAGCTTTTCAGTAAAAAAAGGCGAAGTGTTAGTTTTAAAAGGACATAACGGATCAGGAAAAACGATGATTTTACGGGCAATAGCTGGATTACTTCATTTAAATTCAGGTGAAGTTTACGTAGATAACAAAAAAATTGGTAAAGATATTCAATTCCCAGAGGATATGGGAATATTGATTGAATATCCAAGTTTTATCCCCGGGTACTCTGGATTTCAAAATTTAAAATTTCTAGCATCTATTAATAAAAAGGTCACAGATGAAGCAATTTTAAGCACAATTGATACAGTAGGTCTAAACAAATTAGATAAGAGGAAATATAAAAGATACTCGTTAGGCATGAAACAACGTTTGGGAATTGCACAAGCCTTAATGGAAAAACCCAAATTACTATTATTAGATGAACCTACTAACGCCCTAGACAGTAAAGGAATACAACTTGTTTTAGAACTCTTGAAAAATGAAAAAGAAAAAGGAACAACCATTATTTTAGCTAGTCACGATGAAACAATATTAAGTAATCCTATCATCGATCGTATTATTTGTGTTAGCGAAGGAAGGTTGGTTGATGAAGAATGAAAAAAATATACTTTATTTTAGGAATAACCTTCACACTACTATTCCTTGTTTTTAGTATACTGCAATACAGGACTGTAAACGCAAATAATAACATGTATACAATCCAAAAAGATAATTTTCCATCCAATCGTACTTTTCAAGATTTGCAAGGAATTAAATATCATGTACTTCAGCCATTGAAGCCAATCAAATATTTTGATCCTTATAATGGTAGAGAGACTGTTACTCTTATTTTACCTTTAGACATTACGAATACAACAGACCAAACAATTGATATATTAAGCAACAGTGCTATAGAAAACACCCTATTTTACGCAAAATTAGGTGACTTCTATAATTTAATCCCATACTCCATGGAACTTCCCGATAAATACAAATTCGATTCTGTAATCCCCCCTGGGAAAACAGTTCGTGGTTATATAGGAACCAAATATTTCTTAGGAGATGATCCTAATAGAGCATACAAATCGTTCACAATTAATTACAGCAAGGTATCATTTATTTACTTTTCTAAAGGAAAAAACGGAAAATATCATGAATTAGAAATTCCAATTAACTAAAAAACGACACCTACTGGAGAGCACCTCGACTCCAATTTGGTAGTATTTACCAATTACCGTAGAACAAAGAAAAAAGGAGAATCTCTTCCTATAGAGTTTCTCTTTTTTAATTTGTTAAGCTTGGAAAATCATCGTCATCTGGACCTCTCCCCCAATGAGACAGCTCTTTTTCAATTTCGGACTGCAACATACTTATTAAAACCGTTTTATAATCCATCATTTTCAATATATATTGCCACTGCGATTCAATGTCATACAATTCATAAAATATCGTTAAATCCAACAACCACTTCACCTTATGTAACTGATCATGCTTTAAGCGAGCAGGATTGCTCTTGTTTAATACCGCTCTCTCATATAAACGATATTTTAATATATCTGAAATACCTAACCGTCTTACTTTATCAACTAAGGGTACACACTTTAATTCATAAGCCTTATTCGCTATTTCCAATGGAATTTCCGGATGAAGTAAATACCGTTCCAAATCTTGATTTTTTACGCCTACTCTTTTTGCAATTTCCTTTATGCTTGTTCCTTGATCTAACAATGTAGAAATTAAAGCCGATTTCCCCATCCAATCACTTCTAGAATTATGAAACATATTTTGTAACAGCTGCACCATCTGTTCTGTTCTATTCGAAAAAGGCTTGACGATACAATCGACAACACTTATTCCTGCTTCTTTATACGCCTCGTAGGCTACATATCCTGATAGTAAATAATATCTTTTATGATTTGGATCTTTCTCCAAAACTAGGTATTTTGACAGATTTTCACCATTCCATATGCAACGTACCATCCTTTTCTTAACCGTTTCAGAAATACTTTCTGTGTATATCGGTACAATTTGTTTTAGTCGAACAGTCATAAGCCTGGTTAAAAAAATCTAATAAAAACTATTAAAATAGTTTAGTTAGAAGTTTTCATCGTTTTCACGACGTGCGCTCACAGGATTCCGCACTAGGGGACAGCTCTCGCTCCACCGACAAGGGATGTTGCTTCTTCTACTTACTAAGAAGGATTCCTCGACCTCGGGTGTTACCCGACCCTGTAAAAGATATCTTGCACCTTCTTCACTACGTTCCAGCACAAGAGGTTTTTTATTTTTTTATCGTTTGATACACGTGTTGTTTATGATGAAACCATTGATGGAATTTCGCTTTTCGTTTTTTGAGTATATTTGTAATCCGTTTTCGAACTGTACTCCAACGTGCCCATTCGTTTTGTTTTTTCCATGATTTTGTTTGCTGTTTCGTTAATATATCTTGTAATTTTTTTGGAATTCTTTCTTTCATTCCCATGCCACGACGACCAATGGTAAGTGCTGCTGATTCATGAACAGATATTCGATATTTTTGTTGATATTTTAGTCTTCCGGAAATCGATGTGAACGCAGGTTTTACTTTGATAAACTCCACACCGTATCGTTCACACAAACGTTCTAACGTAGATAAGATTTTTCGATAACAGAAAGAATGACTCATACGTCTAAACTTCGCACTAATACTTTTATCTTGAATGAATTTCAAATCTTCGACAATAAGACCTGTACCGTCTTCCACACATTTTCTCACTAACTTATGGCAAAGTTCATAAATTAAATTTTCTCGTTTGTCAGATGGATAGTCTTGTAATCCACCTTCTCCTAACCATTCAAATGATTTGGGATTTCCGTCCTTCTTAACATGACAAATAGCCAACCCGTCTGGATTTGTATCTAAACCACGATATCCATTCACAGGAAAAGTAACAAGTGGCGCAGGTTGTTCTGTAATCGAAATATGAACCCGATATTTTCCGTTTCGCTTTAAAATTTCAACCGCATATGCATCACCAGAAGCTAACGCTTGACGCATCAATGCAGGGTAATTTCGTCCGTTATATTGACCTGTTTTTTTCGATTTTTTTGATGCAATATATAAAGAAAAGCGTACTTTTTGATATAACGTTTTCTTTCCTTTTTGGAATGGATTACTTGTTGTCATCTCTAAGAAAAAAGAACCATTCTCTTCGATGACACGAAGATTAGGATTCCCTTTTTTGCTTTTATCACCACGTGAAGAAAAACGTCCATTTCGTAACTCTTGCCATTGTTCTTTTGTAATTAAACCTTTAGTACGTTTTTCAAAGTTTTCACGCCCGCCAAATATGACTTCATCATACGTATCATGTTTCACATGTTGTTCATAATGATCCATTTTCAAAATTTGTTTTTCTAATTTGTTTTGTAATCCTAATATCCGTTTTGAATTTGGATTTATATCTGGAATACAAAGTAGTTTTTCTAGTTTTGTGCTTGTTTTCTCAAAACGGGATTTCCATAATTCGAAATACTCTATCATTAATGCTTTTCTAGATTTGATTAATTGAACGGCTTCCGCTACGGCATCTTTTGCTACACGAATATTAGTATTTGTTTTTGCAGAAAGAATTTTTTCAAGAGAACCGACTGCCATTCCTTCTTGTAATCTTTTATATGCATAACGAATCATAAATGAATATTTATAACTTTCTGTATCAATAATGAATTGATCTTGTGCTGATAAATCAACCAAACAAGCAGGAATCGTCGTTTTCATCTTGTTTTCCTCCTTTCCTAACCGTACACCCTTTTTTCTATATTATGCCAAATGTTATTAGGATATGCAACTAATCTGTACATTACTAGTTTTTATATATTTTTATTAAAAAATAATATATTTTTTGAAGCTGTTGTAACCTCCCTCTCATGCTCTCTTCCTTCTTTCTATGTAAGTTATTTCTTTAATGTATGAAGAGATAATTTTGTCTCATGTCTGTATAACACAAACAAAAAATTCATTTTAATAAAATTTTTTTATATAAATGAATATTTTTATTAAATCTGGAAAGTATGATAGATAGGAAAAATCCTTATTACTTTAGGAGGCTCTTTAATGAAACTTCTCACATTAAACACCGGCATACGAAACACACAATATTCAGATGTTGAATCCCTTCTTAAATTTTTTGAAGGGGCTAAAAACTACGGCATTCTTTTTTACACAGCTGATTTAAAAAGCTTACCCTTGAATGAACCTTTCCATATATACCATTATTCAAGAAAAGGTAGCGGTGGATATCAATTGGCTTTTCCTATTCCAAGCGCTTTGTATCACTCGCTAAAAATTAATCATTATTCTCTAAAATGGTTAAATGTCTTTTATCAATTATATTATCAAGATACACCCCCTCCACCTTGGCAATGGAAATACTGGGATACTTATATAGGTGAAAATTACGTATGGATTTATAAAACTGAATGATCATATCTACTACTTTATCTTTTTCAACGAAATAAAAAACTCCTAATTAACTAGGAGTTTTTTTGGTCTTGCTGTTTTATAAAATACATTTCTAATGCTTCAAGAAACGCTTTTTCAATTTTCAACGTACCGTACATTTCATTGCCTAGTTTAAGTGGAGATGGTTTTGTTGTCATGGAGCATCACCTCATCACCACTATATGCGATAATATTTTACGGACTACCCTATTTTCTACATTCCTTTCTGAAAATTTTATATGAAAATAAGAAATTGTATAAATTAAAAGTTTAATATTTACACCATGTAACTTGTAAATTACTATTACGTTAACTAATATAAGGAGTTATATGGTTTTTCCAAACTGTTTTTACAATACTTAGTGGTTCATTTGTATCTTTTCCCCCAAACATATTCATTTGCATTTTTAAAGCTAATTCATTCTTTTCATTTACTTCGCATACAATGCTTTCATTATAGCTGTTATCCAAAGGAGACACAGACAGACGTCCATAAGCCATTTTTATGCTTGTAGTAGCAAAATCATTTGATAACCAAATCTTTAATCCACTCTTCACATTTCCATCTACATACAATTTATAAATACACTTCGCTTCTCCATTTTCCACGGTAAAATCAAAATTTAAGTTACTTTGTTTCATTTGTGAAAACAGCTCTTTAAAGATCGTATTCATTTCTTGAAAACTTTCATTAATAAATTTTTCCTTTTCTAAATCAGTAATGCGTTTTAGACTCGGTATATCAAAATCTGAAAAATCAATGCTTGGCTTTTCAACTATACCCTTAAGAGGGGTTAATTTTGGTTTTTTCCCCAAAGGTTTTTTCTCATATAACGGTACTCCCTCGATACGATAATGTAATTCTTTAAATGCCCTCTCAAAATTAGCATCATCCGAAAAGTTAATGGCATACCATCCATCCAAATGGAATGGAACCACTGATTCAAAATTGCCAGCATGTCTTACAATTAATATTAATTTATTCGGATTTTTCATCAATAATGGCATTGTTAATAGCGTTTCAAACCCAACTCCACCTTGTAATGCTTCCGCTTTCTTTTTATAGTTTTCAGTTAACACAATGACCGTATAGTCATTATCACGTACATTTGAAACCATCATTGCATTTAAATTTACTGTTTGAGATTGAGTTTCTAACATATCAAAACTCGCATCTACCCCGTTGTCTCTTAATAAACCAACTAAATCCATAACCCACTGTTGATGCTCTGGACTATCCCAGCTATAACTAATAAAAACACTTTTAGTATCTTCTTGCATTGTAATTCCCCCTAGACAATTATGTTATCGATATTTTAATAAACGATTTAAATACGTAGTTAATTCACCCTGACTACATTTTATATTATATCAAATGTTAGTTTTTACGTTGCATATAGCTCATCCATCTTACTCCTAAACTACTAAAAGCGTTTAGCTTAGGTTCAGTCACCTTCTTGTCAAATCAAAGCCAAAAGCAATTTCTTGGTATGAAAAACAAGGGTTTGTAAAAACAAATTTAGAAACCTATGATGGACTAACACATATGAGACTTCCGTTCCCTAATAAACTTACGGTTGAAAAAGGAATCTTTTAAAAGTTCTAATACTATCAGACATACTCATATATTTAACAATCGTTAGATAATTGGAGGGATGATAGTGGTACGCAGACGCTTGAAAGCGAATGGTGAAACAACGAAAGAACTTATAAAAGAATTAAATGACCCCAATCGTTTTTCACGTGCATCCAAACTATATAAAGATGCTCTTGAATTTGGAAAAAGAAGAAAAAAAGAAAATGAAACTAGGAATTAACCCTGAGTTTCATTTTCTTTTTTTTAGTTAAATAACTTATTGTAACATACATGTTTCTCGTTTTTTATTAAATAAGCATTCCACTTACCAACCATCTTGCCCCTTATATTTATCAGCTTTTTCACGATTTTCAAATTCTTGTTCTTTAGCCCATTCTGCTTTTTCTGTTTTTCCTTCTCGTACGTATTGATCAGCTTCTCGACTAAAACGATCAGCCCGATGATTAAACATCTCTTCTTTATCTTTAAAAAAACCCATAACATTACCTCCCTATTTAATTTATCCTTCGATATATGTACTCCAAAAAATTCACCTATGTTATTAATTGTTAACCTTGTTACTTGAAGAATAAACAATCCTGCAAAAACACTTACTTAACGCTCCTTTTTACCTATTATTACCATAAAGGAAAATAAAATTCAATTTTTACAATTGAATCATTCTACAAAATATAACAATTCAAAAGGAGAAGATTCCGCTCCCTTTGAAAATACACTGTTTATCTAATTTTGTAGCCTTGGAAAATCATCATCTGTGGTATACTTCCCCACTGGGATAATTGCATTTCAATTTTCGACTGAAACTGATTCATTAACACCTTCTTATAGTTCATCATTTCCAGCATATGCTCCCACTGTAGCTCTATATCGTAAAGCTCATCAAATCTAGTGGAGTTTAACAACCATTTTATTTTCTCTAACTTTTCATACGTTAATCTTTCTGATCCCCTTTTATTTAAAAACGCTTTTTCAATTTTCAACGTAAAGGACATTTCATTGCCTAGTTTAAGTGAGGATGTTTTTATTTTTATAAAGCAACACCCTATCACCACTATATGTAAGGATTGACTCTGGACGGACTATTCCATTTATTTTAGAGATTAATATGGTAATGGTTCACCAGGTCTCTTTACATACTACAACATATAGTTAAACCTCCCGGAAAACACCACATATCGTATCGAAGAACAAATATTCGTACTAAGTATTGATATTTATATTAAATTTATAGTATAATAACTCCGTTAGCAATTCTACCAAAAATTTCTTTATTTTTTACATAAATATACTACTGTCACTGTCACTCTGCTATTTCTATTACATACTATTATTTGGAGGAATTTTATGAAGTTAAACGATTATTTTAAAAAATTTGTTGCAAACATTTCCTTAAATCCCACCCGTATTAATCGCGTAGAAAGTGCTTTATCTCATTGGGGAAAAAACTTCAAAGAAGACGAAGAGATAGAAGATCTATTTCTCGATTTTTATTCACAAGGATCCTATAGTACAAATACTGGGATTAAGCCAAAAAACGATGATGAATTCGACGTTGATGCTATATTACTCCTTGAACTGGATGAAGAAAATGAACCTCAAGATATCCTTAAATGGATTGCCTCACGAATTAAAAGCCATAAAGAATTTGAAAAAAGTGTTAAAACAAAAGACCGATGTGTACGAATTGATTATGCTGGAGACTTCCATGTAGATATCGTTCCTGCATTGCCATGTGAAGGCGTCATAAAAATTCCTTCTAAAAAAGAAAACGAATGGTGCAAAACAAACCCTAAAGGATTTACTAATTGGTGCAATGCTATTAATAGCAAAACCGATAGCTATTTTGAAAAAGTAGTAAAAATCATGAAACATTGGCGCGATGATAACGTCGGAAAAGATACAGCACCTAAATCCATTTTAATGACAACTTTAATCGGTAACGCCTTTGTGAAAAAAAATTCTATTGCTGAAACTCTAGTAGAAACACTAGACGTTTTAATCGATGATTTGAACGAACTTATAGAAGAAGATGATGGTGACGTATTTGTTAAAAATCCTTCTCTCGAAGATGAGAATTTGGCTAGAAATTGGGATCAAACAAAAGCAGAGCGTTTCTTGAAAAAAGTGCAAAAGCTTAAAGAAAACTGTCAAGACGCTATGGATGAAAAGAATAAAGAAGACAGTATAGAAAAGTGGCAAGACATTTTTGGAAAATCCTATTTCCCTTCTGAATTAGGGGAAGCAAAAGATATGGCAAATAGAATTAATAATGGTTTAATAAAAGTAGCACCTACTGGTTTATTAAATCAAGAACAAGGTACAAAAATTCGTGAACATCGTTTTTATGGTGAATAAATGAAGCGTATAAAAACAATCAATCTTGGATTACAAAATTTAGCGATTCAAAAAAAGTTCCCTTCACTTAAACTTTATAAAAAAAACCATCAAGATATTTTTTGGTTAGGAGAATTAGAATCATCTCCCCACGCAGTAAAATATACGGTTAAAATTAGCTATACTCCGTATAAACCAAAAGTTTTCATTATGGAGCCACAAATCTTAAAAAGTGCTCCTCATCGTTATTCGGATCAATCTTTATGCCTATATCACCCAAACGATAAGAGTTATCGTCCTAATTTATTAATTGCAGATACTCTTATCCCTTGGACCTGTGAGTGGCTTTTTTTCTATAATATTTGGTTAGAAGAGGGTATTTGGTGGGGAAAAGAAGCCCCTCATAGCCCCATCCCCTGTTAAGAAAGGACGTAATACATGTTAAATTGGGATCATTACAAAAAAGGTTCTTGGCAAACCAAAGAGCCGAATACTTTTAAAATTTTATCAATTGATGGCGGTGGAATGAAAGGCGTTATTCCTTCTCAATACCTCAAAAAAATTGAACATATAATAGGAGAGCCTATTCATCAACACTTCGATTTATTAACAGGTACTTCGACTGGAGGTATCATTTGTCTCGGTTTAGCATCTGGAATGAGCGCTGAACAAATTGCAAATCTTTATATCCAGGAAGGAAATCAAATTTTCGGTACAAAAAAAGCAAAGGGATATTTGATAAATGCTTCATATTCAAACCACCCATTAAAAAAACTATTAATAGAAAAGTTTGCTGATAAGAAGATTTTAGATGCTAATACAATGCTCTGCATCCCATCAATTGAACATCACAAAGCAGAACCAAAAGTATTTAAAACTCCTCACCACTCAGATTATATCAGAGATGGCGAACGTTATATGTGGGAGGTTGGACTAGCAACTTCTGCTGCTCCATCCTATTTCCCTGCTGCCAATATTGGAGAAGGCGAATGTAAAATAGATGGGGGACTCTGGGCTAATAATCCCGTATTAGTCGGTATTGCTGAAGCTAAGAAATTAGGATATTCGTTAGATCAAATCAAAGTATTATCTTTAGGAACAGGCGATTGTTTATATAATGCTCCAAATAAAATCGCGGAAGCTGGTGGGCTATTGTCATGGAAGAAAAATTTGGTTGAGCTCACGTTTCAAGCACAATCAAAAGGGGCTGAACATACGGCAAAATACCTCATTGGTGAAAACTTAATCCGTTTAAATCCTGTTCTCACTCGACCGATTCCATTAGATTCTACAAAAAAAGAAGATATTGCTGATATGATACGAGAAGTAAATCATCTATTTGACAGAACCTTTATTACAAGAGGCGTAAAAAAAATGTTCTTCGAAACAAATTCAATACCTGTGTAAATAATAAAGGAGATCTTCATACACAATTGTTCCTTTATATGAATGTCTTGTTCAAATCTAATTTCATCAATTGAAGTTGTTTTTTATCCCACGTAAACTATCAAAAAGAAACAGGTGAACCTTTTGTCTACAGAGAAAAAAATTAAAGTTATTCGCATGTCTAACCATGGATTTGATATTAAACCCTATCACCAAAATACAACTTTGGACTTTTTAAACGTGACAATAACTGATTTAAATCAAAGTATTACAATCTCTTCTGAACAAGCAAAATACAATAAAAATAATAAAATAGTCGGTTGTTTTTGTTTCCTTGATAAATTTGATGAATCTCAATTAGACACTGGGGGTAACTTATCTTTTAGAATCGAAAACAAGCGAAATATAGGCTACTTACCAGCCGATGAAATCGTATTTGTTAGAAACACCCTAAATAATAAAATTGCAGATCGATTTGTATACGGATTTGAAACAGATACGATACATCCTATCACCCAAAAACCCATTACCGAAAGATTCGGAGGATTCACCTATGAATTTGTAAAAATGCCACTATGGTTAGCAATACAAAGATTAAATGAACACATCAAGAATAAAAATGGTATGGCTCCAGACGAGGTTATATCCGAGTTCTATTTAACAGAAGAACAAGTTAAAAATAAGTTAATCCTTAAAGAAGAATAATTTGTTCCGATGATTATATAAGTAAGATCCTTATAAAAAATCGCTCTTGAACCGAATATGGATATTTACGAAAATAGACCGTCATTTGTATGGTCTATTTTTTTAGAGGATTGACAAATCAAAGATGTAAATTACAAAAGAATAGCGAGAGGGTGATAAATATGATTTTTAAATTCAGAAAATATATTTCTTGGCATAATAACTCTCAAGAAAACTATCTTATGGTTTATAGTGACAATCCCTTAGATAAAAAATATTTTTCTTTTGATGACCATCCATCCACCATAATGCAATCTACAGGACTTTTTGATCAAAAAGAAAGAGAAATTTATGAATCAGATATCGTTGAAATCAATAATAAGATCTATGGAGTGAAGTGGGATACGGGTAATGCACAATTTTCTTTAATCCGAAAAGGAGAACTCCATCGAAATATAAAAGAGCTGGTTAATACTTGCTTTGTTGTTGGGAATTCATATGAAAATATTGAGTTACTAGAGAAATTATAAAATAAAAAAGTCAATAAACGCAAAAAACCTTCGTAGACACGAAGGCTTTTTTATGGCGGTCAGATCAACCGACCCCCAAATTGATATGTAAGTTCCAAGCAGTCAGATCAACCGACTCCCTGTTTTTTTTGGCTAAGTAGAATTTACCATCTTTTTTATTTCAAGTCAAGAAAAAATTAACAGGAGATCATCGGGCGATCAGTTTTCCGATCCCCCTACTCCTTTTACAGGACCTGTATATCTAGTATATACTTACTTATGTAAAATATTCCTTCTTTTAAAAAGTCCATCAAGCCCCTGTTGCTTCATCATCCTGTCTTGGATCATCAATCCAATCCCTTTTCTTTTTAGTAATTGGAATCTTCTTAAATCCCCAGTTTCTAAAATCTTGATCCGGGCTTGGGCTATAAATTTTTGTCTTTATCGCTTTAAAAATTTTATTTTCTGTTCCATAATTTTTTATACATTTAGGCTTTGCTTCTACAATTCCTTTTCGAACCCGACCGATTGGATTACAAACCAGATCAGCAATTTCTAAACCTGATTGGTATAAAGGATCGCCTTTTTTTGCAAGTATAAACCCTTTTATTTTTTCTCTATACTTCTGAAAATCTAAATGCATTGTTCCATTGTTGAATACTTCAAAGAAAGCTTTTTGAATCAAAAGATTCTCATAATCATCTCTAGATTCTAATACAATCCGTGCATTTTCTACATCTGTTTGACTCAAAAATGAATAAAACGTTTCAAGGATATGTATAAATGCAACAACGTATGGATCCTTGTGTGCTAGAAAATATTGTTTTAGTTTCACTTTATCAATTGTTACCGATATGATTTTAAAATCTAGGTTACCTAAGAAATTAGGCATATTGTTATAAAAATCCGCACGCTGTTCTTTTTTAAACTTCGCAAAATCACCTCGCCCCCTAGAAATTTCATCTAAATGTAACATTACATCTTGTGTTCCAAAACATTGCATTTTTACTCGATTAAGC
This sequence comes from Bacillus cereus group sp. Bc010, assembly GCF_027716745.1. Taxonomy (NCBI): domain Bacteria; kingdom Bacillati; phylum Bacillota; class Bacilli; order Caryophanales; family Bacillaceae; genus Bacillus; species Bacillus cereus group sp. Bc010. The sequence continues at coordinate 293,687 of NZ_JAQFUY010000002.1, forward strand.
CGATTACGTAATTCACTTGTTCTACCATTTTGATCAACAGCATACTTGTTTTCAAAAATCACACCTGTTAAAGTAAATGGCTGAGTGCTACTTTGAGCAATTCCCGTTTCATCAATAAATAAAATATACTTTTTTTGCTTGCTTACCAAACTACCTTCCCCCTGAAATGATTTCTAGTATTACCATAATCATACCACATAAAAATAACAATTATAAAAATACTTACACCATTAAAAAAAGGAGTTTTTCTTGTAAAAAAAAGCTTCTCTGATTGCTTAAGTAATAATTCCATCTTCTGTTTTATAAAATAGATTTCATCTATTTGCAATCACTACACATCACGTTTGAGATGTGGTTACGAATTGTCTTTTCACTTATAAAAAGTTCACCTGCAATTTCCTTCGTTGTTTTATCTTGAACCAGTAATTCAAATACTTCTCTCTCTCTCTTTGTGAGTAAAGGTTTAGATTGATACGCTTTTTCCTTCAACTGGTATAACCCTCCTTGCTTAAGCCAGAGCTGTGTATGTGTAAGTTGGGTGTTTATTTAGTCAAGATATTGTATGAACGAAATGTGCGGGTGGTGAATGAAAATGGGCTTTATTTCACATGTTATTTTAGACTTTTATACAGTGCAGACACTCCTTGCATCTACTCACTTTTCAGTACGCCATATTTGTTCTAGCAATATACTTACAACAGTACCTACAAATAAACCATTTCCGAATATATATTGCATAACAGATGGCAATGATTGGAGCGCTCCAGACGGTAGAAACATAACACCGCTGCCAAATAATACTGCAACGCCTAAAATTGTTACATTCCTTTCATTAAGCTCCACTTGTTTTATATTATTGAATCCAATTCCAATTAGCTGTACGAATGAAGCCATTAAAACCGCAGATGCGACGGCCGATGGTAAAGATGCTAAATAACGAATAATACTTGGGAACATCGACATTACGACTAGTAACATACATGCTAGTAAGAACGATCGTATATATTTTTGTTTCGTTAAACGTATAAATCCTGCCGTTGCTGGTAACGGCACGACACCTACAGTTGAAAATGCAGAAGAAATGATATGTGAAATCCCTCCAACCCACGTACCATCCTTCAACTGTTTCTGTTCAATGGTCCCTTTTTGAATGGTAGCTTGATTAATTGCTATAATCGCCGCCACTGTATTTGAAACTAAAATACATACCATAACGAAACTTGATACAGCCATACCTGTATTCCATTTTGGAAGTCCCCAAGCAAATATTTGCGGAAGTTGCACAAAATGCGTTACTTGAGCTGGAATCATCACTTTTCCTGCAATGAGAAAGAGAATCCACCCACTAATTAATCCGATTAAAACTGCATAACTTTTGACAAAACCTTTTCCGAAGTTAGATAGTATAATAACGAAAAGAAATATGCTAAACGCAATTACCGCTGTAAATCCATCGATTTGAGAAACAGTAGCAGTAATTCCTAGCATTCCTTTTAAAAATACACCGCTTAATTGTAAGCATAATAAAAGTAAAAACGTCCCTGTCACAAGCGGCGTAAACAAAAATAAAATACGTCCGATAAAACCAGTTACCCCTAACCCTATTAAAATAACACCAGAAATTATCATTCCTAATTCTAAAATTTGCAATGTACTATGTAATTGATCTTGTCCGGCCGTTGCGTAAGCAAGTACGGTAAATACTCCAACCCAAGATCCAGCTGGCCCATCCGCAATTGGCAGTCTATGCCCAACCCACCCTTGTAAAAAAGATGATATACCAACTACAAAAAATGTACGCTGCATTAAATAAAATATTTCTTCCGTCGTAAGATGAAATAATCCGCCAACGACAATTGGTAATGCGATTGAATTCGCTAATAAAAATATAAACCATTGCAAAGTTCCCATAATATGATTTTGATTATGTTGATTGTCCAAATTTTTCATCCTTCCTAGTAACCTATAAGAAATATATTTCAAACATAAAAAAGAAGAGTTCTATACTCACAATTAGAACCCTCCTCAAAACATTTAAACGATTCTTTTACACAAGATTATTTAATTTAACCTCACTTAAACTTCCAACAACAATATTTCCTTTATGCACGACTAAATGCTTCTCTGTTTGACGCGCTACTGCTTCAGCGACGCATGTTGCATTCGTCAAAACAAAACTCGCTTCATCTCCTACATTCGGCCAAACTCGCTTCCCTTCACTGTTTAACGTTTCTTTTCCTCCCGTAATAAAGCGAAGTGCTTTTCCTAACGATCTTTCATCACTCCATCCAAAACGTTCCGCTAATCGATTTGCCTTTTGCAACATATCACCTGTTCCAAACGGGGACCAATGATCTGTAATACTATCATTTCCTAACGAAACTTTCACACCTTTTTTATCTAATAATGGAATTGGGATTACTTGTTTCCCAATTGGTACTGTTGAAGTAATATCAATGTGTAAAGCTGCTAGTCTTTCCGCCACTTCTTCAGCTTCTTTATCTGTAACACCACCAAGTCCAAGCGCATGACTAATCGTTACGCGACCTTGCCATCCCGCTTCTTCTGTTAAACTTGCCAATCTCTTCATCGTAAACGTCCCAAGATTATTCGCATCATGCAGATGAATATCAACGTCCGCATTAAATTCTACTGCGATATCCATAATGGTATGTAATGATTTTTCAATATCATTATCCACTGTAGCTGGATCCACTCCACCGACTAGATGCGCACCCATACGCATCGCATCTTTCACAAGTTGCACAGAATTACTGCGCAATAATCCATGTTGCGGAAAAGCAACAATTCTACCAGAAACCTGTTTTTTATATGTTTCCAACGCCGCTAACGTCGCCTCCAAATTACCAAGTCCAATAATTGGATCAACATTACAATGCGTTCTTATATTCGTTGCACCATTTTGAAGCAATAACGCTAGCATATTTTCCGCCCTATCTTGAGCAGTTGCTAATTGCTTCGGTAAAATTTCCTCTTCTTCATGAAAACGTGTAAAAATACTTTCTGCTGGCATACAAGCTTTCCAAGGACCACTATAATATGTTTTATCAATATGAATATGCATCTCTTCGAAAGCAGGCAAAATTAATAAACGATTGGCATCAAAAATTGATACCCCTTCCTCTTGAATAGCCCCTGTTATCATTTTTTTAATTCTTCCATCTTCAATGAGTAAACTACATAACTCTGTTTCTGTTTGAGAAATTCTACCCTCTTCATATGTATACCCTGATTCAAGCATTACATTAGTCAGCCAATATACTGTCATCTCTATCCCTCCCACCCTTTATTGAAACTCACCTCATGATATAATTTTAATATCAACTGAAAATTAAGACAATTAATACGACTGTTTCCTAAAAAAAATGTAATACAACCTCATAGTCTTCTCATAAATTTCCATATAGAATAGAAGTATATAGCTTGTCATAAAAAGGAGTGGATTGGAAGATGTCAAAAAGGTTATGTAAATCCGAAACTGATAAAATGCTATTTGGTATATGCGGTGGTTTAGGAGAATATTTTGATATTAGCTCTACTCTCATTCGCATACTTTGGGTCATTGCTGTTTTATGTTTTGGGACGGGGTTTTTAGTTTATTTTATTTGTTTATTACTTATGCCACGCTCTTACTAATAACATTCTTTCGTATATTTAAGCATAGTGTATACAAAATCCCCTATAGATTTTTCTATAGGGGATTTTTTCATGAAGAATATTTCATCGTTAAATGTAATACCGCCACTTCATCTTCTTCATTCTTATAACTATGTTTCTTATTCGCTTCAAATTGAATCGAGTCGAACTCATTTAATTCGTATACATCGCTTTCTACTTGAATCAATACTTTCCCTTTCATTACCGTTACAAGCTCAATAGCACCTTCATGATGCGCTTCTGGTTCATATATACTATTCGATCGTAAACAAGCACGGTGCATTTCCATCCCCGTTTCTTTCGTATAACGGAACATTGTTTCTAAATGCCATGCTTGTCCTACATCTACTGCAAATCCTTCTCCGCAGCGCGCAACAGCTACAGGTTCTCCAACAACCATCAATCTCGATAAAGGAATTGATAATCCTTTCGTTATTTTCCAAATGACGGCTAACGTCGGATTCGTTTCGCCTCTTTCAATCTTTCCTAACGTTAATTTACTAACTCCTGTTTTTTGAGCTAATTCTTCTAAACTTAATTTTTGCTCATTTCGAATTTGTCTTAATAACTGACCTACTTGCTGAATGACTTCTTTCGTTTGCATATCTTCATGTTCTTTCATCTATAAAACCACCTTAAAATATAAAATAGTTTACTTTTATACAAATAAAGTATATTATACTATACATATTCTTTGAATTTCGAAAGGAGTGCTATACTTCATGCGCGCAATTTTATTAGGCCTTTTATCATCAGCCTTTTTTTCCGCAACCTTTATTATTAATCGAGCGATGAATGTATCTGGAACGAGCTGGGCTTGGACAGCTTCCTTCCGTTTTTTATTTGCTCTCCCTATTTTATTCCTTATCGTTTTATTTCGCAAAAACTTAAGGGGGTTATGGGAAGAATTAAAGAAACATCCATTGGCTTGGATCGGGTGGGGGTCTGTTGCTGGTATTGGTTTCTATTCTTTATTAAGTTTTGCAGCTGTCTTTTCTCCCGCTTGGCTCGTTGCTGGAACTTGGCAAGTTACTATATTAGCAGGCTTACTACTCTCGCCATTATTTTTCGTTAAAATAGAAACAAAATCAGGTATGAAACTTGTACGCGGAAAAATTCCACTTCGTAGTTTATATGTCGCATTATTTATTTTACTTGGTGTAATTTGTATGCAAGCAACTGCAGCAGGTCACATTACAATGACTCAGTTCATTTCAGGATTTTTACCTGTCGTGTTAGCTGCTTTCTTATATCCATTCGGTAACCGAAAAATGATGGAACTTGTTGGCGGGCGTCTTGATACATTCCAACGTGTATTAGGAATGGCAATAGGCAGTCTTCCTATAACAATTTTACTTGGTATATACGGATTTTCTACTACGGGTATTCCAACATCAAGCCAAATGCTGCAAGGATTTTTGTTAGCATTATGTTCTGGCGTTATAGCGACAATGACATTTTTCTTTGCTACTGACTTAGCCAAAGATAATCTCGCTCTACTTGGAGCTGTTGAAGCAACGCAAGCTGGAACGATGGTCTTTACCGTGCTTGGCGAAATTGTTTTCTTAAATGGTTCATTTCCTGGCGGGCTTTCCCTACTTGGAATGATTATTATTATGTTAGGAATGGTTGCAAATAGCATTTTAAACCGCTCTGTTCCAGTCGTTAAACAGAAAAAAACAGCATAAAAAAAGAGTATGGTTCTGTGACAAAGAACTATACTCTTTTTTTATTGTCCCCCTATTGCGCCTTATCAGAATAGTATTTCATTAACGGTTTATACTAAAACCTATGTTATAATACGGTTCATGCGCAACAATAGGAGGTAAATTATGTTAAAAAAAGCAATCGCTGAATTTATTGGTACATTTGTACTAGTATTATTCGGAACTGGAGTAGCTGTCATTGGCGGCGGAATTGAAGGAATTGGAACATTAGGAATCGCTATGGCTTTCGGTCTATCTATTGTGGCTATGGCATATAGCATCGGAACAATTTCTGGATGTCACATTAACCCAGCAGTATCAGTAGCTATGTTCATCAATAAAAGAATGAACGCTATGGAACTTTGTTATTATGTATTAGCTCAAATTTTAGGTGGTTTATTAGGAACTGCAACGTTAGTAACAATTTTAAAATCTGCTAAAACACCTTTAGATAATTTAGGTCAAAACGGTTTTGGAACTCTTGGTTTATCTGGAGCATTTCTAGTTGAATTTATTTTAACTTTCGTATTCATTTTAGTAATCGTTGCTGTAACAGGTAAAAAAGGAAGTTCTTCTCTAGCAGGATTAGTAATTGGTTTCACATTAGTTTTAGTTCACTTATTAGGTATTCCGTTAACTGGAACTTCTGTTAACCCAGCTCGTAGTATCGCACCAGCTTTATTCGCTGGCGGAGAAGCACTTTCTCAACTATGGGTATTCATCATCGCACCAATTGTTGGTGGTATCGTAGCAGCTATCGTAGGTAAATTCATTTTAAATACTGAAAAATAAAATTTTCAATATTTCTAAATAAAAAAAGGCGAGCCCTCATTATGAGGATGCTCGCTTTTTTACTCTTTCATTTTAGACTTTAAATTTGTAACTAATTGATCTACTGTTACATTTGCAAGTACATTTTCCATCGCTTCTTGCGCTTGCATTAAAATAATTTCTAATACTGATTGAATATTAGCTCCTACTGGACATTCAATGTTGGGATTTTCATGGAAGGAAAATAGCTGTCCTTCTTCTACAACTTCCACTGCTTTATATACATCAAGTAATGTAATTTCTTCTAAATCACGAGCAAGTGTCGTACCACCTTTACCAGCTTGTACATCAACAAGTCCTGCTCTCTTCAACATTCCTGTAATGCGACGAATCACAACTGGATTTGTATTCACACTACCGGCAATCCATTCAGAGGTACAGCGAGAGTTTCGATCTATCGCAAGTAATGTCAACATATGAACACCTACTGTAAAACGACTACTAATTCCCATCTGCACACCCTCCTTTTTATTCATTCTATTAAAAGACGACTCTTATTATTATATACTATTTTTAATTTATACATAAAGAAAAAGCATGATTTCAACAGGAAATCATGCTTTTCTCTCATTATTGACGCTTTATAAATTTCGCTAAATCTTTAAATTTTACTTTGTCTGAGTAATTCATTACACCATTTACGTAAATGCGGCTTGTAAGCATATTGATGATAACAATAGTCACCAATAAAATGACTAAAGTCACAATAATCTCTACAGTTCCTGCTTCACCCGCTACAAGCCTTGAAAATGTAACCATAGGTGTAAAGAATGGAATATACGAACTAACTACAGCTAATGTACTATTAGGATCAAATAGTGATTTAATACTAATGAAAAATGCTGCTATACCTAACATTGTAATTGGGAACGAAAGAGATTGCACATCCTCAATTTTTGATACAACAGCACCAACCGCTGCATATAACATTGCATATAGTAAGTAGCCTGTAACAAAATATACAACGAACATACTAATTACTACAGCATCCAACTTGGAAAAGTCTAGTACAAGTCCTACTAAAGATGCATTTTCTAGGTCTACCCAACCTAATAAATACGGTACAAGAAAACCGAGAGAAGCAGTAATAAGTAATAGTAAAGCACTAGAAACAATTGCTAAAATTTTAGCATGTAGCATTGTTAATGGTTTTACTTTCGGAAGCATTAACTCCATAACACGGGATGATTTTTCGGATGCTATCGTCGTCCCAATTGCAGTTCCAAACACAATAATAAACATATATAAAGCAAACGAGAAAATATAGCCAATTCCAAAGGAAGATGCATGATCTTTTACCGCCTCTTGCTTTAACGGAATTTCCATCTGTAACTGTTTTGCTACTTCGGCAGATACGTTATTTTTTTCAATCATTACCGCTGTATACTGTTCCTTCAAATAACTTGCCATAAGTGTAGCCGTTGATTGACTCGGAAAACCACTATACATATACGTCACTTCTGGGATACCATTCTTTTCTGTAATACGGAATAAACCGTCTAAATCCCCATCTTCTACTTGCTTACGTAGTTTATTAAACTTATCCTTATTTTCTACCGTTACTTTAGCAGACGGAAGTAACTTTGTTATATCACTTTCTTGCACTTTATACGTATCGCTTTCTGTTACTACAGCAAATTTATCTTTTCCTTTATCGTTATCAGCTGTGAAATGATTAAATGCGAAAAGCCCAAACACAACTAAAAACAAAATCGCACTCGTAATTAATGATTTTTTAGATAAAAATGCTTCCCTAAAATAAAATGAAAATACGTGAGAAAATTTACGCATCGTTATTTCGCCCTCTCTACAAAGATTTCGTTTAACGTCGGCTCTAACATTTTAAATTGTCGTAAGGTAATACCTTGTTCTTGTAATTGTTGTAAAATGTTTAGAGCTTCCGCATCGTCTTGTACTTTCACATAAAGAAGGCCTTGTTGTTTTTCATACGATACATGAATAGCTTTTAATCCCTTCTCATTCTCTTCTGTATCTTCAATCGTTAAATTACGGAAACCATATTCTTTTTTAATATCACTTAATTGACCTTTTACGACTGCTTCACCTTTTTTCAAAATACATACATGTTGGCAAAAAGCCTCCACTTGTTCCATACGATGACTAGATAAAATAATTGTCTTTCCGTTCTGTACTTGTTCTTCAATAATGCTAGCTAACATCCCCGCATTCACTGGATCCAGTCCGCTAAATGGCTCATCTAAAATGAGAAGTTCAGGGTTATGAAGAAGAGCAGCAATTAATTGGATTTTTTGCTGGTTCCCTTTTGAAAGCTCTCCTGCCGTTTTAAATTTATATTCCGGTATTGCTAATCGATCTAACCAGTGATCAATAGCAAGATCTACTTCTTTTTTCGTCATGCCTTCTAATCTGCCAAAATATCGCAACTGGTCTACTACTCTACTTTTTGTATATAAGCCTCTTTCTTCTGGTAAGTACCCTATCGTTACTCCACTAGTCCCAAATGATTTTCCATCCCATGTAATAGACCCTTCATTAGGCGTTAATAATCCGAGAAGCATTTTGATTGTCGTTGTTTTTCCTGCACCGTTTCGTCCAAGCAATCCTAACACTTCACCTTTTGGTAATGAAATTTGCAAGCCGTTAACTGCTTTTGATTCCCCAAATTGTTTCGTTAAGTTTTGAATTTGTAAACTCAAAGTATAAAGCCTCCCCTTTACTATCATTCATACTCTCTTTCAAAGACTATGTTTATACAAGATAAAATATAGCACTACACTTTATCCTCTTAATATGTAACACCGCCTTAATCCATCATTTGTTCTATTTAGTTAAAATTGTAAATATTGTCATATGATTTGTCAATTATTATTGTCATTTCGACAATTAAACTTGTCAAAATAATTCCCATCATTTTTTCTCATCTTTCTAATATAGGACATACTACTACATATACAAAAGACAATATGCAAATGTTCATAAAAAAAATTTATATTTTAATATATAATATAAGATGATTTTTTAACATCAAGGAGGATACATATGAAGAGGGGCATTACCACTTTATTATCTGTAGCGGTTCTATCTACATCGCTTGTAGCATGTTCAGGAACGCAAGAGAAAACAGTGGCGAAAGAAGAGAAAGTAAAATTAACAGACCAGCAATTAATGGCTGATTTATGGTATCAAACAGCCGGTGAAACGAAAGCATTGTACTACCAAGGATACAATATCGGTCAATTGAAGCTTGATGCAGCTCTTGCAAAAGGAACCGAGAAAAAACCCGCTATCGTACTTGATTTAGATGAAACTGTTTTAGATAACAGTCCTCATCAAGCAATGAGCGTAAAAACAGGAAAAGGCTATCCGTATAAATGGGATGATTGGATTAATAAGGCTGAAGCTGAGGCCCTTCCAGGTGCAATTGATTTCTTAAAATATACAGAGTCTAAAGGTGTAGATATTTACTACATCTCAAATCGTAAAACAAACCAACTAGATGCAACAATTAAAAACCTTGAGCGTGTAGGCGCGCCTCAAGCAACGAAAGAACATATATTACTACAAGACCCGAAAGAAAAAGGAAAAGAAAAACGTCGTGAACTCGTTTCTCAAACACATGATATCGTTTTATTCTTCGGTGATAACTTATCTGACTTCACTGGTTTTGATGGAAAGTCTGTAAAGGACCGAAACCAAGCAGTCTCAGATTCAAAAGCACAATTTGGGGAGAAATTTATTATTTTCCCAAATCCAATGTATGGCGATTGGGAAGGCGCTTTATATGATTATGATTTCAAAAAATCAGATGCAGAAAAAGATAAAATCCGCCATGACAACTTAAAATCATTTGATGCAAAATAAAAGAGGATGGCATGTGCCATCCTCTTTTATTGCAAATTTCTCGTTAAAGGTAAAATAAACACTTCTACACGTCTATTTTTCGCTTTTCCTTCTTGCGTATCATTTGGAGCAATTGACCGGTATTCTCCGTAACCAACTGCACTAAATTTTCCTGGTTGTAATTCTTTATTTTGCAGTAATACTTGCATAAAATTAACTGCCCGCTGCGTACTTAATTCCCAGTTCGATGCAAATTGCGCATTTGCAATAGGAACATTATCTGTATGTCCAGATACTGTGATTTCACGAGGTGATGCTGAAACAAGTAAATTAGACATTTCTTTCGCAATACTTAACGATTCTAATTTTACGTCCGCTTTCCCAGAATCAAATAGTACATTTTCTAATATCGTTACCTTCAATCCCTTTTCTGTTAAATCAGTTTTAAAAGAAGAAGATAATCGATTTTCCTCAATATACTTATCAATACCTTTTTGTACCGCTTTTAATTCGTTCATTTCTTGTTGCTTTACTTCAGCTTCAGCATTCTTTTTAATCTTCTCAGACTCTAAACTACTTGCTGATAATTCCTTTTCATCATTTGGCTTCTGATCACTTAAAAATTCTTTGTTACCTGTTCCACCAGCTAATTCACTTCGAAAAGCAACAGCCATCTGTTTAAACTTAGCAGCATCTATACTGCTCATTGCGAATAAAACGATGAACAATGCAAACAACAACGTTAACATATCAGAATAAGGGATTAGCCAAGTTTCATCGATATGTTCTTCGTGTTTTTTCTTTTTACTTCTTCTATTTTTTTTACTCCGCATTTTTTTCTGCCCCTTTTTCAAGCTTTTTGCGCTCAGTTGCAGAAAGTGCACCTAAAATGCGGTTCTTCATAATAAACGGATATGTACCTTCTTGTAACATTAATAGACAATCAATAATTAAACGTTTTTTCTCTAATTCAGCTGCAGATTTTTGCTTTAATTTATTTGCAAATGGATGCCATAGTATATAACCTGAGAAAATACCAAAAATCGTTGCAATAAATGCACCCGAAATAGCGTGACCTAACTTTTCAATATCAGTTAAATTACCAAGTGCAGCTACAAGACCAATAACAGCACCTAAAACCCCTAATGTTGGTGCATATGTACCAGCTTGAGAAAAAATTGCTGCTCCCTTTGCATGCCTTTCTTCAATTGCTTCTAATTCAGCTTCTAAAATTTGTTCTAAATCTTCTGCAGATACGCCATCAATCACAAATTTCATACCACGCAAAAGAAATTCATCTTGAATTTTGTCTAATTGCTGCTCTAAAGACAAAATACCGTATTTTCTACTTTCAGATGTCCAATGAACAAACAATTCTAGCAACTGTTCATAACTTAAATCTTTTTTATTAGAACCAAAAAGAACTTTAAATAATTTTGGAATCTTTTTTAATTGATTCATTGGAAATGCTATACATACTGCAGCAAATGTACCAACGAAAATAATTAATGCTGCGGCAGGATTAACTAAGGCCATTACGTCAGCGCCCTTGACGACCATTCCTACTACTACCGCCACTACTCCTAAAATAATTCCAATAAGTGTTGCAAAATCCATTCCCATTCACTCCTAGTCTATACAAGAAGTTTTTTATTCTCGATAATCGCTACATCTTCTTATGTGTATATATTACATAAAAAATGAATTTCATGAAAGACAAGAAATGAATTATATAAAAAAATACTACAATTTCACACATTTTCTGACATTTTCTTTGCATTTCTATTACGTTACGACTCTTATATTTCTTTTTCATTAAACTAGACTTATAATAAGAAACGATACACATTTTATTAAGAAAGGACTGTGATTACAAGGCATCATGAAAAAGATAATTATTATTTCTGCCACTACTATTGTAATCGGTATCACTTCTTTCGCTTACTTTAGTTCTAAATCACCACTACAAAATAATGCGAAAGCTGTCGAAAGTCAACAGCATAGTAACCACCAAAAAGAAGAGATTCCTGCTTTTCCAAAAGCTGATCATAATGCAAAGAAGCTAGACAATGATTTTTCCGTTGTAACAAATCCAGAGTCTAATCTTGTATTAGTTAATAAACATCGAAAACTACCAGACGGATACACACCTGAAGACTTAACGAGACCAAACGTACCATTTACTAGTCCAAAAGATAAAGAAAAAACATTGCTGCGCAAAGATGCTGCAGATGCGCTTGAAAATATGTTTGAAGCGGCAAAGAAAGAAGGACTTGAACTTACAGCTGTATCTGGTTATCGTTCATACAAACGCCAAAAATCATTACATGATACATACGTTAGACGTCAAGGAAAAGCTGAGGCAGATTCAGTAAGTGCCATTCCCGGTACGAGTGAACATCAAACTGGTTTAGCAATGGATATTAGTTCAAAATCTGCTAAATTCCAATTAGAGCCTATTTTTGGAGAGACAAACGAAGGTAAATGGGTTGCAAAACATGCTCATGAATTTGGCTTTGTCATTCGTTATTTAGAAGATAAAACAGAAACAACAGAATACTCATATGAACCGTGGCATTTGCGCTACGTTGGAAATCCATACGCTACATACATATATAAACATCATTTAACATTAGAAGAGGCGATGGAAGACAAAAAATAAGAGAGCAAATTGCTCTCTTATTTTTCTTTCACTCTATCATTGTATTAATTTTTTCTTCCACTCTTCAGGCCACGGTTCGCCTCTTCCCGTTTTTTTCGACGCTTGGACCATCATTCCACGACCAACTAAACAAACTTCTCCTTCTGCATTCTTCACCATATAATGCAAATCTAATGAAGAATTTCCAACTGATCCAGCTTTTACATACACCTTCAACTGTTCATCAAAATATATTTGCTTAATAAAATTACATTGTAAATCCGCAACAACAATCATCGTTTCTGAAGATTCATGCGTCCATTCTTGCATAAATCCAAGTTCTTTAAACAATGCGATACGTGCTTCTTCAAAATAGGTAAAGGCAACGACATTATTTACATGTCCAAACATATCTACTTCACCAAAACGAACCTTTACAGGATTGTAAAACGAAAAACCACTTTCCCATTGCTCAAAGTCTTCAATATAAGAAATCCTCTTCATTGTTCCCTCTCCTTTTCACTTCAAAATAAACAGAATAAACAGAATAATACAGTTATAAATATTGCCCCTTCGAAATGAAGAGGCAATATTTTTTAATAGTTATTGTCGCTACCAAAGAAATCTTTGAACGATTGAATTGTTGTATCACGGTTTAACGCCGCAATTGAAGTTGTTAACGGAATACCCTTTGGACATGATTGCACACAGTTTTGAGAGTTACCACAGTTTGCAAGTCCTCCATCACCCATAATTGCACGTAAGCGATCTGCTTTATGCATTTCACCCGTTGGATGTGAGTTGAATAGACGAGCTTGTGATAACGGAGCTGGTCCAATAAAGTCCGATTTACTATTTACGTTTGGACATGATTCTAAGCAAACACCACATGTCATACATTTTGAAAGCTCATAAGCCCATTGACGTTTCTTCTCAGGCATTCTTGGTCCTGGTCCTAAGTCATACGTACCATCAATTGGAATCCAAGCTTTAACACGTTTTAGAGCATTAAACATGCGACTACGGTCAACTTGTAAGTCACGAACAACCGGGAATGTCTTCATCGGTTTTAAGCGAATTGGTTGTTCTAATTGATCGATAAGAGCTGTACATGATTGACGTGGTTTTCCGTTAATCACCATCGAACATGCACCACATACTTCCTCTAAACAGTTCATATCCCATGCAATCGGAGTTGTTTTGTTTCCTTTTGCATCGACAGGATTACGACGAATTTCCATAAGCGCCGAAATAATATTCATATTCGGACGATACGGAATTTCAAACTCTTGGTCAAACGCTTGCGCATCTGGTCCGTCTTGTCTCGTAATGATGAGGCGGATTGTTTTCTCAGACATGTTGTTTATCCCCCTTCTCTTCACTCTTAGCAGCTACATCGTGTTTTGAAGAATAATCACGTTTACGTGGTTTAATTAATGAAATATCCACGTCTTCGTAACGGAATGCCGGTGCATTTCCTTCTCCTTCAAATTTCGCCATCGTAGTTTTTAAGAAGTTTGCATCATCACGATTTGGGAATTCAGGTTTGTAATGCGCCCCACGGCTCTCATTACGGTTATATGCGCCAATTGTAATAACACGTGCTAATTCAAACATATTTGCAAGTTGGCGTGTAAATGAAGCACCTTGGTTGCTCCATCTCGCTGTATCGTTAATGTTAATACGTTTGTAGCGAGCCATTAACTCTTCAATTTTTGCATCTGTTTCTAATAATTTTTTATTTTCACGAACTACTGTAACGTTATCTGTCATCCATTCTCCAAGCTCTTTATGAAGAACATACGCATTTTCGTTACCATCAAGCGTTAAAATATTGTTAAATTTCTCTGTTTCGATTAATTCATTTTGTTCATACACATTAGATGAAACGGCATCTGATGATTTAGAAAGACCTTTCATATATTCAATTGCATTTGGTCCTGCTACCATACCACCGTAAATTGCTGATAACAGTGAGTTCGCGCCAAGACGGTTACCACCGTGCATAGAATAATCACACTCACCTGCTGCAAATAAACCTGGAATGCTTGTCATCTGCTTATAATCAACCCATAGCCCGCCCATTGAATAGTGAACAGCTGGGAAGATTTTCATTGGTAGTTTACGAGGATCGTCACCTGTAAATTTCTCATAGATTTCAATAATTCCACCAAGTTTAATATCTAGTTCTTTCGGATCTTTATGAGAAAGATCTAAGTACACCATGTTTTCACCGTTAATACCTAGTTTTTGCTCTACGCAAACATCAAAGATTTCACGCGTTGCGATATCACGAGGTACAAGGTTTCCGTAAGCCGGATATTTTTCTTCTAAGAAGTACCATGGTTTACCATCTTTATATGTCCAAACACGTCCACCTTCACCACGTGCAGATTCACTCATTAGACGTAATTTATCGTCTCCAGGAATTGCCGTTGGGTGAATTTGAATGAACTCACCGTTTGCATAATATGCGCCTTGTTGATATACAGCAGAAGCTGCTGTACCTGTATTGATAATGGAGTTTGTTGATTTTCCGAAGATGATACCAGGGCCCCCTGTTGCCATAATCACGGCATCAGCTCGGAAACTTCTAATCTCCATAGTTTGTAAGTCTTGTGCAACGATTCCTCGGCACACACCTTCATCATCAATAACAGCTCGTAAGAAATCCCAACCTTCATATTTCGTTACAAGTCCTGCTACTTCGTGACGACGTACTTGCTCATCTAATGCGTATAGTAATTGCTGTCCAGTTGTTGCACCAGCAAATGCTGTACGGTGATGTTGCGTTCCACCAAAACGACGGAAATCAAGAAGTCCTTCTTCCGTACGGTTGAACATAACACCCATACGGTCCATTAAATGAATGATACCAGGTGCTGCTTCACACATTGCTTTAACTGGTGGTTGGTTCGCTAAGAAGTCCCCACCATAAATTGTATCGTCAAAGTGGATCCATGGAGAATCCCCTTCACCTTTCGTATTTACGGCACCGTTAATTCCACCTTGGGCACATACAGAATGCGAACGTTTTACTGGTACTAAAGAGAACAGTTCAACATTTACTCCTGCTTCCGCCGCTTTAATCGTTGCCATTAAGCCAGCCAAGCCACCGCCGACTACTATAAGTTTCCCTTTCATGCTCTCCCACTCCTTACTGGTTTGCTAGCTGTGGATCGATGAACGCTAATAATGCACTCACACCTACATAAGATAGACCTAAGAAAATAGCTAATGTTACATAAGTAGAGATTCTTTGTGAACGTGGAGATACTGTAATTCCCCAGCTGATGCAGAATGTCCATAGTCCATTTGCAAAGTGGAAAATTGTTGAAACAACACCAACTAAGTAGAATGCAAACATAGCTGGATTGTTTAAAATATCTGCCATCATATCATAGTTTACCTCTTTACCTAACGCTGCTTGAATACGAGTTTCCCAGACGTGCCAAGAAATGAAAATCAGTGTAACGATACCTGAAATTCTTTGGAAGACGAACATCCAGTTACGGAAATAACCGTAAGAAACCGCATTGTTCTTAGCTGTAAATGCAATATATAAGCCATATATAGCATGGTACAGTATTGGTAAAAAGATAATGAAAATTTCTAGCGCATACCGGAATGGAAGGAGCTCCATAAAGCCTGCAGCTTTGTTAAAAGCCTCTGCTCCTCGTGTTGCAAAGTTGTTTACAATTAAATGTTGCGTCAAAAAGACACCAACCGGGATGACCCCCATTAATGAGTGCCACTTACGAAACGTATACTCGCGGCCTTTCATGTCCCCATTACCCCCCTTGAATGATTGACTGCTGTTTTCAGATTAGTTTATGGCAATAATGTTTTTTCACTATTGGCATAAGAAAAACTGAAAAAATTATTCGAAATATTTCAGCATAATTTGATACCAAGTTCATTTTACTCCTATTTTTGTCGAAGCGTCAAGAAAACGTATACATAATTTGCATATAATTTGCCAATTCTTTTTTTCTTCTTATATATTCAGATTTTCCCAAAGAAAAATCTGTTTTTATAAATGAGAAATGTTATATAATAATCCCTATAGAAAGAGGGGAATATTGTGAGTAAAAATACAATCGATACAACATCTTTAGAAGATCTTTCATTGAACGCCTTCGCTTACGAATTGCTACGTGAAGAATTACTACCTGATTTAATCGGTAACGATCTAGATGGTATTTTATACTGGTCCGGTAGAAACCTTGCAAGAAAATATCCACTAGACACAATTGAAGAAGTCATTCAGTTCTTTGAAAAAGCTGGCTGGGGCACTTTAAGCATTATTGAACATAAGCGTCGTGAAATGCAGTTCCAACTTAAAGGCACACTCATCGCTGAACGTCAAAAACAAAAAAGACATTCTTCTTATCAATTAGAAGCTGGGTTCATCGCTGAACAAATTCAAAAGCAACGAAACGTCGTTGCAGAGTCCTACGAAGAAAAGAAAAAACGTTCAGACTCTATTACATTTCTTGTAAAATGGGATATAAAAGATCTCATTGAAGTGTAGCATTACCCGCAGTCAACTAGACATATCAGTTTAGTTGACTTTTTGCATTTTCATTCATTTGAATTTATTTTAAATCTTCAGAAATTATACCAAAAAATAGAAGACGTTGTAAACTACAACGTCTTCTTATCCGCTAAATAAGTATAAATCGTCTCTGCGACATTTTTCGGCATACCCGCTTCGACAAATTCTGTTACAGAAGCCTCTTTCATCTTTTTTAGCGATCCGAAATGTTTTAACAATATCTTTTTTCGTTTATCTCCAATTCCAGGAATATCATCGAGTGCCGATTGAATGACAGATTTCCCATGTAATTGACGATGGAATGTAATTGCAAATCGATGCACCTCATCTTGAATGCGCTGCAATAAATAAAATTCTTGGCTATTTCTCTCAAGCATCACAGGTTCAGGTGGATCCCCAATAATTAAATGGGATGTTTTATGTTTGTCATCTTTCACAAGACCTGCCATCGGAATATATAAACCGAGCTCATTTTCTAGAATATCACTTGCAGCCGCCAGATGGCCTTTTCCGCCATCAATAATGATTAAATCTGGTAAAGGTAAGTTCTCTTTCAGTGCCCTTGTATAACGGCGTCTCACAACTTCTCTCATAGACTCATAATCATCTGGCCCTTGAACCGTTTTAATTTTATATTTCCTGTATTCTTTCTTAGCTGGTTTCCCATCAATAAAAGCAATCATTGCAGAAACAGGATTTGTGCCTTGAATATTTGAGTTATCAAACGCTTCAATACGATGAGGCGTTTCAATTCCGAGCTGCTTCCCTAAATTCTCTACAGCTTTAATCGTTCGCTCTTCATCGCGCTCAATTAAATAGAATTTCTCTTCAAGAGCAATCTTCGCATTTTTATTTGCCAGTTCTACAAGATCTTTTTTCTTACCGCGTTTCGGCTGTGTCGCTTCCACTTCTAAAAAGCGTTCTATTAATTCTGAATCGATACTTCCTGGAACGACGATTTCCTTCGGCTTAAAATGACTGCTGTTTTCATAAAATTGACCGATAAACGTTAAGAATCCCTCTTCTGGTTCGTCGTAGATTGGAAACATAGAAACATCACGTTCGATTAGCTTTCCTTTTCGAACGAAGAAAACTTGAACACACATCCACCCTTTATCAACTGCATACCCAAACACATCACGATCCACTAAATCACTCATAATCATCTTTTGTTTTTCCATAATCGCATCGATATGAGCGATTTGATCACGTAACTCTTTTGCACGTTCAAACTCTAGTTTCTCTGAAGCTTCATACATTTTTGTTTCTAATTCTGAACGAACTTCTTTATGCCCACCATTTAAAAACTTAATAATTTCATCTACAATTTCTTTGTTTTGTTCTTCCGTCACTTCTTTCACACAAGGCGCTAAACATTGACCCATATGATAATATAAACAAACTTTATCGGGCATATTTGAGCACTTACGAAGCGGATACATACGATCTAGCAGTTTTTTCGTTTCATGAGCTGATTGTGCATTCGGATAAGGGCCAAAATACTTTCCCTTATCCTTTTTTACATTTCTCGTAATAAGTAATCGTGGTTGTTTCTCAGCTGTAATTTTAATAAAAGGATATGTTTTATCATCTTTTAATTGAATGTTATATTTTGGATCATGCTTTTTTATTAAGTTCAACTCTAAAATGAGAGCCTCTAGATTTGAGGAGGTTACAATATATTCAAAATCTACAATTTCTCCTACTAGCCGAAGTGTTTTCCCGTCATGCGAACCAGTAAAGTACGAGCGCACACGATTTTTAAGCACCTTTGCCTTTCCGACATATATAACCGTTCCTTGCTTATCTTTCATTAAATAACAACCAGGTTGATCTGGTAAAATAGCCAATTTCTCTTTTAAATGTTCGTGCACTCGTTACCCTCCATTTCTACATGCTTAGCATTTTTATTTTCACATGAAAACATACTATGCCAAAACACCCAACATACGTTCTTTTATTGTAACGGAAAGGTGTAAAAAAGAAAAATAAAAAAAGCTACCAAATGGTAGCCCTTTTATTTTAGAAGTGTTTAGAAACTAATTCCACTAACGCTTCTTTCGGTTTGTAACCTAACGCTTGATCAACTACTTTACCGTCTTTTAATACGAAAAGAGCTGGAATGCTCATTACTTCGAATTGACGAGCAGTTTCTTGATTTTCATCCACGTCTACTTTTACTACTTTTACTTTTTCGCCTAGTTCTGCATCAATTTCCTCTAATACAGGAGCGATCATTTTACAAGGTCCACACCAAGGTGCCCAGAAATCTAATAATACAACACCTTCGCTAGTTTCAGCTGCGAAGCTTTGGTCATTTGCGTTTACAATTGCCATTTTATTTCCTCCTTCAAGTATATTCTACCAAGAGTATATCATTAACTTATATACGTGGCGAATAATATGTATCGTTATGTATTGTAACAAAAAAGTGTTCCTTTATACTATATAAAAATACGGATTACATACTAAAAAGATGAGAGACAGGGGATCTCTCACCTTTTTCTATATATAGGGGTACTTCACTTGGAACTCAAGGGTACTCAAATCATGAATGTACTTTTAACTTTTTAAACTCTTCTGTTAAAAGAGGTACAACTTCAAATAGATCGCCAACAATACCGTAGTCAGCTACTTTGAAAATACTTGCTTCTGGATCTTTATTGATCGCAACGATTATTTTTGAGTTAGACATACCAGCTAAATGCTGAATCGCACCAGAAATACCACATGCAATGTACAGGTCTGGTGTAACAACTTTACCAGTTTGACCAATTTGTAATGAGTAATCGCAATACTCAGCGTCACAAGCACCACGAGATGCTCCAACAGCGCCGCCTAATACGTCAGCTAACTCTTTTAATGGCTTGAATCCTTCTTCACTCTTCACACCGCGTCCGCCAGCGATAATAACTTTTGCTTCAGAAAGATCAACGCCCTCTGCCGTCTTACGGACGACATCTTGAATGATTGTACGTAAGTCTTTCACATCTACTGTAATAGAAGACACGTCACCACTGCGAGACTCATCTTTTTCAAGCGTTGCGATGTTATTTGGACGCACTGTCGCAAATAACATGCCGTCTGTTACAATCTTCTTCTCAAACGCTTTACCAGAGTAAATTGGACGAGTAAAGATAACATTTCCACCTTCAACTTCTAAAGCAGTTACGTCAGAAACTAGACCAGCTTCAAGCTTCGCTGCTAATTTTGGTGATAAATCTTTACCAAGTGCTGTATGTCCAAATACAATACCTTCTGGATTTTCTTCAGCATATACAGCTAAAAATGCTTGTGCATACCCATCAGATGTATATGATTTTAATTTATCATTTTCAACTGTCACAACGCGATCTGCACCGTAATGAATCAACTCATTTGCAAAAGAGGCAACGCTGTCTCCAACTAGAAGACCTACTACTTCACCGCCTTCTGCAATTGTTTTTGCTGCTGCTACCGCTTCAAATGAAACGTTACGTAGCGATCCATCACGAACTTCACCCATTACTAATACTTTACGAGCCATAGATTTTCCCTCCTGCATATATAATTTCGTATTTTATTAGATTACTTTCGCTTCTGTATGGAGCAACGATACAAGTTCTTTTACTTGATCTTGCAGCTCGCCTTGTAACACTTTTCCTGCATCTTTCTTAGGAGGCAAATAGATTTCAATTGTTTTTGTCTTTGCTTCCACATCATCTTCTTCTAAATCTAAATCATCTAATTCTAATTCTTCTAGTGGCTTTTTCTTCGCTTTCATAATACCTGGAAGCGATGGATAACGTGGTTCATTTAAACCTTGTTGTGCTGTTACTAATACTGGCAATGAAGTTTCAATCACTTCTGTATCGCCTTCAACATCACGCTCAATCTTCACGTTTTTACCGTCAATTGCAAGTTTTGTAATTGTCGTTACATACGGAATATTTAACGCTTCAGCTACACGCGGGCCAACTTGTCCAGATGCACCATCAATTGCAACGTTTCCGCCTAAAATTAAATCTGCATCTTTATCTTTTAAATATTCAGCAAGCACTTTTGCAGTCGTGAACTGGTCACCATTTTCTACATCATCTTCAATATTAATTAATACCGCTTTATCGCAGCCCATCGCTAACGCCGTACGAAGTTCTTTCTCGCTATCTTCGCCACCAACTGTTACGACAGTAACTTCTCCACCTTGTGCGTCTCTTACTTGAATTGCTTCTTCAATTGCATATTCATCGTAAGGGTTGATGATGAATTCCGCTTCGCCATCGTAAATTGCACCGTTTTTAATTACGATTTTTTCTTCTGTATCAAATGTTCGTTTCATGAGTACGTAGATGTTCATTCCATTTACCCCCTTGTTTTTCAGAAAGATTCTATCAATTCTAATTTTCTGTTAATTTATATTAAAAAAATAATTAAACTACCTGCCGCTAAATGAAGGCTTACGTTTTTCTAAAAACGCTGCTACACCTTCTCTTCCATCTTCACTCGTAAATACTTCACCAAAGATTTGAGCTTCGCGTTGTACACCTTCATAATAATGAGACGATTTCGTCGTTTGCAATAACTCTAGTACAGCACGAGTCGTCGCTGGGCTTTTTCCAGCAATCTGTTTTGCAACTTTAAGCGTATCATCTAAAAATGTTTCTTCAGCAAAAACTCCGTTAACTAGTCCCCATTTTAATGCTTCTGCACCAGTAATCGGTGTACTTGTTAACATCATTTCACAAGCTTTCGCTTTCCCAACATAACGTGGTAATCGCTGTGTACCTGCAAATCCAGGAATTAATCCAAGTGTTAATTCAGGTAAACCAAGTTTTGCACTTTCAGTTGCAAAGCGCATGTGGCAAGACATAGCAAACTCAAGGCCGCCGCCAAGTGCCGCTCCATGAATTGCCGCGATAACTGGTTTTGAACATTTTTCAACGCGCTCAAACGTAACTTGTCCAAGCTGCGCTAATTCAGTCGCTTGCTTCGCTTCAGTAACAGATGTAAATTCTTTAATATCTGCTCCCGCCGAGAAGAAACGCCCTTCACCGTGAATAACAACAACACGAATGTTATCATCCTTCTCCACTTGATCAATTAATTCAGTAACGTCATGCATAACTTGTGAAGACATCGCGTTAGCTGGCGCATGATTTAACGTAGCCACCGCGATATGATCTTCAACTCTTACAGATAGGAATTTCAACATGATCCCTCCCATTATTGACGATAACCACAAGCTGCAATAAGTAGCCCATGTACCG
Organism: Bacillus cereus group sp. Bc010; assembly: GCF_027716745.1. NCBI lineage: Bacteria > Bacillati > Bacillota > Bacilli > Caryophanales > Bacillaceae > Bacillus > Bacillus cereus group sp. Bc010. The sequence continues at coordinate 316,169 of NZ_JAQFUY010000002.1, forward strand.
TTTTTGAAAGTGCGACCAGATCATACTTATGATCGCTCATTACCCAATTGGTCACAACTTCATCTACTGTTCCAAAGATCATTTGTCTTGCCACGCGAACATTTAAATCCGCTCGAAATTCACCTTGCTTTATACCTGTCTCTAAAATCTCATCCATAACTTGTAAGTAGCCTTTTAATACTTCATTTATTTTTAGGCGTAATTCTTGATTGGACTGTCTTAGCTCTAATTGCGTAACGATAGCAAGAGGATCATTTTGTGACAACAGCAAGAAGTGCGTTTCTACCAACATGAATAACTTCGATACAGCGCTTTCAATTCCTGCTGTTTTTTGACGAATTGTTTCGACAAATTCTCCCATCTTCTCTTGGAATAAGGATATTAATATATCTTCTTTATTTTTAAAATATAAATAAATCGTGCCATCCGCTACCCCAGCTTGCTTTGCTATTTTAGAAACTTGCGCTTGATGGTACCCATTCTCCGCAATCACAATGACTGCCGCATCAATAATTTGATTGTATTTCGGTCTATTTTTCTTCACTTTACTGTCCCCTTCAAGAAGATGACTGAATGAATAGTCATTCATATTCTTATAATACTGACTATTTAGAAAAGTGTCAATCCTATTTTTTCAAAAAGAAAGGGCCTTAGCCCGTTTGCTCATCCTCATTCTTTCTTTTCTCTTCATCAATTAGGACACGGCGTAAAATTTTTCCGACTGTCGTTTTCGGCAGTTCATCTCTAAACTCATATACTTTCGGCACTTTATAGGCCGCTAAATATTTACGAGCAAACTGATTTAATTCTTCCTCAGAACACTCTGTACCTTCTTTTAACACAACAAACGCTTTAACTGTCTCTCCTCGGTATGGATCGGGAACTCCAATCGTCACTACTTCTTGCACTTTTTCATGCTCATATAATACTTCTTCTACTTCACGAGGATACACATTAAATCCACTCGCAACAATCATATCTTTCTTACGATCTTTCACATAGAAAAAGCCATCTTCATCCATATAGCCAACATCGCCTGTATGGAGCCATCCATCTTGCAGTACAGCTGCTGTTTCTTCTGGCTTATTCCAATATCCTTTCATAATTTGAGGACCTTTTACTACAATTTCACCGATTTCTCCCGGTGGTAATGCCTCACCAGTTTCAAGCGACATAATCATTGCTTCTGTATCTGGCCACGGAACTCCAATGCTACCTGGCACTCGCTTTTCCCATAAAAAATTACTATGTGTAACGGGAGATGATTCTGTTAAACCATATCCCTCTACTAGTTTGCCCCCTGTAACTGTTTCGAACTTTTCCTGTACTTCTACTGGCAGTGGTGCTGATCCACTAATACAAGCACGAATAGAAGATATATCGTATTCTTTTAAAAGCGGGCTATTTAAAAGAGCGATATAAATAGTTGGTGCCCCTGGAAATAATGTCACTTTATGCTTCTTAATCGCTTCAAAAACCATTTTCATATCAAATTTTGGAATAAGAACCATTTTGTATCCTTGCATAATACTTAAATTCATGACAGCCGTCATGCCGTACACGTGGAAAAATGGAAGAACCCCAAGAACGACTTCTTCTCCTTCTTTGCAATTATATAACCATTGAACTCCCATCAAAGTGTTAGAAACGAGGTTTTTATGCGTTAACATAACACCCTTCGGAAATCCAGTTGTTCCTCCTGTGTACTGTAAAAGAGCTAAATCATTTTCAGGATCACAAGGCACTTCAACATCCGTATTCACTTCTTTTTCTACTGAGTTCCAAAGATGAATCGTTTCACTCTCTGATACTTTCACAACTAAATTCGACTGTTTTTTCTGCACAAATGGATACAATAGATTTTTAGGGAAGGGTAAAAAGTCCGCAATACGCGTTACGATAATATGCTCAAATTTTGTAGCAGATTGAACATTCGTCACTCTTGGAAATACTAAATCGAGGCAAAGAATGACTTTTGCTCCCGAGTCATGAAGCTGATATTCTAATTCTCTTTCTGTATATAGTGGATTTGTTTGTACTACGATACCTCCTGCAAGTAATGTACCGTAATAACCAATTACAGCTTGCGGACAGTTCGGCAACATAATAGCAACTCGATCACCCTTTTCCACACCGAGCTTTTGAAGATAATTTGCAAATCTCTTCACCTTATCATGAAAGTCTGAAAATGTAATATCCTTCCCCAAAAAGTGAAGCGCTTTCTTTTCTGGGTAGCGAGAAGCCATCTGTTCTACATATTTATGAAGCGGCTGAATATCATAAGAAATTGTACTTGGAATTTCCTCTGGATAATTTTTCAACCATGGTTTTTCCACCTTCATTCCCCCTTCAAATACATAAAAATAAATGAATGTTCATTCATGAGGTTGTTTTCATTATATTATAGTCACCATAACGTTACAATCATAATATTCCGACTTTTATATAACTATGCTTTACTTCATTAACTTCTTATTATATGTATAAACTCTCCTAATCTAAAAAAATAAGAGAGTTATTATTTAGCTTAATCTTATTATCGTTAACACAGCTCCTGGTGTAGTTGTTGATAATGTTGCAACAGCTAACAAACCAAATAGTTGCAAACTAATGGCATCTCCTGCTGCAAGAGTTGTAATAATTGTTGCGCTAAATGATGTAGTTGCTAACGCAGGAGAATTGATCGTTCCAGCAAGTGGTGCTCCATTAATTGTAATACGAGAACTGACTAATAATGAAGCCGTTATATTAATCGTATATGAAATATAATAATTCCCAGCATTTGCAACCGTAAATACTGTATTTCCACCAGAAACAGTAATTCCTGGACCGATGTTTTGATTATTTGGAAGCGGGACATTCGTTCCACCAAGAAGTACCGATATCGCTGAACCCGACGTATTATTTGCAAATGCATACGTCGCCGTGATACTTGTACCTGTTATTCCCGTTGGGCCGGTTGAACCTGTTGAACCCGTCGCTCCGGTTGGACCTGTTGCTCCCGTTGGACCCGTTGCTCCCGTTATTCCTGTTGCTCCGGTTACTCCCGTCGCTCCGGTTGGACCCGTTGAACCTGTTACTCCCGTCGCTCCTGTTGAACCTGTTGCTCCCGTTATTCCTGTTGCTCCGGTTACTCCCGTCGCTCCGGTTGGACCTGTTGCTCCCGTTGGACCCGTTGCTCCTGTTATTCCTGTCGCTCCGGTCGGACCTGTTGCTCCCGTTATTCCTGTTGCTCCCGTTACTCCCGTTGAACCTGTTGCTCCCGTTACTCCCGTTGAACCTGTCACTCCGGTTGGACCTGTTACTCCGGTTGGACCTGTTGCTCCCGTTACTCCCGTTACTCCCGTTGCTCCCGTTATTCCTGTCGCTCCCGTTGAACCTGTCACTCCGGTTGGACCTGTCACTCCGGTTGGACCTGTTGCTCCCGTTATTCCTGTCACTCCCGTTGGACCTGTTGCTCCCGTTGGACCTGTTGCTCCCGTTACTCCCGTCACTCCCGTTGGACCTGTTGCTCCCGTTATTCCTGTCGCTCCCGTTGCTCCCGTTATTCCTGTCGCTCCCGTTGCTCCCGTTGCTCCCGTTATTCCTGTCGCTCCCGTTGCTCCCGTTATTCCTGTCGCTCCCGTTGCTCCCGTTGCTCCCGTTGCTCCGGTTGGACCTGTTGCTCCCGTTATTCCTGTCACTCCGGTTGGACCTGTTGCTCCCGTTATTCCTGTCACTCCGGTTGGACCTGTTGCTCCCGTTGGACCCGTTGCTCCCGTTGGACCTGTCGCTCCCGTTGGACCCGTTGCTCCCGTCGGACCAGTTGGACCTAGCTTAGGCACTGTCCCATCGCAACTAAAACAACACGAATCAACATGTACACCATTTTGATTATTACACTCACAATACCCATTTATATTATTGCGCCATGAAGACATGTTGATCCCCTCCTTCAAATTCAATCTTTTAAGTATAAGCAACAAATAAAAAAACACCTATCAAATACCCCAGAATAACTTTACTCCGTACATTCTAATAATTATTACATGCGATTTTTACCCCTTTTGCTTGTACTTTTGCCTTCTTACTCAAACGAAATTCTTTTTCTTAATAAAACCACTTGGTGTTCTCGTACTTGGAGCACCTTATTTCTTATAGTTGATGAGGGAGAGTGGGAAGAAAGTTAATAAAAAAGAGGCTTCTTGTTAGGAGTCTTCTTTTTTATTTGTTCTTATAGGCCAAAAGGAAACTATCTTTTTTTCACGAATGTAACCTATGAACATAACTAGGAGGGATAACTATGTACCAAACAATTGAAGGCTTCTTGCAATCATGGACATACGAGACTGAGTCTACTCAAAAAATGCTCGATGTACTAACAGATGAATCTTTGTCACAAGAAATCGCACCTGGGCACTGGACGTTAGGAAGAGTCGCTTGGCATATCGTGACGGCAATTCCTGTTATACTATCTGGCACAGGGCTAAAGTTTGAAGGAGAAACGAAAGATTATCCCGTACCAACTTCAGCAAAAACAATTGCAGATGGATATCGTAAAGTGAATACAGCTTTTGTTGAAGCACTTCAAAGCGAATGGACGGATAAAGACTTAACTACTATTAATGACTTCTTTGGCCGCCCTATGCCAAATTCTATATTTTTAATGACACTCATTAATCATCAAAATCACCACCGCGGACAAATGACAGTTTTAATGCGCCAGGCTGGCTTAACAGTTCCTGGCGTATATGGTCCTGCAAAAGAAGAATGGGCTACAGCTGGAATGGAAGCTCCTAAAATGTAACTACAGAAAAAGACAAGGTGTACCATGTAAAATTAAAGACAAGTGAATGGACCTTTTTGTATAATAATTGGTTATTTATATTTAATGTCACACATTAAACAAAGATTAAGTACATCACTTATATATAGTGGTGTACTTAATCTTTGTTATGCCTCTAGATGATTCTATACAATACCACAGTCATACAATAATGTTAATCATTTACTACAACAATAATGTAGCGCTATAATAAGAACGTACATTCTTATGAGAGGCGTTGTAATGGCTAAAGTATATTCAATAAAAGAGGCAGCCGAAATTTTAGGAAAGCACGTGGAGACAATAGAAAGGTGGTTTCATTTAGGTGAATTACCTAAAATATTTAGAAATAACGACAAAGAAGGAGGAGGAATTTCAGAAAATGATTTATTAAATTTAAACAAAGTTGTTGTTTTTATTTGGAAAAAATAAACAACTTCTCCTAGCAATGATATTTTATCAGTTCTTTCTGTTATAAGAATCAAACCAACGTTGGAGATACACCTTATAATGCAGCAATCCACAACAAAAGTTAAAAATCCTGACGGATGTATTAAAAAAGCAGTTCGTGAGAACTGGAGTCCTACTTTTGCCCCTGTAAAGTTACAAAAAAAGAAAAATAAGAGATTAACAATGTGTAAAAAATTAAGTAGGTGATTTTTATAGAAAGCTATAAGTATCATTATTGCCCCAAAGGGATTGAAAGTCGCTATGAATTAATGGTTTTTAATGGTGACAATGATCCTTTTCTACCCTTGACGGATTATTACCACGATTGTATAGGCAGGATAGCTAAAAGCTCTACCCTTTCGTATTTAAAATGTCTTCTTCCTTTCTTTAGGTGGCTAGACGAGTCAAGTAATTATCAGGGTAAACGTATTCAGTGGAATGAACCTCCTGAAATAATACGAATTGCTGTTGAAGATTATCTAATGAATGGAATGGAATGTAAAGTTCGTGAAAAAGACACCTTTCGCTTTGTCAATCGTACAAGAAAAAGTCCTAATACGGTAAACCGTTTTCTATCAGCTTTGAAATCATTTTATAAATCTCTTATTCGATTAAAACAGTACAATTATTCAAATCCTTTGATAGATTCTTATGCGATTTCAGATGAATATAAAAGTCAAATCGAAGGTGTAAGAAAGGATAAACCTCGTATGCCACCTGAAGCTGGAACGGAAGGTGCCATGCTGCATAGACGACTGACTGATTCCTATTTTAAGCTAATTAATGAAGAGTGGCAGCCTAAAATTATTGATGATCCTTACCTCCCTTCTCAGGTCTATCAAGCAGGAAAAAAGGTGCACTGGTCACTAAGGGAATTGATTATATCTCGTATGCTATTCGAGACAGGAGCAAGAGCATCAGAGGTTATCGAATTAACTATTGGTGATTATCGCTCAAGAAAGGATTTTCAAGAGGTAAGTACATTCAATAAAGGTAGCCACGGAAGACGGGTCAAGTTTCTTAGATTTAGCAAAGATACAGTAAAATTACTGATGCGATATATTAATAGAGACCGAATTCAATATGACGAATTCCAACGAACCTTCGAAAAATTACCAAATGAATCTCCCATATTTCTTACGGAACTAGGAACTCCTTTTTCATATCAAGCTTGGTATTATCATTGGAGCAGGGCTATAGAAGAATGCGAGGTTAAGTTAAACCCTCATAAAACAAGGCACTGGTTTGTTACTACAAGGTTAAGAGAGATACATAATATTTCCAAAACAGAAGTTGAAATTAAACAAAGGACAAATGAACTTATTAAATATATAAAGTGGAAAAATGTTAATACCATAAAAGTTTATGAACATTATTTTGATGAAGAAAGACATCGCGAGGCTCACGATCAAATGTTGGACAATATGACAAAGTTGGAAAATGAGTATATAGAACAAAAGAAACATGATTTAAAGAAAAAACCTACCCTAACAGTTTTAGAAAGTAGCCAAGCTGTTGAAATAGATCCTGAACTACAAGAATTTTTAGATGGATTGGAGTGATAACACTGACAATATCAACCCTTAAACCTCAATCACCTTTTTACGAGCAATTATTGGATAAAGTCGATGAACAACTTTTGCATTTTCGTGATGCAAGAGATATTTTTATTCTAGATAAAATGAATGAAAGATATTTAAAATATTATATTAATCATGTGGTAGACAAACCTTGGAACAATCATATCTTTCTAATTATGATTGTTTATAAGGAAAAAAATTTAGATGTTAAAACAATTGAGAAAACTATCAATGTTATTAACTTACGATTACGAAATTTGTTTGATTACTTTCATTTGACTGAGATGACAGACCTGAATATTGAAACACATATGTATCAATACTTTAAGGGGGAGATTTTCGAAGAACATTCAGATCATATAAGGGCAGCTTTTTTGAGTAATTATAGAAGTTGTTCTTACTCAACAAATAAATGGGCTCAAACTAAAATATCTAATGAACAACAAGAATACTTCCATCGCTTTATATTTCTAATGCCAACTTATGATTCAAGAGATTTTTCTTTTACTAAAGCAGCCAAAGACCAGACAAAAAACAGTCGTAAGAGTGAAACAGATGCTATCGTACCCTTACTCCCTCAGATTCGAGCAGAAGGCCATTTTCGACGGAATCAAATAAATCGACTACGACAAGCTTATTTAAAAGCTTGTGAACAAACAAAAACACAAAATGAAGTTATGCCCCTAGATTTCCATTACGATGAACCTGAAAGGATTGGCGAACGCTTTTATTTTCGCCTATGGGACAAAAAATCATTTGTTTTGAATCATCAAGAACAATTTAGTAAAGGGACTATAAAAGCAGCAATGACTCGTACAAGATGTTATTCAGATGATAATAATCATTACTTTGTAGAGTTTATTAAAGCAGAACGATTTAAAGATGATGATGAACCTGAAGGGCTATGGTTTATTAAACTTTTTGAATATAATGTTATTGGAGAGTGGCATAATAATGCAACCGATGAAGAAATTAAGCTAAAACGCAAACTACTTAATGAATGGGGGTATGGTAAAGAAAATTCAAGCGAAAATCCAACCCCCTTTAAGTCAGATCATAAAGGGATACTTACACCAAGTACATTTGTTTCTGTTCATAAAGACAAAGCAAAAGGTATTTTGTTTGATGTAGAACCTTTATATGCAGCAGCAACCTTTGGTTTATTAACATTAGATATATGCACCACTACTGGTGCTAGATTAAATGAATTATTGCAAATTAGTAACACTAAAGAATGTATCCGTACGGTTAAAGTTGATAAGAAATTACGTTTTTCTTTTCACGTTGTTCCAAAAGGTCGTGATGGATTAGAAGCTTTTAATATCAGTGAACAAACAATGAAAATAATACAATCCGTTGGTTTAATGCTTAAAAATCATTATGGCACTGATAAAATACCAGGCGTGGAATATCGAGGAATACGAAAACATCTATTTCCCAAACCTAAACCATATTTTTTTCAGTATCATAAAAAATCATTTCAATACAAAACGATTACAGCAAATCTCCGCTTTTTACTACACGGATTAAAATTCGAAACGGAAGAAGGAAAACCTGTTGTGGTGAAAACCCACTTATTACGTCATGCCTTTGCTACCGAAGCTGTTCAACGACAAAAGTTACCGATAGACATCGTAGCAAAGATATTACATCAGCGAGATGCGGGGGTAACTAGTTATTATTCAGAGCCTACATCAAGCCAAGTGGCTCAATCAATCAGCGATTTACATGATGTTATCTCCGATTATATAGATATCGATGAAGCTATATTGCGAAATCCTGAAGAACTTGAAAAAGAACTTGAAGAATATAAGGAAACAGTTGGTGTCTTCAATAATGTGGTAGGTGGAACATGTGTCACTAATCACGTTTGTCCAATCAAAATGGCGTGTTTAGGTTGCCAAGCGAAAATCCCACAACCTGAAAAGAAACAAGAATTATTAGAGGTTATTGATTTATCGAAAGATATGGAGAAACGATATAGTGCAATGGGTTTAAAAATTGATGTAAAGAAGGCAAAAGTGATGCGAAAACACGCACGTAATGAATTGAAAGAGATAGAATCGATTGAAAAGTATAGGGAGGAGCAAAAATATGAGCCAAACATTCAATTCCAAAAATGAACCAGTTTGGCTTAAGGAAAGCTATCAAAGACGTAGTGATCGTTCAGTAGAATTAGGGAAACAATCAATTAATCAATTAATTAAAATAGGTGATCCAATCACTTATACAACAATCGCTAAACAATCAAAAGAGATTGATCCCGAAGGGAAAGGAATTCATCCAAACACCATTCGTACAAACGAACAGTTATATGAATATTACAAGCAATATAGTAAAACTCATAAACAAAAAAAGAATAGCCAAAATAATCTCCGTAACGATCCTCTAAACATTAAGGGGATTGAATTTTATAATATAAGACCAAACCGTAATCGGGATAATCTCAGAAAAAAATATATGAAACTATCTAAGAAAGAACTTATACAAAGGCTAATTCTAGCAGAAGAATATATTGCGGAAAATAATGCTAAATGGGTTGCGAGTCACTTCGAATCGTTTAAGTGATGTATCTTTGTGAGAAAGATTGGTTGTTTTGAAATTGCCAATACCTAAAACGTAAAAAATCATGTGAAGACTTTTTACGTTTTATATAGCGAGACCGTTATTTCACTTGATATTTGCATAAATATCTTATTTAAAATATTCCTAATAAAATTACACCGCTATCTTACATATTAAACATATAGTGTATATTTATATGTTAAAATAAAACAAGGATATCGAAGGGAGGAACAAAATGAACACAAAAGAATTTTTAATAAAATTGTATCAACTATACAAAGGGAAACTAGAAAATAAAATGGTGTTGGGACTCTTTTCAGCTGGCACAATTTGCATTATAGCTGCCGTCAGCCCTGACTACATTTGGCCTATCATAGCTCAGCTATGCAACACTTACCTAGAAACAAAGTTTAATGCTTCCGACCCAAGTATAGATTACATAGTTCTTGGGGTATTAATAACTGTAGGGCTATTCTTATACGGGTGTGCCATCATTTTATATTTTAAAACAAAAGAGAATACAGTAATTGGTAGTCTACTTCAAATTAGGCATTCTTCTATTGAATCAACTAACTTTTCAAAGATAAATAAAGACATTTCAAATTACCAAGTGGACAAAAAAGATATCGATCAAAAGTTTGAGATGAAAGTAACTTCAAAGGAAGGGATTGAAAGAGCCTTATATATCCAAGAAAAGGTCGCTAAAGACATTATTCATTCTACAGATGGGAATGATTATGTGGACGTAGATTATTATGGTTTGGCTCATATCCCATTTACTATTCTACTAGGTTATCAAATTGCTGATAAAATACCTGTTAAATTTCATGAGTGGAATCAGAATAAAAATATTTGGGAAGCCATTAATTCAAAGAAAGTTGAATATCCCCCTCTTATCCTGGAAAATAAGCAAGAGCAAGAACAAATTGATACTACTGAAGTTGTGTTGAAAGTAGGGATGACTTACCCCATACCCGATGAAGATTTAAGAGGCTTATCTCTTGAGCATTTAAATACTTTTTATTTACACTTAGAAAAGCCACATCGAAATAACATTATCAGTTCCGAGCAGCTTCAAAAATATAAGAAAGATTTCCGTAACCTTCTAGATGATATCAATCAAAAATATATTAATCTAAAAAAGATTCATTTATTTTATTCTGGACAACCTTCATTTGCCTATTATATGGGGAGTGCTATTACTCAAAGAATGGATAAAGAAATTGTTGTATATAATTATGTAGGATCAGAAGTCCCGAAGTATAATTGGAATCTAAATTTAAAAAAAGTTGATCAACCTATTACTGTTTGTATCACAAAGGAGCATGTAAATGTCAATGTATGATTTAAGCGGAAAATTTAATACGTTTTACAGTACGCATGTTGTATTAAAGAAGGATCAAAAAAATGAGTTATATGAAAAGAAAAAGCTAAATATCCAACGTTTGAAAGCAGGTTTAATTGCTTATAACGAAGAATTTGGTACTGACTATAAAATGGCTGAAGAACCTGTTATTCAAGGAAGCGTAGCCATGCATACTGTAACACAGAATGAATCAAATGATTATGATATAGATGTAGCAATTGTCTTTGAAAAAGATAATTTTCCTGACACTACTCTATTAGCCAAAAGAGTTATTGAAAAAGCACTGTTAAAGAAATGTTCGGGATTTACAATAGCCCCTAAAGCCCACACTAACTGTGTAAGAATTGTTTATAAAGATGGATACCATATTGATTTTGCAATCTATCGTCGTTTTAAAAAAGATGAACAAGATAACGAATATACTTATGAACATTGTGGTAGCAAATGGAGAGAACGAAATCCACGCTCTATTACCAAATGGTTTATGGAACAGAATAAAAATCATAATTCTAGATTAAGAGAAATTGTTCGCTTGATGAAAATGTTCTCTAAATCTAGAGAGAAATGGGAAATGCCTGGTGGTCTCATTCAGAGTGTACTTGCTGACGAAAAGTGTGAATCCACTTATACGAGATTAGATGAACGTTTTTACTACACAATAAAATCGATTAAGGAGCGATTGGATAACGATAAAGAGGTATTCAATCCTACTGATAAATCTCAAAGCCTAACACTTGTACAGAAAGATATTACAAAAATAGGGAATTTACACACCCGACTGACTACTTATTTATCTAAGTTAGATATTTTGTTTCAGAGTACATGTACTGAGGCACAGGCAATTGCTGCATGGAATGATTTTTTCCAGCATTCATATTGGAATGACCTACAAGAAAATCGTTCTCTAAGCGAAGTTAGCAAATCTTATACTTTAGCACCTGAACCTTACTACAATTTTAGAGAAACCGAAGAATTTATTGAGTATGTAGCTGCCATTAATCTGAAAAATGAGCTACATTTAGAATGTAATATCGTAAAAGGAGACAAATTTTTAGGGAAACTTTCAGATGTGTTGAAACAAAATCAAACATTGGATAGAGGATTAGGTCTCTATTTTACAGCTAACACTAATGCACTACCTCCATATACAGTCTACTGGAAAGTCAAAAATCGTGGCAACGTTGCTAAAAGTAAAGATATGATTAGAGGAGAATTAACTCCTAGTAGAATTCCAGAGAATGCGTTATTTCATTATGAAGAAACTGAGTTCAATGGAGATCATTTTGTTGAATGTTTTATTATAAAAAATGGGGTCTGCATTGCTAGAAATAAAATTAAAGTTCCAATAAGAGTGAAACAGAAAATTTAATAGATATAAATAACACCGTTCCAAATCAATTGAACGGTGTTATTTATTTGATAATAGCACATTTTTATAGGACACTAAAGCTACAAGTGAAACTGTTGTGGTAAAGAATGAAGTTGTTGTAGCAAATGAGGTCATTTGTAGTACAAAAAAGGATAGATAGAGTGGATTTTTTATTACGCTCATCTACCCTTCATTTATTTTCACATATAATGTCTGACATTATATAGAGATATTTTATTATCGTACATTTTAAGTAATATCTTGACTTTTAATAAAATTTACACATCTTGTCTTTTTCTGTAACTTGTTTCATGTGAAACTATTTTACGTATTCTTATCATACAGTTATATCTTCCTTCTCTATATTTTTAATTCCGTAATATGCAATGGCAACTCCAATTGCTGCCAATGCTAGTTGAAGGGGAAGAAAAGTTGCCGTTGAAAACATTGGGGTGTTATTAATTGCAATTGATACAACGATAAGGGATGAAACAATTGTAGTTGGCACTGAACGTTTACGCATTCCGAAATATAGTGGAATTAAACTTATTCCCGCAGTTGCAACGGCTAAAGGAACAAGATTTATCCCTTCTTGCATCAATTGATCTACTGTGAATGAATGAGGAAGAATTGAAAAATAGCTATCTATCCAAAAGAAAACTCCTACTACTAAAATATTAGATAAAATAACTGTTATAAATGTTAATGTTGCTGTAATAATCAACTTACTAACCATCATTTTCTTTCGGTTAATTGGATAAGAAAACATAAGTAGTATTGTTTTGTTTTTATATTCACCAATTATTAACCTTGCGATTAACACACTACCAAAAATAATAAACGTTGCTCTTACTAATGTACTAGCCATTAACAAAACCATCTGTGGATCTCTTATTTCTGGATCGCCTTCTATTTGAGAAACGATGCTCGTAAAGATCAGTAATGTCAGTATAGCGATATTTGCAATAATCGCTCCCCTTACATACCATCCAAGCTTAAACTTCTTCATTTCTAGCTTCATAAGACGTAGCATAATAGTCCTCCTTTCATTTGAAATTTAATCGATATAAATCGCTCCTGTTTTACTTAAAATCTTCATTTCGTTTTTCGCATCACCAATGGTTCCTGCTTTTACATGTTCTGTATTTTTATCTTTCTTAAGTCCTTTTACATTCACCATTACGTCAGACGAATTACTTTTAGCCGTAAGTTTTAAAGAAGTCGGAACACCTTTATACCGTACGCCAATATCTCCTGATTTTGTTTCTACAAATAACGATTTTCCTTCTTTCATATCCTTCAGTAATACTTCTCCCGATGTTGAAGTGATGTTCATATTTGAGTTACTTACATTTGTTATATAGTTATCACCAGTCGTAGACTTTATATTTAATTCTTGTACTGAACTATCTTTTACAGCTAACTCTCCACTTTGCGATATGAATTCACCTTTCTCAGCTGATAGTCCTACAACCATTTCATCTCCAGACTTGCTTTTTGTCACGATACTTTTTACTACTATATCGCTTATTTTCACATCACCCGATTTATTATTTAATACAATTTTATCTATTTCTTTCTTCGGAATAGCTATACATATACTATTTTTCTTCCTAAACGTGAAACCATTAAAAAATCTGGTCGCCTTTTGTTTTTGCTTAACTATAACTTTATTCCCTACCTGTTCTATTTCGACAGGATCTACCTCTTTATCTAAACGTTTACCTTGAGCCGAAATGACTATTTTGTTAGCTTCTGTACTTTTAAATTCAATATCCCAGTTTTCATTGTCCACTTCTATTTCTTTTATATTATTTATCTCAAAAGACTTTTCTTTCTTAAAATCTTTCCCCTGAAATACTTTAAAACAAAAAAACGCACTAGCAATTGTAATGAATAATATTGCAATTACTATTATTTTTTTCACTATTCATACCCCAGTTCGTTATTGTTTTATGCTACATCGATCTTGTCGATTTTACGATACGATAAATAACTAATAAAAATTCCTAATAAACAGAGTACAATTGGGATAAATATAAAATCATACATACTTACTTGACCGCTTCCAGGACCTACGTTACTGTTCATTAGCATCCCAATTATTACTGCAGAAGTAATTGTTGTCGGTGTAGATTTCTTTCTCATCCCAAAAAATAAAGGAATTAAGCTTATACCAGATATCATAAATGCACTTATAAAGGTAGCTGGAACAGTAGCTATTATTTCACCCATCGTAATAGGTGTTTCAATTAACCCCATCATTGGGTTCATAAAAAATATGAGCAAACTAATAGTGAACGTAGCAATAATCATGCTGATAAAACAAAAACTAAAAACAATTGTTAATTTCGCCCTCATTAGCAATTTCCTTTGTAATGGGTACATAAACAATAGTTGCATTGTTTTGTTCTTATATTCATCAATTACTAAACGCGATAAAATGACTGCACTAAAAATAAGAAATGTCATTCTTATAAAAATGTTTGCTAAAGTCATATATTTTGTGAAATCAGTGAGGGCTGCGTCTACTTCACCTTTCACTCCCATCCCCATAAGACTTACCGAAGCAAAAATTGCTATAATACAAATTGCTACCCCTTTAAAATAACTAGATAATTTATGTTTCTTCCATTCAAGTTTCATCAATTTAAACATATAAACCAAGCCTCCATTACTGACATAACTATCTCTATGCTACTAACATTCTAATTCCAGCAGTAACTACGCTCATCATTCCTATCACTATTATAATTAACAACCATTTCCGCTCAGGTTTTCTATAATATAAAATTGCACTTATAAACATTACGATTAATCCACTCACTAGATTCACTAACAATCCATTAAGCATGAATGCCCTCTCCATCCATTACATTTAAGAAATACTCTTCTAAGGAACTATGTTTCTTATTCATACTTTCTATTTCCACATCGTTCATAATAAGTGCTTTTGAAATAGCCTGCTGCGTCGCCTTCAATTCATACACGCGAATCATATTTCCACTCATTATTTTGTAATTTTTTATACCGAGTTTATCTTCTAAAATATAAGCTGCACGCTTCACATCAGGAACAGTAATTTCAATGTACTCTGTTTGTTTTCCGTTAATACTCTGCATTGAAACTTCTTTTATTAGTTTTCCATTTTGAATTACACCAATTGTATCCGCCATTAGTTCCATCTCACCTAAAATATGACTAGAAACTAATAACGTAATGCCATATTCTTTGCAGAGCATTTTAAATAAGTCTCGTAACTCTTTAATACCAATTGGATCTAAACCGTTAATTGGCTCATCTAAAATGAGTAATTCTGGCTTTGTCATGATCGCCCTTGCAATACCAAGTCGTTGCTTCATCCCTAATGAAAAATCTTTTACTTTTTTATTATCGATCCCTTGCAATTTTACTAAATGTAAAGCATGGTCAATTGCGTTTTTATCGTAATAGCCCATATATTCACAATGTAATTCTAAGTTTTCTTTCGCCGTTAATTTATCATAAAAGATTGGATATTCGATAATTGTCCCCATGCGCTTTAATACTTCATAAGATGTATCCGTTAACTTCTCACCGAAAATTTCAATATCACCGCTCGTCGGTTTTATTAAATTTGTGATCATTTTCATAATCGTTGTTTTACCAGCACCATTCGGTCCTAAGAAACCGTATATCTCTCCTTTTTTCACATGCATGTTAACGCTAGAAATAACTTCTTTCCCCTTAAACACTTTCGTTAACTGATTCGTTTTTAATATATATGTCATGTCGTTTTCTCCTTTCGCACTACTTTATACTTCTATAATAGACAACGGAAATCTCTTTTTTCTTACCCGTTCCTTACAAATTCCTTACGCTGAAAAAAAAGCTTGTAGAATCTACTTCTCTACAAGCTAAAACTGCATCTTTGTTAATACAATTGTAAAAATTGTTTTTTCATACGGCTTACTAAAAAGATGTATTTCTCCGTCCATCGCTTCTACAAGCCTTTTCGTAATCGTTAAACCTAGACCGCTTCCTTGGTACAATCTATTTCTGGAATCTTCAAGTGTGTACATACGCTCAAACACTTTATCAATATGAGATTCATCAATTCCTTTTCCTGTATCCCATACATCTATATACACATTCGTTTCATCATCTCTTAACGTCATACCGAGCGTCTTTCCATCATCTCCATATGTAATTGCATTTGATATTAAATTATTCAATACTCTACCTAATACTTCTACATTTCCAAGTGCATATATATTTTTTTCTGGTATATTAATATGAACATGAAAACCTTTCGTCGTCACTAAATCATAAAAAGATAAAATTTTCTCACGGCAAACTTCATTCATATTTACTTTTGTCATCTCGATTGCCTTGTCACCAGATTCTAGTTTTGCTAAATCAAAAAACTTATGAATCAGTTCCATTACTTCTAATGTTTTCACATGCACCTTTTCAAGTAATATTTGTTGTTCTTCTTCATTTATCGTTTTATCCTTATTTAACATTTCTGTATATCCAAGAATAACTGTTAGTGGTGTTTTCAAGTCATGTGAAATATTTGAAAGCATTTTTCTCATCGAAATTTCTACTTTCGCATGATCAGCATTCGTTTTCTGTTTCGCATCTAACAATTGATTAATTGCCACTAACAACTTTTGCAATTCTAGATCATCTGTCATAACGAGTAACTTCTCGCCTGTTTTTTCATTAACAATACTTTCTAATTTTTCATATGTGTATCGCAAATTTTTGCTATTATTTTTCCTCATTTTATATTGTAGATAAATGACACATAACAATATAAAAATAATACCTATTAACAAATTGACCATATTACATCACGTCCAGCTTATAACCGATACCCCATAACGTTTTAATGTATTCTGGATTAGATGGATCACTTTCGATTTTCTCACGCAATCTTCTCATATGAACATTAATAACGTTATCGTCACCGTAATACTCTTCGTTCCAAATTAGCGTATATATTTGTGCTTTCGTAAATACACGATTTTGATTCTTTACAAACAGTTTTAAAATCTCAAATTCTTTTAAAGTAAGTTTGAGAGGCTTCCCGTTTTTTTCCACAGTAAAATTAATTGGATCGATTGTTAAATCGCCAATTTGAATCATCTTTTCTGTTGTTTCTGTAGCTGAATATTTCGTAGACCTCCGAATACCCGCTTTTACACGCGCCGCCAATTCAATCATAGAAAATGGCTTACAAATGTAATCATCTGCTCCTAGTCCTAATCCAACAGCTTTATCAACATCTGTATCTTTTGCCGACATCATTAAAATCGGTACTGCACTTTTTTCTCGAATGATTCGTACAACCTCTAAGCCATCTAACTTTGGCATCATAATGTCGAGGATAATCAAATCAAATGAACCTTGTAAATATGTGTTCACGCCTTCCTCTCCATCAGACGCGATTGTAACTTGAAAGCCCTCTTTTATTAAATACTTCTGCACCATCTCTTGAATTGAAATATCATCTTCCACTAATAAAATATGATGTGACATATATCTATCCCCTTTTTTACAAACATTAACATTTTAATTGTATCGTAACTACTACAGACTGGAAACAATTATATGAATTTTCAAACCAACTTCCCTTCCTTCCATAACAATGATATGATGAAATTTACTACGATAGTTCATAATTAACTTTATATAAAGGAGACTTATCATGTCAGAAAACAAAAAAGTAAGCTTAGCTGATTTAATGCGTGAACAACTTGCAAAGAAAAAGCAAGGTAACGGTAATGGTCAAAATACAAAAAACCAAAGCCAAGAAACAAAAAAACTACAAAACCAACAAACAAAGAAAACAAACAACCAACGTAGACGTACAGGTGTATAAATGAACGGACAAAAACGTTCTAATATCGTACCCGGCCTTGAAGTTGATATTGTATTAAAACAAAATCAACGAACTGGCAAATTAACACGTGGCATTGTAAAAGATATTTTAACGAACTCCCCTTCTCATCCGCATGGCATTAAAGTGCGCTTGCAGGACGGGCAAGTCGGCAGAGTACAAAATATCGTTCAATAAGAAAAGGAGCTCAACTAAACTCGAGCTCCTTTTTCTTTATTACCCTTTAATTTTCTCAATGAAAACTACTTTTAAATAGTCTCCTTCTTTAAATTGATCGATTGTACGGAAATCTTCTGGTAAAGAATGTTCTTCTAATATTTTATATTTGCCATTCATTTCTTTAAATGCTGTATCGATAAAGCCTTTAAACTTTTTCATATCGAATGCGCTACAATTTGTTGAAGCAACGATAATCCCGTTATTTTCTGTAATGGCAATTGTTTCTTTTAATAAGTTTTTATAATCTTTCGCTGCACTAAATGTATATTTTTTTGAACGCGCAAAGCTTGGAGGGTCAAGTACGACCATATCAAATTTCATTTTTTTCTTCGCTGCATATTTGAAGTAAAGAAATACATCTTCTACAATGATATCTTGCGCTTCATAATCAACTTCATTTACACTAAACTGCTCAATCGTTTTACTTAAACTACGATTTGCAAGGTCGACACTCGTCGTTTTGCTCGCTCCACCAAGCGCTGCAAATACAGAAAAGGCACCTGTATAAGAGAACATATTTAACACTGTTCTTCCCTTCGCATACTTATCACGAATTTGTTTTCGTACGTTACGCTGATCTAAAAATACCCCAACCATCGCTCCGTCATTTAAATAAACAGCAAAGTTCACACCATTCTCTTTTACGATAAGCGGGAACTCACCGCGCTCTCCTGCTACGAAATCATCGCCTTCAATGTATTTCCCTTTCGTATCAAAACGCTTCTTCTCATAAATACCTTTAAAATTTGCTACTTTTTGAAGAGCTGCTATAATCTCATCCCTGAAAGTATAAATCCCTTCGCTATACCAACTAACTACATAATAACCATCATAATAATCGATGATTAAGCCTCCAAGCCCATCACCTTCACCATTTAGGGCGCGGAATGCTGTCGTATCACTTGATTTGTAAAATTGTTTTCGTTTATGTAAGGCAGATTTAATTTTACTTTCAAAGAAAGATTGATTAATTTGTTCACTCTCTTTTCTCGTTAAAATCCAGCCGTATCCTTTATTTTGTTTTCCATAATAACCTTTTCCGACAAAGTGGTTTTTCTCATCTACCACTTTAATGATTGTTCCTTCTTCCTGAACATCATTTAAATTTTGAATCGCATCTTTTAAAATAAGCGGATATCCACTTTTAATTTCTTTTATAAATTTCGGTTTTATTTTTACAGTTACTTCTGATCGCATATAATAACTTCCTTTCCATTTGCATGCTTTCTCTATAGGAAGCATTTGAAAAACGAGACTGAAAAAACAGCCTCGTTTCACTATACCATATTATTGCTTTGCTAGTACAACTCACTCATTCTCTCGCTTAACCGCCACCTATTTACTACATTTTGAAATGGAAATCTTACTGTCCAACATAATAGAAAAAATACTTATATATTTCATATTTACCATTGACAATGATAATGATTTTCATTATCGTTTAATGTATATGAGTTCTCGAAAATAAAGGCTACAACTTATAGGAGGAATAAACATGATTATTGTTACAAATACAGCTAAAATCACCAAGGGAAATGGACATAAATTAATTGATCGTTTTAATAAAGTAGGTCAAGTCGAAACAATGCCAGGATTTTTAGGATTAGAAGTTCTTCTAACGCAAAATACAGTTGATTATGATGAGGTAACAATTAGCACGCGCTGGAATGCAAAAGAAGATTTCCAAGGTTGGACAAAGAGCCCAGCATTTAAAGCAGCTCACTCACATCAAGGCGGAATGCCAGATTATATTCTCGATAATAAAATCTCTTACTATGATGTGAAAGTTGTACGTATGCCAATGGCTGCAGCACAGTAAAAACTGTTTTTTTAAAAGTATAGAATATGAGAAGCGTTACCACTTCTCATATTCTATACTTTTTATTTACTGTCTTTTTACTAGTTTCGCATGTACGACTAATCTTCCTGCTTCTGGATCAAGTGCATAGTCACATGTAGAAAGTGTTATAATTTCATCATTAGCCGTCAATTTCGTATCCGTTTTGTAAAGGGATTTATCTTGAATTTGCTTTAAGAACGCTGTATACGCTGCATCGCTTTCAAAATCCGTTTCAATGTAATAAAAGTCCGTCGTTGTCGTATATACTGAAAAAACTTCAACGTCGTATCCTTCAAATAATGTATCGTAATACAATTTACGATGGGACATGAAGAAATCTTCATCCAACATCTTTTTTAAACTTCCAAACATAGAACCGTCCTTCATACGATGACCATATAAAATAGTATTTCGGTTTTGAGATTTCACATCATTACGATAATCCATAAAAATACTTCCCGCTCTCATATCCTCGCCTTTATAATTACGAAATAAATAGTAATCATTATCCTTCGCTTGAACGATTGGATAATTGATTTGTGTATCATCCATCGTAATCCATCCCACTATTTCTGGATTAATTTTTTGGAGAGCTTGAAACTGTTTACGTACTTCCCCATCTTCTGATTTTTCTTCCATTGGACTTCTCTTATAAATATGTTGCGCTTCAGCCATTACTTTACGATTTTCATAATAATCCATGAAAATCCCACCCAATTCATACATTGAATAGAAAAAGATTCCTAAAAATACAATTGTAAGTATTCGTTGAAAAAAAGAATTCTTTTTCCGTTCTTTCTTACTATTCAAATTATCACCTCAAAACGGATTATGCCCATCCTTTAAATTCCCATTGGTACCATGTATAACCCTGTATCTTCGTCTTGTTTCACAACGACATCTACACCATATATTGCTTTAACCATTTCTTCTGTTATTACCTCATTAGGATTACCTTTCGTAACAATTTCCCCATCTTTCATAACGATAATATGATCACTATAACGAATGGCTTGATTAATATCATGTAGTACCATCACAATCGTTAATCCATACACTTCATTTAATTCTTTCACTAACTCTAATATTTCTAGCTGATAATAAATATCTAAATATGTTGTCGGTTCATCTAAGAAAAGCATTGGTGTACTTTGAGCTAATGTCATCGCAATCCAAACTCGCTGTCTCTCTCCGCCCGATAAAGCATGAATTGGCTTTTCACGCTTACTTTGCAAATTCGTACATGTTAGTGCACGCTCAATTGCTTCTCTATCTTCATCAGTTTGCGAAGAAAAAATATTTTTATATGGCATACGTCCAAAGCTTATTAGTTTTTCCACTGTAATATCTGCTGGCGCCTCATTTTGTTGATGGACAACAGCTAATTTTCTAGCAAACTCTTTCGGTTTATACTCACTAATCGCCTTTCCATCAAGTATTACTTCCCCACTATTAGGAGCATGATTTCTAGACATAACACCAAGTAATGTTGATTTCCCGCAACCATTCGGACCAATGATTGTTGTAATTTTCCCAATTTCTATTTCACTACTAACAGACTTTAAACGATTTGTTACATTATCGTATGAAAAGGTTACATTTTTAATTTCCATGAACTTTATCACTCTTTCTAAGCAAGAATATTAAGAATGGGCCACCAATAACTGCCATAATCGTCGCCGCTGGAATTTCGTTAGGTGGCACAATTAACCTTCCAATCGTATCCGCCGTCAAAATTAATAACGCTCCTGCAAGTGCAGAAAATGGAATCAACACTTTATGGTCTGAACCAACTAGTTGTCTCGAAATGTGCGGAACAAGTAATCCTACAAAAGCAATAACACCTGCAATCGCTGTTGATACTGCCGCTAAAAGTACTGCAATAGCAGAGATAATAAGACGAACTCTCGTCACGTGCAAGCCTAAGTTTTTCGCAGTCTTATCTTGTAGTGATAATAAGTTACACCAAGCTCCTACAAACAGAGCAAGAATAAGACCAATTGTTCCATACGTAACCATTATTTCTACATCACCCCACGTCTTCATCGTTATATTAGAAGTCGTCGTTTGCTTAATACTCTTTATGAAATATCCACAAATCGTAATGAACGATTCATTTAATCCAGTGAACATCGCATTAATAGCTATACCAACTAAAATAATGCGAAGTGGACTTAACCCTGACTTCCATGAAAAGGCATAAACGAGATAACATGCAAACGCACCACCTAAAAAGGAAAATACTGGTGTCCAGAAAAAGAATTGCGGGAATAACGTAATAATAACAAGTGTCATAAAACTTGCTCCTGAAGATATACCGATCACTCCAGCATCAGCAAGTGGATTTTTCATAACAGCTTGAAAAAGCACACCTGAAACTGCAAGAGCCGCCCCAGTGAACAGCGCAATAATAATACGCGGGAAACGTAAATCTTTAATCACTTTCACATCTTCATTAGCCCCTGTAAATATTCCTTGTACAAGGTCTACTATCCCTATTTCTAAACTCCCTTTCATTGCTGACAATGATGTCATAACAATAAGTAATACAGTAACAATGAAGAAACTCCAAGTTTTTTTATTCATTCCACTCTTCCTTTATATGAAAATGCATCACGGATACATCATTTTCTTCAATTCATCTAACGCTTCCATTGCCTCTAAATTTCCCGTCGTTCCAAATAAACGCTCTTCTAAATCGTAAACACGGTTATTCTTAACTGCAGCGAAGTGTTTCCAAATATCATTTGTTTTAAATTCTTTATCAAACATTTTTACAACTTCATCAGGCATACCATGTGCTGCTCGTAAAATAATATCTGGATCAGCTTTCTTTAAATACTCTGTATTAGAGGCTAAATACTCTACTTTCTCACCTTGTACAATGTTTTTACCACCTAATTGTTTCACCAAATCTCCAATATAGGAATGCTCAGTTGCTACTAAATAGCTCCCTGGTACACCTAATAAAATAAGCACTGTCGGTTCTTTCTTTCCTTTTACTTCTTTTTGAATGCTAGCAACCTTTTTATCTAACTTCGTTACAACTGCTTCAGCCTGCTTTTCGCGTCCATATTGCTTACCTAAATTACTAATGGAATTTTGCATATTTTTTAAACTAGTTAAGTCCACAAAATTTGCTTTCATACCTACACCGTCAAACACCGGCTTTAATTCATATTCAAGTGTTGTCACGGATAATACTTCTGACGGCTTTAACGACTTTACTTTTTCCATATCAGGGCTCATCGGATTCCCGACTTCAGCTAAACCTTTATATCTTTTTGGTAAATCTTTCGTACTCGTTGGCACACCAACTAAATCTACTTCTAACGCATCCATAATTTCAGTAACAGCGACGGTCGTTGCAACAACCCTCTCTTTATTTTCACTCTTTGCCGGCTTCGCTGTTTCTTTTTTTTGTGGGGAGCAACCAGCTATACTCACTAATAAAATGATAGCCATTAGTACACTTGCAATTTTCTTCACTCTTAATCACCACTCCTTTCCAAACAATATGAAACAAGTCTTGATGCGCCCGAAAACGCATCAAGACTCCCAAAATTACAATCTACCAGCTCTATATTTACGAACTAGTAAAGCGAGTGACCCAAGCAGTAGCACCATGTATAAACCAAGCTGTGCTGTATCTGCAGTTTTTGAGTTTTTCTCTTTTTTCGCATCATTATTTGTAGCTTCGTTTTTCTTTTTACCATCTGCATTTCGGTTAAAATCAGGAGTTCCTACTGTTTTTACATTATCTACTTTCGGTGTAGTTACTGGATTTTTCGGATCATTCTTCGGATCTTTTTTTGGATCCTCTTTAATCGTTCCTAACGCACCAATATTATTTGTATCAAATTGGATTTGTACATCGTAGAAATGATGGTAGTTCATTTCGTTAATATCTACTTTTACTTTTGCATTTAATTTTGCAAATAAATCACTTACTTCAAATTGCACTACTCTCGTATTTGCATTTTTATCTTCGCTCACTATTTTCGCATCAGCAAATAGACCATTGTTTTCTGTTTGGAATTTCGTAATCCACGCACTATTTTTCAGCGTCATCTCAATGTACTTTTTACCATCTTTAACGATTAATTTTGCTGGATGCACAGTATAGTCATGCATCTTTGAAAGTTCATTTGTTTTGTCTTTTAACACTTTAAATGGAATATCGTATTGACCATCTACTAAATTTTTCGGATCAACGATTACTTTCGGCTTATTATCTCCTTCTTGGTTATTGTTTCCACCTTGGTTGTCATTTCCACCTTGGCTATTGTTTCCGCCCTGGTTGTCATTTCCACCTTGGCTATCGTTTCCGCCCTGGTTTTCATTTCCACCTTCGTTGTTGTTTCCATCTTCGTTACCTGAAACTTTAATACTATTTTGATCAAACACAAATTGAACATCGTAGAAATGGTGATAATTCATCGCATCAATATCTACTTTTACTTTTGCATTTAATTTTTTTGATAAATCATCTACTTCTATTTCTACTACCTTTGTGTTTTTTTCTTTGTTCTCACTTAACGCTTTCGCGTCAACGAAAGAACCATTTTTTTCATACTCAAACTTTGTAATCCACGCACTATTCGTTAATGTAAACGATACATACTTCTTACCATCTTTTACTTTTAATACACCTGGACTCTTTGTATATGTGTTCATGATTGAAATTTCTTCTGTTTGATCTTTTAAAACTTTAAAACCAATGCTATATTCACCATCTTTAAGAGCTTTTGGATCAATGGTTGTGTTATTGCCTTGGTTATTGTTTCCACCTTGGTTTTCGTTTCCGCCTTGGTTATTGTTTCCGCCTTGGTTTTCGTTTCCGCCTTCGTTGTTGTTTCCACCTTCGTTGTTGTTTCCACCTTGGTTTTCGTTTCCGCCTTCGTTGTTGTTTCCACCTTGGTTTTCGTTTCCGCCTTCGTTGTTGTTTCCACCTTGGTTTTCGTTTCCACCTTCGTTGTTGTTTCCACCTTGGTTTTCTACTGGCTGAATGCTATCTTTATCAAATGCAAATTGGATATTGTAGAAATGATGGTAATTCATTGAATCGATATCTACTTTCACTTTTGCATTTAACTTTTTAGATAAGTCGTTTACTTCTACTTCCACTACGCGTGTATCAGCCTTTTTATCTTCACTTAATACACTTGCATCAATAAACGAACCATTTTTCTCAAATTCAAACTTTGTAATCCATGCACTATTCGTTAATGTGAATGATACGTATTTTTTACCGTTTTTCACCTTTAACACGCCTGGACTCTTTGTATACGTGTTCATCATTGAAATTTCTTCTGTTTGATCTTTTAAAGCTTTGAAATTGATACTGTATTCACCGTCTTTAATTGTTTCTACATTCGGCTTTTCTGCTTCTGGCTTTTTATCTTCATCCGGTTGTTTTTCTTCATTCTTAATTGGCTTGAGTTTTTCTTGGTCAAATGAAAGCTGTACCTCATGCGTTTGTTTATAATTTCTTGATGCCACTTCAATAAATATTTTTGCATTTAATTTTTTAGATAAATTGTCTACTTCGAATTCTACTACTCTTGTATTTTTCTCTTTATCTTCACTTACTATTTTTGCATCAACAAATGAACCATCTTTTTCCGTTTGGAAATTTTTAATTGATACGTTGTCTGTTAGTGTTACAACCGCTTTTTTCTTACCATTTTTCACTTTTAATACTCCTGGATTTACCATGTAAGTATTCATTCTAGATTCTTCATCTGTCTTATCTTTTAACACTTTAAATGGAATACTGTACTCTCCATCTGCAATTGTGTTAGAATTTGGTTGTTGATCTGGGTCAGGCTTTTGGTCGGGCTTCTGACTTGGATCCGGTTTTTCATTTGGATCTGGCTTATTTGCTGGATCCTCTTTTTCATTTGGCTTTTCTGCCTTAATTAGTGTAATACTACTTGAATCAAATTTAATGCGAACGTCAAAAATATGATGGTAATCCATCGCATCAATATCTACTTTTACTTTTCCATTTAAAAGGTTTGCTACATCGACTATATCGAATTCCACTACTCTAGTATTCTGCTCTTTATTCTCACCAATTACATTTACATCAACAAACTGACCATTTTTTTCTGTTGTAAACTTCGTAATCCACTCACTATTCTTTAAAGTGAATGAGACCTTTTGTTTGCCATCTTTTACTTTTAAAGTAGCTGGACTTATAACATAGTCATTCATTTTAGATACTTCATCCGATGTATCTTTAATAACCTTAAAACCGATTGAATATTCACCGTCAGCTAATTGAGTTGCTGCTTGAACTGCAAGAGGTTGTAATGTTGATACGAATGTAAATATCATTAAAAACATCGCAACAACAATTTTAAAATATCTATTCAATGGAATACCGCTCCTTTATTTAGTTTTGACGTACTTTACGAATGAAGAAAACTCCTGAAATAAGGATTAACGCTGCAAATAATCCAATACGTGCTTCATCGCCTGTTTTTGGGTTATCTGTTTTTTCAGCTTTACCACTTTCATTTGTTCCTTTGTTCGCTTCTTTATTTGCTTCTTTACTCTCTTCTTTTTTCACTTCTTCTTTTACTTTTGTATCTGTTTTTGTTTGATCGTTATTCTTTGTTACAGCTGTTGCTTTATTTTCTCCACCTACCGCTTTTACATTTGCATCAAATGCAAAGCGAATTGTGTAGTTATGGTCATAATTTACGTTTGGTACAACAACATGAATTTTTGCAGCTGCTGGTTTAGATAAATCATCTATTTTAAACTCTACTGTTCTTTTATCTGTCGATTCATCTTTACTAACAACTTTTGCATCAACAAAATTCCCGTTCTCAGGTGCTTTAAATTCTGTAATCCAAGCACTATGATTCATCGGGATTTGCACTCTCATCTCACCATTTTTCACAACTAGCTTAGCTGGTTTTTCAAAATAATCATTTGCCATTGAAGCTGAATCATTTTCCGCTTTTTGAATGACATAGTTAATATCGTAAGTACCGTCAGCTAGTTGTGCTGCAACTTTCCCATATGGCATGACAAGAAAAGCTAGCATACATACGAACGTTATAATAAAAGCGGGTAATACAGAAATCTTTCTCATTTGGCTTACTTCCTCCTTGTTTATCTTTCATCCACACTTTTTGAAAATGATAATTATTCTCATTATATTAGAAAAAAATAATAATCTTCTATCCTTATTTAATTGTAATTTGTTTATGTAATACAGATATTATTGATTATCATTCTCAATTCATGTTAAAAATAATATCCCTCTCTATTCTTTATAAAGAGCGATTCTTATTTTAACATAAGTCCCTATTTATTTCGTTGATTATCATTCTCAATGAATCTCAAAAAAAATAAAACTATCCATCTTCCTACTTGATCACCTCTATCTACAAAAATAATATTGTTATAGAAAACCTTATACCTTTCACTCCTCACTTTCCTTCCAATATTTCCACAACTAAGTCAATCTTAGCCTACTCATAATTTTTTTGTCAACTATATTACGTATAAAATTTTAAATATCTAAATTTCTCTATATGCGGCTTTTTCTACAAAAAAAGAGGCTTTCTTTCATAGAAAGCCTCTTTTCTCTATTTTTCTACAGCAACTTCTTGCTTTTGAAACAAAGAAATAATATATCCAATTACAATACCTACTAGAGCAGGAACGAACCAACCAATCCCTACACTATATAATGGAATTTTATTTAAAATTGGTGTTAATGCTGCAATCTCAAGATTTGCATTGTGTAACCCATCAAAGAAACTAATCATGAATGCTCCTACAATACCACCTACATACATGACTAAAGGAAGACGAATATAGTTTTCAACAAGTGATAATACAATAAGCACGATACCAATTGGGTAAATTGCAATTAAAATCGGTAATGCTAATGCATTTAACTGAGTTAATCCAAGATTCGCTACCATAAATGCTAATACGCAGAAAATGAAAACAACCTTTTGATAAGAAAGTTTTGGTAATAAAGAAGAGAAATATTCTCCGCAAGCTGCAACAATACCTACAGAAGTTGTTAAACATGCTGCTGTAATTGCGATTCCTAATAATAGAGTTCCGTAACTACCGAATAAATGATTTACAACGTTTGTTAAAATAATCCCTCCGTTTGCTCCCATTCCAAGAGAGACACTAGAAGCTCCGAGATAAGCAAGCGCCAAGTAAACTAGTAGTAAACCAAGTGCCGCAATAAATCCTGCAAAAATTGTTACTTTTGCAATGCTATTTTTATTTGTAATTCCTTTTTCTTTTAAAGCATGAATGACAACATTTCCGAATACTAGCGCTGCAAGTCCATCTAAAGTTAAATATCCATCAATAAATCCTTTGAAAAGAGGAGCACTATACGCTTCTGTCGGTGCGCCAAATTCTCCAATTGGTGTAATAAATGCTTTACCTACGATGATTGCAATAACAGCTAATAAAATCGGAGTTAATACTTTACCGATGCGGCCCACTAATTTTGATGGGTTTAAAGCTAAATAGAAAGTGACAGCAAAGAAAATAAATGTAAAGATAACAAGTGGATACGATTGACCAGCTATTTCACTTGGTAAAAACGGTGCAACACTCATTTCATAAGCAACAGTTCCTGTACGCGGCACACTTACGAATACGCCTAAACATAAATAAATTGCAGTAATAAAAACTAGTGCGAATATAGGGTGTACACGCCCTGCTAGCTCATTAATATCTCCCTTTAAAGCTATAACGATAACTCCTAATAAAGGCAATCCAACGCCTGTTACGACAAAACCAAATAGTGCGATCCATACATCTGTTCCAGCGCCTTGTCCTAATGCTGGTGGAAAAATCATATTACCCGCACCGAAAAATAGTGCAAATAACATTAAACTTATTGCAAACATCTCAGAAAACTTTAAAGATGATTTCATTTCTACTAACCTCCTACATAATAATTGTGAATTAACAAAATATTTTGAATCAAAATCCGTCACATATCCTCTTTCAAGCATACTTCCCCGTAAAAGAACGCAAAAAACACCCGTCCCTAACAAAGGGACGAGTGTTGAAATCGTGGTTCCACCCTTATTCTAATAAAATGAATTTATAACGAAATAAGCTCATTTTATAGCTCGTGTAAATTGATAACGGTTTTATCCGCCAAGAATTACAATGCATCATGCAGTTCACTCTTGAAGTTTAGAGGTGGTAAGTCTGTCTTTTCGTATTAGGAAGCTCACAGCCTAAGGCTTCCCTCTCTGAGAATCGTAAAAAACAACTCATGTCCTCATCATTACTTTTATAAAATATCTTGTCGAAACTTGTTGTTTTTTATTATATGGTCTATTTTTTAAAAAATCAATAGTTTTATTTTTTCTGACAAAAAAATATAGGGAGAAAATTTTTCCTCCCTATAGCTGTCCTATTAATATTTCTAATTCCCCATCTGTAATGTTTCGCCATTTTCCCACTTCAAGATCGTCTAGCTCTATATTCATAATGCGTTCTCTCTTTAACTTTGTTACAGTAAACCCGAAAGCCCGACTCATTCTACGAATCTGTCTGTTCATTCCTTGCGTTAAAACGATTCGAAATGTAGACTGATCAACCCTCGTCACTTTACACGGCTTCGTCATCCCATCTTTAATCTTTACACCGCTAGACATCTCATCAATAAACCAATCTGTAAAAGGTTTATCGACTGTGACAACATATTCTTTCTCATGCTCATGATCACCGTGTAAAATTTGATTTGCAATCGCACCGTCATTCGTTAATAAAATAAGACCTTCTGACGCTTTATCTAATCGCCCAACAGGAAAGATACGCTCAGGATAATTAATATAATCAATAATATTATCCTCAATATGATCAGCTGCTGTACAAGTAATACCAACTGGCTTATGAAAGGCGATATACACCTTTTCTTTCTCTTCTTTTGCAATAACCTGCCCATCAATCGTTACAACATCACCATCGCCCACGAGTGCACCGTGCGTACATATTTCACCGTTAATCGCCACGCGTCCAGCTTTAATAAAGCGATCTGTTTCACGTCTTGAGCAAGATTTTGCTTCGCTTATGTATTGGTTGATTTTCATAGCTTATTCCTTTTCATATATATTAAAAGCGTCAATCTATGGCAATATCATTATGCCACGATTGACGCTCGTTTACTTCGCAAAAACAACTAAATAAATAACCCCAATCACCAAAAATATTCCGCAACAAGCTAACAATACTTTTGCAAGTTTGTCCATAAACATATAATGGTTTCCCCTTTGTTTCGTTGTTTTCTATTTTAATTCGACAACTGTTACGCCTAGGCCTCCCTCGCCCATATCACCGTAACGGAATGTTTTCACACCGCGATGCTTCTTCAAGTAATCTTGTACACCTTGGCGAAGTGCTCCTGTTCCTTTACCGTGAATGATTGATACGCGAGGATAGCTTGCAAGCTGGGCATCGTCTAAATATTTCTCGACGCGCGCCATTGCATTTTCAAATCGTTCTCCACGAAGGTCAAGTTCTAAAGAAACGTGATAGTCTCTACCTTTTACTGTTGCAACTGCTTTTTTCTCTGTTTGCTTCGGTGTGTTAATGTATTCCATATCGGATTCTTTTACTTTCATCTTCAGAATACCGATTTGTACGCTCCACTCTGTATCGCTTACTTTTTCAAGTAATTGACCTTTTTGACCGAACGTTAATACTTTTACTTCATCACCTGCGCGCAACTGTTGTTTCGGCGCAGTGTTTTTCACGTTTACCTTTTGTTTCTTTACAAGCTCTGGCGCTGCGCCTTCTAGACGGCTCTTCGCTTCAATTAGCTCGTGATCTTTCACGTTTGCAAGCTGTGCTTTGCGCAATTGACGAAGTTCTTGAATAATGCCTTCTGCTTCTTTCTTTGCAGCTTCGACTTTTTCTTCCCCTTCTTTTTGCGCTTTTAATAATCGTTCATCACGTTCTTCGTTAAATTCAATAATTTGACGTTGTAATTCACGATGCAGTTTTTCCGATTGCTTGCGAAGCGCTTCTGCTTCGTTCCAGTCACGCTCTGCATTCTTTTGACTTTCTTCTAGCTTCGCAATCATATTTTCAATTTTGTTTGTATCTGTACTAATGTGGTTACGCGCTTGTTCAATGACGCGATCAGATAATCCAAGACGTTTCGAAATTTCAAAGGCATTACTACGTCCTGGTACACCGATTAATAATTTATACGTTGGGCTTAACGTGTTTACATCAAACTCAACGCTCGCATTAATAACTTGCTCACGGTTATATCCGTATGCTTTTAATTCTGGATAATGCGTCGTAGCAACAACGCGAGCACCACGATTACATACTTCATCTAAAATGGAAATGGCTAGTGCAGCCCCTTCTTGCGGGTCTGTTCCAGCACCTAACTCATCGAATAAAACTAAGCTTTCAAAATCAGCTTTTTCTAAAATATCAACAATGTTCACCATATGTGAGGAGAACGTACTTAAGCTTTGTTCAATCGATTGCTCATCACCGATATCAGCAAAGATATTTTTGAATACACAAATCTCTGACTCATCCATTACTGGAATGTGAAGACCTGATTGCGCCATTAATACACAAATACCAACTGTTTTCAGCGTAACTGTTTTACCACCTGTATTCGGTCCCGTAATAACAATTGTCGTGAAATCTTTCCCTAACATAATGTTATTTGGCACGATAACTTCTGGATCAATAAGCGGATGACGTGCCTGTCTTAAATCCATATAACGCTCGTTATTTACGATTGGCTTCGTTGCTTTAATACGCTTCGCATAAAAAGCTTTCGCAAAGATGAAGTCAAGATTTGCAACTACTTCTACGTTTGATAAAACGATATCCGCTTCTACTGCCACTTCTTCTGTTAACATTAATAAGATGCGTTCGATTTCTTGTTTTTCTTTCACACGTGCTTCTTGAAGCGCGTTATTTAATTCTACAATGACTTGCGGTTCAATAAATAACGTTTGTCCAGAAGCCGATTGATCGTGAACAATACCGCCATATACGCCGCGGTATTCTTGTTTTACCGGGATTACGTAACGTTCGTTACGAATCGTTACAATCGAGTCAGACAGCATCTTTTGCGCGTTTGAAGAACGCGTCATATTTTCTAACTTTTCACGAATACGGCTTTCCGCAGTACGAATTTGAGTACGAATACCGCGCAGTTTATCACTTGCGCTATCGACTACTTCCCCGCCATCACCGATACAATTTGTAATTTTCTTTTCTAAATCATATAAAGATACAATTTGAGCAACATGCGTTTCTAAAATGGGAAGCTCGACACCATTATCAACCATATCTTCAATGAAACGTTTCATATTGCGACTACCATACATCGTATTCGCAATATCAAGTAGTTCATTTGGACTTAACATACTTCCAATCTTTGCACGCTTCACATTGGAGCGAATATCCGTAATACCACCTAATGGTGCACTACCTTTTAAACGAATGACTTTCGCTGCTTCATCCGTTGTATCTTGCATTTCTACAATTTCTTCAAAATCAGTGCTCGGCACTAAATGCTTCACTTTGTCACGACCAAGTGAAGATGCTGTATGTTCAAGTAATTGTTCTTTTACTTTATTGTATTCTAATACACGCAACGTTCTTTCTAACATGTTGCAGGTCCCCCTTGTGTTACTTATTACGTTTAATATAGTCTAATAAACGTTCAATATCCCACGTGTTAATCACGTTATCTTTTTGAATCCAACCTTTACGCGCTGCCGCTACACCTGTTTCCATATCTTCTAACATTTCAAGTGTATGAGCATCCGTATTAATCGCTACTTTTACACCAGCATCTTGTGCTTGTTTTAATAATTTCGCGCTTAAATCTAGACGGTTTGGATTTGCATTTAATTCTAAAACTGTATTTGTTTCTTTTGCGAGTTCGATTAATAAGTCTGTATCTACATCATAACCTTCACGGCGTCCAAGAAGACGTCCTGTCGGATGAGCAATCATTGTGACATGCTTATTCTCTAGCGCCGCACGAAGACGTTTCATAATCGTTTCACGGTCTTGTGAGAAGCTCGAGTGAATTGCTCCAATGACATAATCTAATTCTGCTAATACTTCATCATCAAAATCAAGCGAAGCATCCGGTAAAATGTCCATTTCAATTCCGCGTAAAATTGTAATGTCTGGATACTTTTCGTTCATACGTTCAATTTCTTTCGCTTGTTCACGAAGGCGCTCTTTCGTTAAACCGTTCGCTACTTTCAAGTATTGTGAGTGATCCGTAATTGCCATAAATTTATATCCACGAGCACGGCATGCTTGTACCATCTCTTCAATAGAAAAAGCACCGTCACTCCATGTTGTATGCATATGTAAATCACCTTGTATGTCAGAGAACTGAATTAAGTTTGGATACTCTTTAATTAATTCAATTTCTTTTCCATCTTCACGCACTTCTGGCGGGATAAATGGAAGACCGAAATGAGCAAAGAATTCTTCTTCCGTCTCGAATGTTTTCACTTCACCTGTTTCCAAGTTCTCCACGCCATATTCACTAATTTTCTCGCCTTTATCTTTTGCGATTTGACGCATTTTTACGTTATGGTCTTTTGATCCTGTGAAATGGTGAAGAGTTGTAATAAACTCTTCTGGTTTTACTAAGCGGAAATCAATCGAAATATCATATTCATATTGAAGACGAACAGAAACTTTCGTATCCCCGCTCGCAATTACTTCAATCATATTATCGAATTGTAGTAAATGCTCACGTACTGCAGCTGGTTCTGTCGTTGCAATAATAAAGTCTAAATCTTTCACTGTTTCACGAACGCGGCGCAAACTACCAGCGCGCGAGAAACGAATTACCTCAGCAATATTCGACAATTTCTCCTCTATTTCCCCGGCAATAGGCAATACCGTCGCGATTGGTAAACGCTCCGGACGAGATCCTACTTGATCGATTGCTTCTAATATTTTCTCTTCTGTCTTCTTACCGAAACCAGCTAAAGCTTGTACTTTATTTTCCTCACAAACCGCTTTTAGCGATTCCATATCAACAACACCAAGTTCTTTATATAACTTAGCTACCTTTTTACCACCAAGGCCTGGTAATTTTAATAACGGTAATAAGCTACTTGGCACTTCTTTTTCAAGCTCTTGTAATACTTCAGATGTTCCCGACTCTATATATTCTTGAATAACTGCTGCTGTTCCTTTTCCAATGCCAGGAATCTTCGTGAAATCTTCAATCTCAGAAAGACTACGATCATCACTTTCTAATGCTGCTGCCGCTTTACGAAACGCCGATATTTTAAATGGATTCGCGCCCTTTAGTTCCATAAAAAGCCCGATTGTCTCTAATAATTTAATCACTTGTTTTTTATTTACTTTCATCATTGTCCCGCCTTTCTTTCATAGAAAAAAACTTCTCTTTCCGAAAAAAGAGAAGTTATACTCTGCTACCTGTCTGCCATAGTTCCTTCACCTTTTCAGAGAGAATCGGTGTATCGTCTACAATTATTTTGCTAATTGATGATTGTTGTAATGGTGTTTGTAATTGTTCAATCGGAAGAATGTTCCCAATGATAATTAAGACAAACAAAATAATATATACTTCTAAAAATCCGAGGATTGCCCCCGCAAACGCATTTACTTGCTTTAAAACCGGTATTTCTGCAAACATATTTAACAAATTACCAAGTAATGAAAGTGCAATTTTTGTGATAATAAACAATATGATAAACGCAAGCGCTTGATAAAATACTGTCTCAATATTATTTGCATCAATCCATTCTGGAACAGATACGTTTTTATCAAATGGATACGGAATAAATTTCGCAAGTGCTGGCGCTAAATCTTTACAGTACCAGTATGCAACAAGGTATGCGATAATAAAGCTTGTTAACTTTACAAGTTGCAAGATGAACCCTCTGCGTAAGCCGAGGAAAAATCCCATAACAAGCAGTAAAATGATAATAATATCAATCATGTTATTCCATTCCTTTTTTTGTCATACTTTCTTTCAATTTCTCATGTTCTTCTTTTAATTTTATGTAATCGTGTATGACGTTTACCGCCGTCAATACCGCTAGTCTACTCGTGTCAAGCGAAGGATTCTTGGCATTGAGTTCGCGCATTTTATCATCCACAATCGCTGCTACCATGCGGATATGACTTGTACTTTCATCGCCAACAACTGAATATTGCTGACCATAGATTTCTACATTAATTCGACTTTTCTTTCCCTTTTGTTGTGACAACTCACCGGCCTCCAATCACGTACAGAATCCTAAAGTTTATCATACCATGAACCTTCATAATATGGAAACAGAAAGAACAATCCGATATGATAAAAATAACAATATAAAAAAAGGGGCGACCATTATGTCAAATTCTATCGTAATTCAAACAAGTTCTACAGTAATTGAAGACATGAAACAACAATATAAACATTCGCTTAGCCCGAAAACTCCGCAAGGCGGAATCTTCATGGCAAAAGTGCCATCGTGCACCATTACAGCGTATAAATCCGGAAAAGTAATGTTCCAAGGTGGACGTGCTGAAGCAGAAGCTGCCCGTTGGCAAACTGTCTCCCAAACTCCAAAAACAGCTGTAAAAAAATCTGTCGATTCACACCGTTATGCACCGCCTGCTTCTATCGGTACAATGTCAATCGTAGGGTCAGATGAAGTGGGTACTGGTGATTTCTTCGGACCGATGACAGTAGTTGCTGTATATGTGGATGCGAAGCAAATCCCACTACTAAAAGAGCTTGGTGTAAAAGACTCTAAAAACTTAAATGACGAACAAATTACTGCCATTGCGAAACAACTTCTTCACGTTGTCCCTTACAGCTCTCTCGTCCTTCATAACGAAAAATATAACGAGCTATTTGATAAAGGAAACAACCAAGGTAAGTTAAAAGCTTTACTACACAATAAAGCTATTACAAACTTATTAGCTAAAATTGCACCTACAAAACCTGAAGGCGTCTTAATCGACCAATTTACACAACCTGATACATACTACAAATATTTAGCTAAACAAAAACAGGTACAGCGTGAAAATGTTTATTTCGCGACGAAAGGTGAAAGTGTACATTTAGCAGTAGCCGCTGCTTCCATTTTAGCTCGTTACTCATTCGTAAAACAATTTGACGAACTAAGTAAAAAAGCTGGTATGCCGCTTCCAAAGGGTGCTGGTAAACAAGTTGATATCGCCGCTGCTAAATTAATTCAAAAGCTTGGTAAAGAGCGATTACCTGAGTTTGTGAAACTGCATTTTGCTAATACAGAGAAGGCGTTTCGCTTATTAAAATAGTATCGACAAAAACAGGAGCCTACAAACTCCTGTTTTTTGTTTCACCCTACTATTGTCCTTATAGCTTTGTTATAATTATAATATACAGATTATTCTAACATAGGAGGAGATTCCCATTGCTACTTCTACAAATGATTCTAAATATTTTACTAGGCGATCCACACGAAAGACAGTTTGAAATTAGAGAAAACATTCAGCTACTCAGTGAACAACGAGAGTTTAACGATTTAATAGAGCGCTATGGTCGATCTTTCTTATTAAACTTTCGGATCCGCAGATTTATCCCACTTTAACGGGCAGTAAGACCCCCACCTCAAAATTCAGCGAAAGCAAAGAAGTTGGGTGGGGGATCAACTGCCCATAAAAGTCCGATTGGTTCAACTAATAATCGGTGGGGGATGACCCCCCCCACTGATTAAAGTTTCACTTTATCGGGAAACACGATGCCCGCTCGTTAATACATAATCCCGCAAAACTACAACACTTCTGCGAGGAGCTTGAATGTATGATTAGAAAAAGGAGGTTTTTCATATGAACACTGTAAAAGTAAAAAAGATATTATATGCTTTCGTACACATCGTAGGTCCACTTTCTTACCTCACTATTTCTACCATTTGGGGAGCTTTTTTCACTACTAAATCTACATTTGAAAATATATCTGATAATCTTGGTGTGATGGCCATCTATTACGTGTTCATGAGCTTACTGTGGTTTTTCTATTTCGATCGATTAGACAAGGATGTAGATAACATTACAAAAGAAATTAACGATAAGAAAATGTAATATATAAAAAAGGAGAGTCGCCAAGACTCTCCTTTTTTATGTTAGCTTCGTTTCTGCTTCTTATTTGATGAAGGTACTTTATGAGAACCTGTTTCATGTGTTGTCGTTCCTTGTCCTTCTACTTCTGGAGAACCTAGGCCCGATCTTGAATGATCTTTTTTCACTTTTTTACTCATTTATATTCACCCCTTCGCGTTACTTTTTGCTACAGGAGAATAAACTATACAAAATAAAAAGCGAGAGGAAATCCTCTCGCTTTTTTCATATTTTAGAATTCAGAAGAACCTGGAGTTCTTGGGAATGGAATTACGTCACGGATGTTAGCCATGCCAGTGATGTACATTAGGAAGCGCTCGAAACCTAGACCGAATCCAGCGTGTTTTGTACCGCCGTATTTTCTAAGTTCTAAGTACCACCAGTAGTCCTCTTCGTTCATACCTAATTCTTTAATTCTGTCTACTAAAACGTCCATTCTTTCTTCACGTTGACTTCCGCCGATTAATTCGCCGATGCCAGGAACTAGAAGGTCAGTAGCAGCCACTGTTTTACCGTCGTCATTTAAGCGCATGTAGAATGCTTTAATGTCTTTCGGATAGTCAGTTACGAATACAGGGCGTTTGAAGATTTCTTCTGATAAGTATCTTTCGTGCTCTGTTTGTAAGTCAATTCCCCATTCTACTGGGTATTTGAAGTCAGCACCTGATTCTTGAAGTACTTTAATTGCTTCTGTATAAGTGATACGACCGAAGTCAGAGTTAATTACGTTGTTCATGCGCTCTAGAACTGTTTTATCAACGAAGCTGTTGAAGAATTCCATTTCTTCTGGTGCATGCTCTAATACGTATTTCATTGCATATTTCAGCATATCTTCTGTAAGGTTCATTACGTCACCTAGTTCAGCGAATGCAATCTCAGGCTCAACCATCCAGAACTCAGCAGCGTGGCGAGTTGTGTTTGAGTTTTCTGCACGGAATGTAGGTCCGAATGTGTATACATCACGGAATGCTAATGCATAAGCTTCAGCGTTCAGCTGTCCACTTACTGTTAAGTTTGTTTCTTTGCCGAAGAAGTCTTTTGATTCATCAACTTGTCCGTCTTCGCCTTTTGGTACGTTATTTAAATCTTGCGTTGTTACGCGGAACATTTCGCCCGCACCTTCTGTATCACTACCAGTGATGATAGGTGTGTGAACATGTACGAATCCACGCTCTTGGAAGAATTGGTGAATCGCAAATGCTGCGATAGAACGTACGCGGAACGTTGCAGAGAATGCATTTGTTCTTGGACGTAAGTGAGCGATTGTACGTAAGTATTCAAACGTATGACGTTTCTTTTGAAGTGGGTAATCAGAATCTGATAAGCCCTCAATATCAATTTTTTCTGCTTTAATTTCAAATGGTTGCTTCGCTCCAGGCGTTACAATTACTTTACCTTCTACTTTAACTGAAGAGCTAAGTGGAAGTTTTGCAATTTCTTTGAAGTTATCTAATTCTGTATCGAAAACGATTTGAACGCTTTTGAAGAAGCTACCGTCGTTTAATTCGATGAAACCAAACGCTTTTGAATCACGTAAGTTACGAATCCACCCTGATACTTGTACTGTTTGACCTGCGTATTTATCTGTATCTCTATACAGACTTTTTACTAATGTGTTTTCCATAGTGAAATTCTCCTTTGCTGATATATTTAAATACAAAAAAACCTTTCATCCATAAAGGGACGAAAGGTTAAACTTCGCGGTACCACCCAATTTGTCATAAAGACCAACTTTAACTCGTATGTAATACATACTTCCCGGTTTGTAACAGGCCGGATTCCCGTCTAAGTCTACTCTTGAATACAAGATTCAATTTCGGTTAGCAACTCCAAGGTGTTCTTCACATATACCGCCTCATCAGGCTTTCACCGTCCCTGACTCGCTTTGGATTATAGTATATACTACTTTTCCTTATCATCGTCTTTCATTTTGTTAAACTAAAATTAATGTACTACATTCGAGAGAAAGATGCAAGATGTCGGAAAATATATCGGCGATTTTTGTAATATATCGACTTACCGACATTTTCCGACAACCAATCCAATAAAAAAATCACCGGAATAAATCCGGCAATTTCTTATTACTTACGTAACTCCGCACCAAATTTCTCTTCTACCGCTGTTAATACACGGTTATGTGCTTCTGTTACTTCTTCGTCTGTTAACGTACGCTCTGGATCGAAGTAGTTCATAGAGAATGCAAGTGACTTCTTGCCTTCTTCCATTTTTTCACCTTCGTATAAGTCAAATAGTGTTACGTCTTTCAGAAGTTCCCCGCCAGCTTCAGCAATAACTTGCTTCATTTCGCCAGCTTTTGTTTCTTTCGTTACGACAACAGCCATGTCACGTGTCATGGATGGGAAACGTGGAATCGCTGAGTAGTAAGTTTCTTCTGCGTCTGCACCGAATACTTTTACAAGAGATAGTTCAAATACGAATGTATTTTTCACATCTAATTGTTTTTCTGCTTCTGGGTGCAATTGACCGATGAAACCAATTACTTCGCCATCTAATACGATGTCAGCTGTACGACCTGGGTGCATACCTTCACGTTTTGCTGGTGCATAAGTGATTTGGTTTGAAACGCCAAGTACGTCGAATAATCCTTCTAGTACACCTTTCACAACGAAGAAGTCTACTACTTTCTTCTCACCTTGCCATGCATGGTGAAGAGCAAGACCTGTCATAACACCTGCAAGATGTTGTTCTTCTTTCGGAAGTTCTCCTTCTTCTGTCGGTAAGAAGATAGAACCTACTTCGTATAAAGCAACACTGTCGTTTTTACGTGCAACGTTGTATGAAACTGCTTCTAACAATTGTGGTACTAAGCTTAAACGAAGTTGGCTACGTTCTTCACTCATTGGAAGTGCAAGAGCGACAGGCGCCTTTTCGTTTGGCTCAACCATATATTGTTTCGCTTTGTCAGTGCTTGTTAATGAATACGTGATTGCTTCATATAAACCAGCACCTTCTAAGAAGCGACGTACTTTACGACGTTTCGTTTGTGCTGATGTTAATTTACCACGAGTCATCGTTCCAGAAGGTAATGTAACTGGAATGTGGTCATAACCGTATAGACGGCCCACTTCTTCTACTAAGTCTTCTGAAATTGTAATGTCAGGACGACGTGCTGGTACATTCACGTGGAATGTTCCTTCTACTTCTGTGAATGGGAACTTTAAGTTTGTGAACATTGTACCCATTTCACTTGCAGAAATATTTGTACCTAATACACGGTTTACTTTGTCAGCAGTAACAGATACTGTACGCTCTTGTACTTGTAAGTTGTCAGCTTCTACTACACCTTCAAGCGCCTCACCGCCAGCGTATTTCGCCATTAAAGCAGCTGCGTGTTGAATTGCTTCAAATGTACGTGTTGGGTCGATTCCTTTTTCGAAACGCGCACTTGACTCACTGCGAAGACCTAAGTCTTTTGATGTACGGCGCACTGTTTGACCCGCAAAATATGCAGACTCAATTAGAACGTTTACTGTCTCATTTGTAACTTCAGAATCCGCTCCACCCATTACACCAGCAACAGCTAAAGCTTTTGTACCGTTTGTAATGACAAGATGGTGGCTTTGTAATGTACGTTCTTGATCATCTAACGTTTCAATTTTTTCGCCTTCTTTTGCAAGACGAACAACGATTTCTTTTGAACCTAATTTATCGTAATCGAATGCATGTAACGGTTGACCGTATTCCATTAAAATGTAGTTTGTAATATCAACTACGTTGCTAATTGGACGAATGCCAGCTGCCATAAGGCGAGTTTGCATCCACATTGGTGACGGACCAATTTTTACGTTCTTTACCATTTTTGCAATGTATAATGGGTTTTCTTCTTTCGCTTCTACACTTACAGAAATGTAATCAGCAGTTTTTTCTGCTGTTTCTTGTAAGTCGATAGCTGGAAGTTTTACTTCACGGCCATAAATAGCAGCTACTTCATATGCAACACCTAACATGTTTAAGCAATCTGCACGGTTTGGTGTTAAACCAAGCTCAAGTACTTCATCATGTAAGTTTAAAATTTCAAGTGCATCTGCACCAACTTCAGCGTCACTTGGGAAGATGAAGATACCATCTGCATATTCTTTTGAAACTAACTTTCCATCAATGCCAAGCTCTTGAAGAGCACAAACCATACCGTGAGAAGCTTCACCACGTAGTTTTGCTTTTTTAATTTTGAAATTACCAGGTAGTACAGCGCCAACTTTTGCAACTGGCACTTTTAAACCTTTTGCAATGTTAGCAGCACCACAAATAATTTGAACTGGTTCTTCTTCACCGATATCGATTAAGCATTTGCTTAACTTATCAGCTTCTGGGTGTTTTTCACATTCTAATACGTGACCAACTACAACACCTTTTACACCTTTATTTAATACTTCAACGCCTTCTACTTCAATACCACTTTTCGTGATTTTGTCTGCTAGTTCTTGTGCCGTTACATCTTTAATATCTACATACTCTTGTAACCAACGATATGATACGAACATACTTATCCTCTCCTTCCCTTACGCTCGTTTGAATTGTTGTAAGAAACGTACATCATTTGTATAGAAATGACGAATGTCATCTACGCCGTATTTCAACATTGCGATACGCTCTGCGCCCATACCGAATGCGAAACCTTGATATTCTTTTGAATCATAACCAGCCATTTCAAGTACGTTCGGGTGAACCATACCTGCGCCTAAAATTTCAATCCAACCAGTTCCTTTACAAGTGCCGCAACCTTTGCCGTGACACATCATACAAGAAATATCCATCTCTACAGATGGCTCTGTGAATGGGAAGAAACTTGGACGAAGACGGATTTCACGATCTTCACCGAACATCTTTTTCACGAATACTTGCAGTGTACCTTTTAAGTCACTCATACGAATATTTTTATCAATTACAAGACCTTCAATTTGCATGAACTGGTGTGAATGCGTCGCATCATCGTCATCGCGGCGATACACTTTACCAGGACAAATAATTTTAATTGGGCCTTTTTCTTTATTATTTTCCATCGTACGTGCTTGCACAGAAGATGTATGTGTACGTAGTAACGTTTCTTCTGTAATGTAGAATGTATCTTGCATATCACGTGCTGGGTGATCTTTCGGTAAGTTTAATGCTTCGAAGTTGTAGTAGTCTTTTTCTACTTCTGTTCCTTCCGCTACTTCATAACCCATACCGATGAATACATCTTCAATTTGTTCAACAACAGCTGTTAACGGATGGTGACAACCTGTTTCAACAGGACGACCTGGTAAGGTAACATCAATTGTTTCAGTAGCTAATTTCGCTTCAATTACTGCTTTTTCTAAGTTGCTGATTTTGTCATCTAGACGCATTTGAATCGCTTCACGTACTTCATTTACTAATGCTCCCATACGTGGACGCTCTTCTGCTGATAATTTTCCCATGCCGCGTAATACTTCTGTAATTGGACCTTTTTTTCCTAAATACGCTACGCGTACGTCGTTTAAGCCTTTTAGCTCTTTCGCTTCTTCAATAAGCTCTAACGCTTTTTGCTTTAGCTCTTTTAAACGTGCTTCCATTTGGAACCCTCCTAATTTTAAAAATAAAAAAACCTCGCTCCCAAAAAGGGACGAGGTAAATTCGCGGTACCACCCTAAATTGACAGAACATGTCTGCCCACTCATTAGTTATAACGATCAATTCTGACCGGAACGCCTTTACATATACATGGTCCTGGCGTCAACTCCAGAGGTGAATTCACTTCCGTCTACCATAAGAATGCTTTCAGTCTACGGCATTCTCTCCCTATATGGCGATTTTGTAAGCTACTCTTCTCTATCAACGTTTTTCGTTATTTAACTTTTAATATAATGTACTTCAACTTATTATAAGAAGTTTTTTATTTGTTCGCAACCGGGCTTTGCAAATAATACGTTAAAATCCCTGCTGCAACTGCAACATTTAATGATTCTGCCCCGCCGTAAATCGGAATATACAAGTTTTGATCCGTTTTCGCAAGAATTTCTTGACGTACGCCGTTTCCTTCATTTCCTACAATTAATGCAAAACTACCAGCTGGTGTTACTTCCCCGTACGGAACTCCATTTTCAAGAGCTGTTCCATATACAGGAACGTTATTTTCTTTT
Source organism: Bacillus cereus group sp. Bc010 (assembly GCF_027716745.1). Lineage (NCBI taxonomy): Bacteria > Bacillati > Bacillota > Bacilli > Caryophanales > Bacillaceae > Bacillus > Bacillus cereus group sp. Bc010. The sequence continues at coordinate 359,513 of NZ_JAQFUY010000002.1, forward strand.
AACTTGTCTACCCATTCTTCTAAGTTCCCTTTTACAATTGGTAAGTGGAAAATAGAGCCTTGTGTAGAACGGAGTACTTTACTATTATAAACATCAACACAACCTTCTCCAAGCACAACGGCATGAATGCCAGCTGCATCAGCTGTACGAATAATCGTCCCTAAGTTACCTGGGTCTTGCAGACCATCTAGTAAAAGAAACTTTCCATCAGCAAGAGCTACTTCTTTCTCATGCTTTTCACAGACAGCAAATACACCTTGCGTCGTTTCTGTTTCACGAAGTACTTTTACGATTGCTTCCGGTACGATATACATCTCTACATCATTAACTGTCCAATCTTTCGGAAGGTCTGTCTGATCTGAAACGATAAGTTCTGTTACAACTCCTACTTTTAAAGCTTCCTCCACTAAGTGGAATCCTTCTACAAAAAATAAACCTTTTTTATCGCGTTCTTTTTTCGTTTGCAGCTTTTTCCACTGCTTCACACGCGGATTTTGTACTGAATCAATGTTTTTCATAATATGTATTTCCCTCTCTTCTTGTCTTATCATTATAGCCTATTTTTCATACATATTTACATAAAAAAGAACAAAAACTAACGTCAGTTTCAATTCTGAAGAAGAGGTGAAAACAATGAGTTTTAATTTACGCGGTGCTGTATTAGCAAATGTATCTGGTAATACACAAGATCAATTACAAGAAACAATTGTCGATGCAATTCAAAGCGGTGAAGAAAAAATGCTACCAGGTCTTGGTGTTTTATTTGAAGTCATTTGGAAAAACGCCGATGAAAATGAAAAGCACGAAATGTTAGAAACACTAGAGCAAGGATTAAAAAAATAAGCAATTTGAAAATCACCTTTGCATAGGCCAAGGTGATTTTTTTTGCGGAAAATTTTTTTCTTCTCCTAAACATTTCTACTTTACTAACGAACTATGATGGAGTACAATGTTCAAAATACATTTAAACCGATCGATTTTCTTTATAGACACCATAAGATAAAGTGAAACTTTAATTAGTGGGGAGGGGGGTTCATCCCCACTAATTATTAGTTGAACCAATCGGGCTTTTACGGGCAATTGATTCCTCACCTAACTTCCTCGTATTCGCTGAATTTTGAAGTAGGAATCTTACTGCCCGTTAAAGCGGGATAAAAGGAGTGAATGTTTTATGCACCGTATTACGCTTGAACAAATTTTTAAACACCATATTACACAAAAATACGTAAATCGTTCTGGGATGGTCCACGCGATTGCTGTCGCTTACCATGCGTTTCACTTAGCTAAAAAGCATCACGCCTCAGTCGATGCTGCTACAAAGGCTGGTTTCCTTCATGATATCGGACATCATACGTGGTACACAGGCGGCGAATGGGACTATGATTTATATAAAAAGAATGATATACACGCAATTAAAGGAGCAGAAAGAGCTCATAAATTGCTTATTAGATTAGGAGAGCACCCTAAACTAGCAAAAGAGATTTCTATCGCCATTCTTCTTCATACTGATTCTTTCTTAGTAGAACAAGAAATCGAAAGAACATCTCTTCAAAACATTATTAAATGGGCAGACGAAGCAGATGAAGAACCGGGCGGAGCGCATCATTATCGAACAATTTCTTATGAAAAAGCATTAAAAGCTATTCAACAGTTAGACCGTTTAGTAGAGCGTGAATTGCAAATAGAGCAATCAAAATCGAATAACAAAGCAGAACATAGTTATCAATAAGAAAGAGGCATCACTATAGGGTGATACCTCTTTTATTATTTTATGGAAAATACACCTTTATATGTAATATTTAAATGTTACACCCGAAAACGATATGCTTTATAATTAAATATACAAATATAAAGAGGTGATTTTACAAATGCAACCCGCTACACAACTTTCTAATGAACAGAAATACTCTATGTCATGGTTACAATTTATTAGCTCCGTTTTATTCGCTTTTTTCGGAACCGGACTTATTACTGTGTTCCTCGCAATGCCATTAACAATTTATACAGCTGGTCTCACAAATAAAAAACAAATTGCCCTGTACGAATCTATTGCCAATACCGCAAGTACCGTATTACAACTAGCCGTACTGTTATTCTTCATTTTTAAATTCGAACCCGCAAAAAAATTACTACTAAAATCTTTTAACTTTAAAGCACTGAAAGAATGGCGCACATACGTATATTTACTTCTTTTCTTCGTTATAAACATCGTACTCAATTACATACTGTTAAATTATGTGTTCCAAAATGCAACGAAGCAGCAATCTTCCGCACTAAGCTTAGACGTCTTTAAGCAATATCAAATATTATTGCTTCTCAGCTTCGCCATACTCACACCCATTTTTGAAGAACTTATTTTCCGTGGTTTTATACTTCGCTTCTTCTCAGAACGCTTTCCATTTTGGATCGCAGCCATCGTAACAAGTTTCTTCTTCGGTATCGCTCATACATACTCACTTGGGGTTATGGTAATTACTTTCTTCATGGGATTATTAATGGCTATTTTATGTAAAAAAACAAAATCCATTATTCCAGCTATGTTATTTCATATTATGAATAATATGTTGGCGTTCTTGAGTTAAAAAGAGGTATCATCGCGATACCTCTTTTATTAATTCGTATGACCACTACTCATTTCTATCAAATTATACATATTCATTAATAATATCCAAAATAAACCTCATGTAGTAAAATATAACTGATTACACAGAAGGAGATTACATATGTTGAGCTTACTTTGGATTGTTTATATGCCACTTCTTGTTTTATGCGGATTTTTCGGTGGTATTTTTTTAATTGTTACTAGCGTGAAACACCGTAAATTATTTGTCGGTTTAATGGGGTTACTTAGCTTTTCCTTTGTCACACTACCTTTTGTTTTTTGGGGCATGGGAGTGGAGAGCAATACAATCATCCCTATTTCAACTACTTTATATTGGATACTGTTTTCTTTAACTGGATTATTAGCAGGGATAAGTGGATTACAAGCCAAAATTAAAAGTATACGTAATATGGGATTCATTATTTTTACCGCTGGAATATTAGGGGTTATTTTCTGGGTGCTCATGTCTGTAGGTGATTCATTCTATATATAACATTTTTTGAAACCCAAAAATCGGAGGTAATACAGAAGTGTTCGGAATATTAACTTGGATGATTTTAGCTCTTACTTTCATGTTATGTGAATTCATCGTCGGTATTTTTTTAATTATTGCTGGCATGAAACATCGGAAATCACTTACCACTATAGCTGGTTTCATTAGCATATTACTTATCGTTGTTCCTATCTTTTGTATAGGTTCTGGAATAGATTTAGAAGGGATGGTTCCAATTTCGGGAACTTTATATTGGTGCTTCTTCTCTTTAGCTGGACTATTAACTATTATAAGCGGCAGACACATATCGAGTATTCGTTCTATGGGGACGATTTTGTTTATAGCAGGGCTTTGCTCCGTAGCTGGTTATCAGCTTTTATATGTAACTGCATAAAGAACACAAAAAAGCAGGGAAATTAATTCCCTGCTTTTCTATTTGGTTTATTTCCTGATTGTAAGAAGAACGATAACACCCATGCAACACCTGCTAATATTGTTGCAATTAAGAATGCATCGTTAATACCGTTAATTGCAGATAGCTTTGAAATTTGTCCATATAATAGTTGCGTGCTCATCGCATCTCCTGCTTGCGCTGATCCAGCTAAGGCCGCTAAGCTTTGCCCCATGCCATGTACTTTATCAACTAAAATTGGGTTTGACGTTGTTAACATGTTACCGTAATCTGCTACGTGAGCAGTTGTTTGTTGCGTCATAAGTGTGATTAAAATCGCTGTTCCGATTGAACCAGCTACCTGCCTTGATGTATTTTGCGTTGCTGTACCGTGAGAAATTAATTTCATCGGCAGTGCGTTCATACCAGCTGTCATAATTGGCATCATAATGAATGACATACCAATTGAACGTATAATATAGTCCGTCATAATAACGCTATATGGCGTATCCATTGATAACTTTGTAAATTCATATGTCGCAAACGTTGTAATAGCTAATCCAACAATCGCTAACGGACGAATTCCATATTTATCAAATAGTTTACCTGCAATAGGTCCCATGATTCCCATAATTAATGAACCTGGAAGTAATAATAAACCTGATTCAATTGGTGTGAAGCCACGAATGTTTTGCAGATATACTGGAAGTAGTAGCATACCTCCGAATAATGCCATCGTAACGATTGCGTTAATTAATAAAGTGAAAGTAAATACTGGATATTTAAATACTTGTAAATCAAGCATTTTATTGTCTGTTGTCAACTCTCTCCAAATAAATAACGCTAAACCAATTACACCGATAACAAGTGAAATAACAACTTCGGCACTAGTCCAACTATTATTTCCAGCTTCACTAAATCCGTACAACAAGCTTCCTAGTCCAATACTTGAACTAATAACACCAAATACATCTAATTTCGTTTTAGATACTGGCTGAGCTAGTGTAAAGAATTTTAAAGATAGGAAGGTAATAATTAAACCGATAATAAACATCGCATAGAACATTAAGTTCCAGCTGTAGTTTTCAATTACCCAACCTGTTACAGTTGGTCCGATAGCTGGAGCTAAAATCATCGCTACACCTAGTAATCCCATCGCTGCTCCGCGCTTATGAGGTGGGAATAATGTCATGAAAATATTCATACCAACCGGCATTAAAATACCTGCACCGACCGCTTGAATAATACGACCTGTCATCATCATTGTAAAGTTTCCTGATGTAGCACAAATGATAGATCCTACAGTAAAGAATAACATTGCTGCTACGAATAATTTACGATACGTAAATCGTGAAACTAAAAAGGCACTAATCGGTACTAAAATACCATTTACAAGCATGAATCCTGTAATTAACCATTGTGCTGTTGAAGTTGATACGTTAAATTCATTCATTAACGGTGGCAATGCAACGTTAATAATTGTTTGGTTTAAAATAGAAACGAACATACCGAGAATTAATACTGTTACAACTGCTTTTACATTTACATTCTCTATAGGCATAGACGTTTGTTTTTTCGGCATTTCTTTTTCTTGTTTTACTTCTTCTTGCTTGCTTGTTTCTAACTCAACTACATTAGAAATTTCTACTTCTTGCTTTTGTTCATTTTCTTTCTCTTCTGTTTCTACCTTACTTACTTCTATTTTACTTACGGCTGGGACTTGTTCTTCTCCCACGTTCGTTTTTTTCTTTCGTAAAAGACGATTTACAAGGAAGAAGACGATTATACAAAATAGTGCATATCCTACAATTGCAATTGAGGACATCTCATCTCCCCCTTACTTATGAATACGAACTGACACATTCATTCCAGGAACAATATTTACTGATTTACTATGATCTAAAGAAATTTTAACTGGTACAACTTGCTTTACTTTCGTATAGTTCGCTGTTGCGTTACTTGATGGTAACATTGAGAATGTGTTCGCTGTTGTTAAGCCAACTTGTTCTACTTTTCCTGTTAACGTTGTATCTGGGTATGCATCTACATATACATCTACTGTTTGGCCTTTTTGAACATCATCAATTACTGTTTCTTCAATATTTGCTGTTACCCATAAATTGTTCATATCAAATGCATAAGCAATCGGGCTACCTGCTCCAACGAAAGCATTTGTTGTTGCGTTTGATTGTACAACTGTTGCGTTTTGCGGAATTGTTACATCTACTGTTTGTTCTCCATTTGCTGCTGCTACAGTAACAGCACCTAATTTATCGTTTTCATTGTAGTTCTTACCTACTTCTGCTTTCCAGTCAGTTAGTTTACCTGCTACTGGTGACGCAATCGGAATTACCTTTCCGTCAATCTTTGCATTGTCTGTTTTTAAGTAATTTTCCGTTTGGTTGTAATAGTAATAAGCGCCAATACCGCCGCCAACTAGTACAATTAATGTGATAATGTTGATAATTACCATTCTTCGAAACTGATTCATTGCATTCCTCTCCTTATATCGCATATAATTTTTTTCTAAACTATTTATGTCCTTATTGTTTAGATTGCTTAATTGTTAATTATATTAACTTTTAAACAAAAAAATCACACCATCTGCGGTGTAAATCGAAATTTATCTACCTGCGAGCGGTGCTGATTTCTGAAGGACTATCGTTTATAATTATAAATAATTATTTTAAATCTACAACCGACAATTTACGTATGAAATGTCGTTTAAACAACAATATAACGCTGATATGTTGTTTAAGTAAAGAAAATTAAACAAGGGGAAATAAAAATGTCTATTAAAAATACAAATGATCCACGTGTAAAACGGACGAGACAACTCATACAGGATGCTTTTGTCGCTTTAGTAGGCGAAAAAGGGTTTGAAAATGTAACTGTTCAACATATTGCAGAACGTGCTCCTGTAAATCGTGCTACGTTTTATAGCCATTATCACGATAAATATGACTTATTAGACAAAAGCATTGAAGAAATGTTAGAGAAGTTAACAAAAGTCATTAAACAAAAAAATAGAAATAAAGAAGATTTTCAACTTACATTTGATTCACCACATCCAAGTTTTTTGGCCTTGTTCGAACATATTGCAGAAAATGCGAACTTCTATAACGTCATGCTTGGTGATAAAGCTGCCGGAAATTATACGTATAAAATGATGAAAGCAATTCAAACACATTTAACATTAAGCCTCTCTATTTCACAACCTAACGATGAAAAACTAATGGTTCCACGTGATATTCTTATTAGTTATGTTACTGGTGCCCACCTCGGCATGATTATGTCATGGCTAAAAAAAGGAATGATATATACCCCGCATTTTATGGCCATGCAATTAACTCGTTTAATCATTTTAGGGGCTCATACTGCAGCTGGATTAGAACGGCCTTTTTAAAACATAAAAAAGCGAAGGAGAGGCTCCTTCGCTTTTTCTATTAATTAAATGTAATGTTATGTACTGCCTCTTTATCAAGACGTTTAATAACTTCTACAATTAACTTCACTGCATTTTCATAGTCATCACGGTGTAACATTGCCGCATGAGAATGAATGTAACGCGTTGCAATCGTAATGGCCATAGACGGAATACCATTTACAGCAATATGAATTGCACCTGCATCCGTTCCACCGCCCGCTACTGAATCATATTGGTATGGAATTTGTAATTCATCAGCAACATCAACTACAAAGTCACGTAAACCTGTATGACCAATAACAGAAGCATCATATAAAATAATCTGTGGTCCATCACCCATTTTACTTTGCGCTTCTTTTGATGTTACACCAGGTGTGTCACCAGCGATACCAACATCTACTGCGAACGCGATATCTGGTTTAATATAGTTTGCAGATGTTTTTGCACCACGAAGACCGACTTCTTCTTGTACAGTCCCGACGCCATATACAACGTTTGGATGCTTTTCACCTTTTAATTGTTTTAATACATCAATTGCAATTGCACAACCAATTCGGTTATCCCATGCTTTTGCAAGTAACATTTTTTCATTCTTCATCACTTGGAATTCAAAGTAAGGTACAACTTGATCTCCTGGTCGTACGCCCCACTCCATTGCTTCTTCTTGGCTAGAAGCACCAATATCGATGAACATGTCTTTAATTTCAACTGGCTTTTTACGCGCTTCTGGAGGTAAGATATGAGGTGGTTTTGAACCGATAACACCTGTTACATCTCCTTTACGCGTTACAATTGTTACGCGCTGTGCAAGCATAACTTGTGACCACCAGCCACCAACTGTTTGGAAACGAAGGAAACCTTTGTCATCAATTTGTGTAATCATAAAGCCAACTTCATCTAAATGACCTGCAACCATAATTTTCGGGCCGTTTTCTTCCCCTACTTTTTTCGCAACTAAACTTCCTAAATTATCAGTAGAAAGTTCGTCCGCAAACGGCTCAATATATTTCTTCATTACTTCACGTGGTTCACGCTCGTTACCCGCAATACCACGTGCATCTGTTAATTCTTTTAGCATTGTCAATGTCTCGTCTAATTTTGTCATTGCCAACACCCTCCTTTTTCTTCAGTCACTTCATTATACAAAAGGAAATTGAAATATTCAAAAATTAACTTAGTATCCTTGTGTTTGACGCTGATGATTTACTTCGTTTTTATCTAAATATGCCTTTTCAATCTCTTCTTGTTCAAACTCAAGCGCTTGTCCTAGTCGAAGGTAGCTTGTAAATAATTCAATATAGTTCGTAATAGATGGTTGATCTGTAAAACGAATTACCTTCGCATATGTGTCTAAGAAAATTTCTACTTGTGTTTTATTCGTCTGTGCACACTTATAGAATAGGAAGTTTTTATCAATACCTAAATCAATTCCGATTGATAAAATAAAATGTAAACCATCTACGTATTCTTCTAGTATGACTTCACGTTCTGATGCTGGTTTGTTGCTCCAATATTTAAAACAACGTGTTTCATTTGCAAGTTCTCCAATTTCTACAAGAAGAGCTAACATTTTCTCTTTTAACAATTTTTTCGGTTGTAAGTCATGTTCTTTCGCAATACGGTCATCTAATTCTTTTTGTAATTTAAATAGTTGTAGTAAGTCCACTCTATTGTCCTCCTCCAACATCGCATGTTACGCAACAATGTTGTTTCATTTCAAAGTTCATTATTATTTTTCATTTCTTATTAATAAGTAAGCCATTTACCTCTTTACAAAATAGCTTGTCCTTAATTTACAAATACGTTTCAATCATCACGATTAGATTGTTCACTCCGATTGGTGATAGGTAATCATTATCTGTGTATTGTCCACTAATGAAAATGTTATTTTATCTGATGAAAGTTCCATATCATCTTTCCATTATAGCAGTGTCGTTTCACCTAGGAAAGATACTCTTCTTTCCAAAGGGGCATAATAAAAAAAAGCCAGAAGGATTCTCCTGACTTCATATGTATATTCTTCTATATTGCTATAGCTTTTATATAGGTTTTGTCATATCAATAACGACATCTCTCTCTTTGTATACAAATAAAAAACCTTAGAAGAAAATTCTCCTAAGGTTTCAACTAATTAATTAGTTAATGTTGTTTTTTGCAACTGTTGCTAATTCAGCGAAAGCTTTTTCGTCATGAACAGCTAAGTCAGCAAGCATCTTGCGGTTAACTTCGATGCCAGCATTTTTAAGACCGTGCATTAAGCGGCTGTAAGAAAGACCATTCATACGAGCTGCTGCGTTGATACGTGTAATCCATAATTTACGGAAGTCACGTTTCTTTTGACGGCGGTCACGGAATGCATACATTAGAGATTTCATAACCTGTTGGTTAGCAACCTTGAATAATGTATTTTTTGAACCGTAGTAACCTTTTGCTAATTTAATTACTTTTTTACGACGTTGACGAGTAACTGTACCACCTTTTACTCTTGGCATAATATTACCTCCTAATTGTTCTATATATCAGCCGAACTTATTTTAAGTTGTCAAGCATTTGACGAATGCGTTTGAAGTCACCAGCGCTTACTACACCAGCTTTACGTAGTTTACGTTTAGCTTTTGTAGATTTGTTAGCGAATAAATGGCTTGTGTAAGCGTGAGAACGTTTCAGTTTACCTGATCCAGTCTTTTTGAAACGCTTTGCAGCGCCGCGATGAGTTTTTTGTTTAGGCATAGGTATTTCCTCCTCTATCTATTACTTATCGTTTTTCGGTGCTAAAACTAAGAACATACTGCGTCCTTCCATTTTAGGCTTAGATTCGATTGTACTAACTTCAGCACAAGCTTCTGAGAAGCGATCTAAAACACGTTGACCGATTTCTTTATGAGTAATGGCACGTCCTTTAAAGCGAATTGACGCTTTAACCTTGTCGCCTTTCTCTAAAAACTTGATAGCATTACGAAGTTTTGTGTTAAAGTCGTGTTCATCAATTGTTGGACTTAAACGTACTTCTTTCATGCTAATTACTTTTTGATTTTTGCGCTGTTCTTTTTCTTTCTTCTGTTGCTCAAAGCGGAATTTACCGTAGTCCATAATGCGGCATACTGGCGGTTTCGCATTTGGAGCAACTAATACTAAATCAAGATTAAGATTTGCAGCTAAGTCTAAAGCGTCATTACGAGACTTGATTCCAAGTTGATCGCCATTTGCACCAACTAAACGTACTTCACGTGCACGAATTTGCTCGTTAATCATCATATCCTTGCTAATAGTAAGCCACCTCCAAGGTTTTCTCAGAACATAGTTTGTAGTCATAGAACCCGACAAAAAAAGTGCGGGCATACGACACCCACACTTGTAAAATCTTAAGTAAGAAATACATTTACCTGTAAACTGCGAATGCGTCCATCAGGTGAGAAGCGGGTGCTTCTACTTGTTCCACAAAACAATATTCTATTATCCTTGATGAGTTTATCATAGGACATGACGTCTGTCAAGAAGACGCGATGTGTTTTACTAACAACAAGAAATATTGTAACAAACAACTAACATACTTGCAATACTTTTTTACGATAAGTGTTACATGGTTTTTTTTTCTAATTTTCCTTACTCATATTACATAGAAAAGCCGCGGTATACCGCGGCTTTTTCTTATCGTTTTCCTTCTACTTTAATCATATCAACAAAAGCATCTAATGCGATTGTTTCTGATTTTTGTTCACCGTATTTACGTACGTTTACGCCGTTTTCAGTTACTTCATTGTCACCTACTACAAGCATGTACGGAATTTTTTGCATTTGTGCTTCACGGATTTTGTAACCAATTTTCTCTTCACGAGTATCTAATTCAACACGGATACCAGCACGACGCAATTCATCTTGTACTTTCTTCGCGTAGTCTAAATGTACTTGCGGAGAAACTGGAATTACTTGTACTTGAACTGGAGCTAACCAAGTTGGGAATGCACCTTTGTATTCTTCAATTAAGAAGGCTACGAAACGTTCCATAGTAGATACAACACCACGGTGAATTACAACTGGACGATGTTGTTTACCGTCTTCACCAACGTAAGATAGTTCAAAGCGTTCTGGAAGTAAGAAGTCTAATTGTACAGTTGAAAGTGTTTCGTCTTTTCCAAGAGCAGTACGAACTTGAACGTCAAGTTTTGGACCGTAGAATGCCGCTTCACCTTCAGCCTCATAGTAATCAAGACCCATTTCATCCATAGCTTCTTTTAACATACCTTGTGCTTTTTCCCACATCTCATCATCAGCATAGTACTTTTTAGTATCTGCTGGGTCGCGATAAGATAGACGGAATGAGTAGTTCTCTAAACCGAAATCTTTGTACACTTCTAGCGTTAAGTTTACAACACGTTTTAATTCTTCTTTAATTTGATCTGGGCGTACGAAAATGTGCGCATCGTTTAAAGTCATTCCGCGTACACGTTGTAATCCAGATAACGCACCTGACATTTCATAGCGGTGCATTGTTCCAAGTTCCGCAATACGGATTGGTAATTCACGGTAGCTGTGAATATCGTTTTTATAAACCATCATGTGGTGAGGACAGTTCATTGGACGAAGAACTAACTCTTCATTATCCATTTCCATTGATGGGAACATACCATCACGGTAGTGGTTCCAGTGACCAGAAGTTTCATAAAGCTCTCTGCTTCCTAGTACTGGAGTGTATACGTGATCATAGCCTAAGCTTGCTTCTTTATCAACGATGTAACGCTCGATAATGCGGCGGATTGTTGCACCCTTTGGTAACCAAAGTGGTAAACCTTGTCCTACTTTTTGGCTATTAGTAAATAGTTTTAATTCTTTACCTAATTTACGGTGATCGCGCTCTTTCGCTTCTTCAAGCATACGTAAGTGCTCATCTAATTCTGCTTTCTTAACGAATGCAGTACCATAAATACGTTGTAGCATTTTATTATTGCTATCACCGCGCCAGTAAGCACCTGCAACGCTTAATAATTTAAATACTTTAATTTTCCCTGTAGATGGAAGGTGAACACCACGGCAAAGGTCGAAGAATTCGCCTTGCTCATAGATTGAAATAACTGCATCTTCTGGAAGATCGTTAATTAAATCTAATTTTAACTCATCGCCGATTTCTTCAAAACGACGAATTGCTTCTGCACGTGGTACTTCATGACGAACGATTTCTAAGTTCTCGTTCACAATCTTTTGCATTTCTTTTTCGATTTTCTTGAAGTCTTCAACTGTAATTGCTTCTTCCATATCAATATCGTAGTAGAAGCCATTTTCAATTACTGGACCAATGCCAAGCTCAACCTTAACATCTTTATATAAACGTTTTAACGCTTGCGCTAAAAGGTGAGCTGTTGAGTGGCGTAAAATATATAAGCCATCTTCAGAATCTAATGTAATGATAGAAACTGCACCATCTTCTTCGATTGGTGTAACAAGATCGATCATCTCATCATTTAATTTTCCAGCCACAGCTTTTTTCTTTAAGCCTGGGCTAATAGAAGCTGCGATTTCTTCAGTTGTTACGCCTTTTGGAAACTCCTTCACAGCTCCATCAGGGAAAGTAATTTTAACTACATCTGCCATCACTGGTCACTCCTCTTTTTCTCAAAATAAAAAACACTCATCCCGTAAAAAGGGACGAGTGTTGAATTCGTGGTTCCACCCTTGTTCCAATTAACATAATTGTTAATTGCTCAAGTTCAACATAACGGTGTTGTCCGTTAGCAATTACTAGAAAAACCGTTCACTGCTAAAGTTTAGAGGTGGTAAGTAATAATCCCGTACTAGGAAGCTCACACCCTAAGGCTTCCCTCTCTGAAAATCGTAGAAAACTACTCATGTCCTCATCATGACATTTCAATATATTTCATTTATGTAGGTAATTATATGCTCAAAAACTTAGAAAATCAAGGGCGTTACCTTTATTTTTTAAATTTTTCACATTGCGCTCAAACTCATGTAATCCATGTAATTGTACCCGTTCTTGAAATACATTTCGCAAAGTAATAATCATATTATGATCTTGTTCCTTCGTATATAAATAAATTTTTTTCGGCGAAATAGAAAGAAGTGGTGCAATTACTTTCGTATCAATATATACATCCTTTTGTTTTAATAAGTCTTCATCTATATATTGAACCAATTTCTCTTGTTTTAAACGTCTACCTTTATCATCATAGAAAATAAAACTTTCATCAAAAATAAGATGGACACATGACAAACGTGATTTCCGGCTACGAACTTGTTGCCGGAGCGTTTCAATAAACATTTGATATTCTTGTTCTAACTTATACTCATCAATTGCCACTTCAGCAAGCTTAGCTACCATTTCCCTATATGTACGAAGACGAAAGCGAACATATGATGAAAACGAGAATGAAAGTGGATCACAAAGCCAGTTATTTAAAGAGGATTTAATATATGATTCAAATGTGTGACGTGTTAATTCACGAGCAATTCCTTTTCTTCTCCCTTTTAAAATCTCTTGTGCCATATGCAATATTTGATGACACTCTTCCTCTTCTTCATAAAAAAACTTCTCTTTTAAGATTGTATATATCCACTCATTTTGTTTCACATTCACAATGAAATATACCATTACCGGCAATAAAATCTTTTCAATATAATTTGATTCACATACTGGTATGTGAATCACCACTTTTTGTTTCTGTAAATACACACTCGTTTCCTTATATAACAGTTCCGCTCTTTTCAGTAGTTGTCTATATACATGCATAGCATCATTTTTTTCTTCGAAGCAAATTTCAATCACTTTTGTCCCCCCTTTTATCCCTGCTCTAAAGGACTGTATCTATACGTTACAAATCCTATAAGAGTCCGTCCCGCGTGAAAGTTCACTCTTAGTAGAATTACATTTCCTATCGTTAGAAAATCCACTCGATATGGCTTGCTAATTTTATATATATTAAGGGAGGGAGAAAAAAATGATACAAGCTACTAGGAATTTTCAATAAGAACTTTTCATTTTATCATTCGACTACTTTAAAAAGCGTTTAACTACGAAAAAAAGAGCAAGCTTCTCAGCTTACTCTTTACTTATGACGACGGTTTTTCCCGCCAATTGGAATTGGTTTCGCTAAATATTTAATTCGCTCCATAATACGAGCTGCTTTCATTTCTTCCGCTTCACCGCGCTGCGTATATGTTAAATGATGTTCTAGCTGTTTAAAATCAAAGTTAGACGTAAAGAACGTCGGTAAGTTTTCTAACATACGGAATTGCAAAATTGCACCGAGTACATCATCACGCACAAAGCTTGACATCGCTTCTGCTCCAATATCATCTAACATTAAAACTTGTACGCGTTTCACCGCATCAATCTTTTCCCCAATTGAATTATCTTGAATCGAACTTTTAATTTCACGTAGAAATTCAGGGAAGTATACGAGCATCGAACTTATTTTCTTTCGAGCAAGCTCATTCGCAATTGCTCCTAACAAATACGTTTTCCCTACACCAAATTTACCGTACAAATATAAACCTTGTACTTTTTTACCAGGTTCATATGTACTTAAAAACTCATTAGCTGCACCAATCGCATCAATACGCGCATCTAAATCTGAAGGGTCTAAGTTTTCCATCGTTGCTTGTAAAATATCAGTTGGCATATATACACTTTGAACGAGCTTTTCATATTTCTTCCTCTCGTCATATGCTACTTTTCTAACACAACGATCATATTGAATATCAATCATCTTCCCTTGGATAACGAGCTTTGGCTCATATCCTTGCAGCATGTTTTTACACGAACCTAGATCCGGACAATCCGCGCAACCTACACTTTGTCCAATATATTCGTATAATTTCACAAGACTGCGTTCAATCATAGACGTTGTTACTTCCCCTTTATGTTCGTCTATAAATTCTTTCACACGCGGATGTGCCATTACTTCCGCCTTTAATACTTCATATCTATTTTTAAAATTTTCATTTTCCATTAACTTTGCAAATGAATTTTGAATATGCTCCATTTTCTCACCTCAAAGAGCGTTCATTCTCTTCTATTAATCACGCTTATATTTTTTTAACACTTCTTCTAATCGTTTTCGTTCGTCCTCTAACGTACTTGCACCTTTTTCAGCACTTACATCTTTTTTCACAGTTTCTTTCTCTTGTTCTTTCGGCTCTTCTTTCAGCCAATCTGGTACCATTTCTTTTCGTACTGTTTTCTTGGATGTACGACCTTTCTTCTTCGTCTCAGCCCATTCTTGATATTGACGATTTTCTTCTTTCGCTAATGCCATTGCTTCAGCAACTGTACCGACCTTTTTACGTGCCCAATGTCCCGCAATCTTCTCCACATACGTTTTCGCAAGTTTCATATCTGAGCGTAGCATAACGTAATAAATAAGTACATTCACAACACCTGGTGTTAACTTTTGATTCATCATTACATCTTCAACAATTTGCAAGTCAGCCTTCGTCGCCTCTGCACCGCCAGAGATTTCTTTCAATAGTTGCTTTGGTGAGATTTCCTCTAACTGTTTGATTAACATCTCTTCTTGCGATGTAGGCTCTTTTTCTTTCATCATACGTGCAGCGTGAGGCTGTACTCTTTCACTTAATACAGGTAACGCTTGACCGTTTTCGAACTGATACCAATCACGCGCTCCTTTTCTAAGCCTTTCGATATCAATTGTCTGCATCTCTGTCACCGCACCAAGAACGATATTTTGCATCGATAACACATCTACATCATACACGTAAGCAAGTGTAATGACACATTCTCGCACTTGATCTGTAATCGCCTTTTTAGGAACAAGAGCGGACAAGCCGTCTACAAATAAGGAGAAATCAAAGAAATCATTCCAAACTTTTGGAGCATCTCCCTTTTCATTACTTGGCATAACTGTCGCTTTTGGAATACGAAGATCTTCTTGCGCATGCTCAAGCTGTCCTGGATTAAACGAACCAAATACATCATTAAAAGAACGCGTAACATTTTCATACGATACAAAATCAAATTCTTCTTCTAAGAAATATTGTTTTACTTGATTATATTTTGTCCGACTCAATCGATTGTATAAAAAAATACTTAAAACAATATCATCAAAAAACTGCTTCGGGGATAAAGGTGGTTGCAGCTCATATATAAACATTCGAATATCTTTTTCTTTCTTAATATATACTTTTAAAAGCCCAATTGCTTCTAACTTTACTCGTTCCTCATACACTTCGGGAAGTTGCATTTGCATGGTCACCATAAGGGAATGGTGCGTATTCTCTTTTCCAAACACACGATCTTGCTCTAACTCTCCCCATAGCGTCATGTACAAGCTAAAAGCTCTACTACCTATTAACGGCTGATATAACATCGTTAACACTTTTCGGTCGTAATTATGCAGTAACCCTTTCGCACTTACTTTATAACGATCAATCGGCAATAGCTCCATCCATGACTGTTTTTCCATTCTTGCTTTTCCTTTCTCTCATCCAATCTTCACTATATAATTTATTAGCGAAAAAGAGCTATTAGCTTTCGCTTCTAGCTCTCTTATCTCATTATTTACGGTATGTAAAGAGAATACAATACAGATTCTACTCTCTTTCTTTTTGCAGTATATCTTTTAATTCTTCAATAAATACATTTAAATCTTTAAATTGGCGATATACAGAAGCAAAACGCACGTAAGCAACATCATCGATATCACGTAGTTCTTCCATAACAATTTCACCAATCATATCACTTTTCACTTCTGATATACCTAAATTACGAAGTTCACGTTCCACACTTTGAGTTACTTCTTCTAATTGTCTTAAAGATACTGGTCTTTTTTCGCACGCTTTAATTAAGCCGCGTAAAATCTTTTCTTTATTAAACTCTTCTCGTGTTCCTTCTTTTTTTACAACGATAAGAGGTGACTCTTCCACTCTTTCAAATGTCGTAAAGCGGCTTAAACAGCTTTCACACTCTCTCCTTCTTCGAATAGAGCGCCCCTCGTCTACCGGACGCGAATCTAACACTCTTGTACCATTATGAGAACAGGATGGACAACGCAATATATTCACTCCTTTACACTATACTCTTTATTTTTCTCTACTTACTTCATCTGACAATATATATACAGTATTATATAACTCATTCTAACTCTCTTACCACTTTAAGTTTAAACGCATTATGTTATCATCTCGGTTCCAAAAATAAGATGCTAGAATAGGGCGTTAACTTATTCGCAAGAGCTCAATTCATTCAACTAACGAGTACGTCATATTTTTCCTTTTTTTCAAACTAAAAAAGAGGTGCATTATACACCTCTTTACATTTTAAATCAATTATGTTCTTTTTTAAAGAGCTTTTGTTTCTCTCTGCTTAATTTCGAAGCTACCAGTGCCTCGAGGAAGCTCGATGCTCTCACGCGTTTTCGCGTTTAAACCTTCTGCAATATATTCTGCAGCAACATTTGGATCAATACGATCCCCACAAGTATAAACATCAATACTCGCGTAACCGTGCTCCGGAAAGCTATGAATTGTTAAATGTGATTCCGAGATAATTACTACTCCACTTACACCTTGTGGTGCAAATTTATGGAAAGCCACCTCACGCACTTCAGCACCAGCTCTTAGTGCTGCATCCACAAATAATTGTTCAATATACGGCATGTCATTAAGCTTGTCGAAATCGCAATCCCAAAGTTCAGCGATCACGTGACGACCCATCGTATCCATAGTATCCATTCTACAGTTCCCCCTTGTAAATTTATTCTAACTGTTCGAATTGAAAACTAATTTGCAATTTGGCTTGCTCCACTACCACGGGGGAAAGTTAGTCCAGAGAGGTCCTAACCCTTTAAGTAGTGACTACGTACCTCAGCTCTTAAGTTTACGAGTGTTAGTATACTTTGTTTATTTTCATTTTGCAACAACAGTTTTTTCGATTTTCTGTCATATTTTCCTCTTTACTTTTCCCTAAAAAAAATAAATGATTCACGAATACAGTAACCTCAACGTTTCGTGGTATGTCCACTTCTAAAAATATACTTATATAATTTTTTTCCTTTTCAGAAAAAATAAAAAAAAGAGGGCAAATATTCACTTGCCCTCCCCTTATTCAATTAAATATGTTGTACATTTTCTTGTTTCGCTAATTCATCCACAACTAACGTTACAAGATCTACAACACGACGAGAGTAGCCCCACTCGTTATCATACCAAGCAAGTACTTTCACTTTACGATCACCCATTACCATTGTAGATAAACCATCAATAATAGCTGAGTGTGTATTTGTATTAAAGTCAATAGATACTAAAGGCTCTTCGCTAAATTCTACAATGCCTTTTAACGCACCGTTTGCAACAGTTTTGAATGCATCGTTAATAGCTTCTACTGTCACATCGCGTTTTACATCTACTACTAAGTCAACAAGAGACACGTTTGGTGTCGGTACACGAAGTGCCATACCATGAAGTTTTCCATTTAAATGTGGAAGAACTTTTGCTAGCGCTTTCGCAGCACCTGTCGTTGTCGGAATAATTGATTGTCCGCAAGCACGTGCTCTTCTTAAATCTTTATGTGGGTTATCAATATTTTTTTGGTCATTTGTATAAGCGTGAACTGTCGTCATTAAACCGTTTTCAATTCCGAACTGCTCATCTAACACCTTCACAACAGGCGCTAAACAGTTTGTTGTACAAGATGCATTTGAAATAACAGTATGCTTTGTAATATCTAATTGGTCTTCGTTCACACCTACTACAATTGTTACATCTTCATTTTTACCAGGCGCTGTTAAAATAACTTTTTTCGCTCCAGCTTCAACGTGAAGAATTGCTTTTTCTTTTGAATTAAATTTACCAGTTGCTTCAATTACAACTTCAACACCTAAATCTGTCCAAGGCAATTCCTTTGGATCGCGGTTGTTTAAAAGGCGAATCATTTTCCCATCAACTAATAAGTGATCTTCAAATGCTTCTACTGTTCCGTCAAACTTGCCGTGAACTGTATCATATTTAATTAAATGTGCTAACGTTTCAGATGGATAGCTTGCATTGATTGCTACAATTTCGAATGCGCTTTCTTTTATTGCCTGACGAAATACCATTCTCCCAATACGTCCAAATCCATTAATTGCCACACGAGTCATAATATGTTATCCCCCTTGAATGCGTTATACTATTTATCTCCAATCCCAATAATAGTATAACACAAAAAGGGGATATGTCACTAAGCATTTTCATTAATTTCACAATTTTTTAGTCAATAATGTTCCAATTCTTTAAAATCACCTGTAATTGTGTTTTCGTTCCCATAATTGTGCCATCATTATTTATCACTTCATCTGCACGTTTCACTTTTTCTTCTAACGGCATTTGAGATTGAATACGAGCTGTTGCTTCTTCTTCTGAAAAATCGTTTCGCTTCATTAAACGTTCTAATTGCGTACGTGGCTTAACTGCTACAACTAAAACGCGGTCAACGAGACTTGTTAATTTACTTTCAAATAAGAGAGGAATATCTAACACAACCGCTTGCATACCTTCTTTTATGTACATTTCCTTTTGCCTATTCATTTCCTCACGCACTGCAGGATGAACAATTTTGTTTAACTGCAATCGTTTCTCTTCATTATAAAAAACGACACTTCCTAATTTCGGCCGATCCAGTTCCCCATCTTCTTGTAATACTTCCGTTCCAAACACTTCTATAATTTTGTTATATGCTGGCTTTCCTCGTTCTACAACTTCTCGTGCAATAATATCTGCATCAATAACTGGTATACTGAGCTCGCGAAACATTTGAGATACTGTACTTTTTCCGCTTGCAATACCTCCCGTTAATCCAATTACTACTGTCATCATACCCCTCCTCATAATAAAAGGCGCGAAACTAATGTTCCACGCCCGTACTTACATTTTCCAAATTCCAATAATAATGAGTAATACTCCAGGCAGGAATGTAAATTTTTGCAACCATTTCATATTTGATAAAACCGTTCCAAGTTTCATTCCAATAAATAAAAACAAAGAACTCATCACTGCAACTAATATCGCCATCATAGCGGGTGTATACCCTAATAAAGATGCACCAATTCCAGCACCGAATGAATCTACAGAAAGAGCGATACCAAGAAGCAATGCTTCTCCTGCAGAAATGGTGCCTGATTTATCGAAATCTGCTACAGTCGGTTTCCGTAAAATTTGAATGACTAACCCAAGCGAGGCAATCTCTAACTTCCAGACCTTCTCCTCTTGCTTCGGTTCTTCTTTTTTCTCACTTCGAAAAAATTGGTATAATACCCAAATTCCTATTCCAATAAGAACAAGCCCACCGATACGCGTTGCGATAACAGGTGAAAATACTTTCGCGATCATATGTCCAACTCCCATTGAAACAAGCATAACAGCCGCTGAACACATTCCGATAATTACAATTGATCTTAGTGGAATTCTTACGCTTCTTAAACCATATGTTAGCCCTACACTACAGCTATCTAAGCTTAATGTAAAAGCTAATAAAATAAGAGATAAATAAAGGTACATCGGTAAGCTCCTCCCTTATACATAGCTCTGCTGTATGTATATGACAAATGCCTATCCGATGTTATCTCTTTTCTATATTCTTGGCTGACAAATCGGGCAGTAATGCGTTCCTCTTCCGCCAACAACTGTTTTTTCTAATATCGTACCGCAAGTCACACACGGTTCTCCCTTTTTTCCATATACATTTAGAAGTTCTTGGAATGAGCCAATTTGCCCTTGTGAGTTGATATACGTTCGAATTGTACTTCCGCCACGCTTCACTGCTTCGCCTAACGTTGTAACAGTCGCCTCATAAATTCGCTCAATTTCTTCTGCTGTTAAAGACGACGCTTCTCGTTCTGGATGAATTTGAGAACGGAATAAAACTTCATCTACATATATATTTCCAAGTCCTACTAAAAGACGCTGGTCTAATAATACAACTTTTATTTTACGATTTGTCTTTTGCAATCTCTCTTGTAAATACCGTGGTGTCAATTCAGCATCAAATGGCTCTGGACCTAAGTCAGCAAGAGGCATTTGATTCATTTCCTCACCTTTTTTAAAGAGATGCATCGTACCGAACTTTCTCACATCTTTATAATGTAATTCAGTTCCATCTGTAAATAAGAAACGGACGTGCGTATGCTTATCAATTGGCTCATCCTCTTGATGCAGTAAAAATTTACCTTCCATACGCAAATGTGAAACAATGACATAATTCGTTACATATAAAAGCAAAAACTTTCCTCTTCGCTTTATATTTTCAATCGTCTCGCCTTTTAGCATTTCTTTAAAGATTTCTGCATCATCTGGACGTTTTACTATTTTGGGATAGGTAACAATGACATCTTCAATTGTTTTTCCTGTTACAAGATTTTCAAGTGTCCGTCTGACGTTTTCAACCTCTGGTAATTCAGGCATTTCATCACTTCCTTATTTTGCGTCGTACCAAGTTGGGCCGTAAGAATAATCAACTTTCAGCGGAACTGCGAGTTCAATTGCATGCTCCATTACTTCTGGTACAAGCTTCTCTAATTTTTCAATTTCTTCTTTTGGTGCTTCAAATATTAATTCATCGTGTACTTGCAATAGAAGACGCGCTTGTAATCCTTCTTCTTCTAAACGATCTGCCATAATAATCATCGCTTTTTTAATAATATCTGCTGCAGTACCTTGAATTGGTGTATTCATAGCTGTACGCTCAGCAAAGCTACGCAAGTTGAAATTACGACTCGTAATTTCCGGAATGTAACGGCGGCGATTTAATAATGTAGCCACATACCCTTTTTGTTTCGCATCTTTTACGATGTCATTCATGTATTCTTGTACACCAGGGAAACTTTCTAAATACTTTTCAATAAATTCCGCTGCTGCTTTTCTTGTAATTCCTAAGTTTTGTGAAAGACCATAATCACTAATACCATACACAATTCCGAAGTTAACAGCTTTCGCTTGTCGTCTCATATTTGAAGTTACTTCATCTTTTTCAACGCCAAATACATCCATAGCTGTTTTCGTATGAATATCCATGTCATGTTGGAACGCTTCAACTAGCCCTTTATCATTTGCAATATGAGCTAATACACGAAGTTCAATTTGCGAATAATCTGCCGCGTACATAATCCATCCTTCTTCTGATGGAACGAATGCCTGACGAATCTTTCTTCCTTCTTCTAGTCGAATCGGGATATTTTGTAAGTTTGGATCCGTTGAACTTAATCGGCCCGTTTGCGTTAATACTTGATTGAAACGAGTATGGATTTTAGATGAATCTTCATGTACAACTTTTAATAACCCTTCAATATAAGTTGAATTTAGTTTCCCTAATTGACGGTAATGTAAAATGTTTGGAATAATTTCATGGTGATCCATCAGCTTGTCTAGTACATCAGCTGACGTAGAATAACCTGTTTTCGTCTTCTTAATAACCGGTAAGTTTAAATTCTCAAACAGAATAACACCAAGCTGCTTCGGTGAATTAATATTAAATTCTGTTCCCGCCAGCTTATAAATCTCCTGTTCCATCTCCTTTAATCTACCGGCAAGTTCTTCTCCCATATTACGAAGACGTTCTGTATCAACTTTTACACCTTTTACTTCCATATCAGCTAATACACGTGCAAGTGGTAATTCTAACTCTGTAAACAGTTCATATTGCTCATTCTTTTCTAACTCTTCAACGAACGTTTGCTTCACATCATATAATACATGCACTTTACGAGCTACATGCTCCGCTACTATCTCTAGCTCTGGAACAGCACGCTTCGCACCTTTTCCGTAAACTTCTTCATCGGATTTCACAGCATGCGTTTCTTTCATTTTCGCTACAGTGCGGAAATCTTTATCTGTATCAGCCGGATCAAGTAAATAAGCAGCAATTAATAGATCAAAGTCAATCCCTTGCACATCTATACCGTTCCATTTCAGTGCAACAATCGCACGCTTCGCATCAAATGTATACTTTCTCATTTCTCCATCCGCAAGCCACTCTTTAAAAGCATCTGACTTAAGAGCAATGTCTGTCTGAATAAAGTAACATCCATTTTCATTTTGAATACCGAAACCTTGAATATCTGCTTTATGATAATTATCTTCTTGTACTTCAACGATAAGCGCACTATCTTGTTGAAGCATTTCTTCTGTAACTTCTTCCACAATATCAAATGTAATATTATCTAATTCAGCTGGAGCCGTTTCTTCTGGCGTAACACCTAATTTATTTAAAAGAGATGTGAATCCTAAATTCTCGAACATTGGAATGACATCACTTGCTTCATACCCTTTATACTCCATATCATCCACATGCACAGTAATCGGCGCATCTGTAATAATCGTTGCAAGATCTTTACTCATAAGAGCTTGCTCTTTATTTGCTTCCAGCTTTTCTTTTAATTTCTTCCCGCTTACTTGATCTATATTTTCATACACTTCTTCAACTGTTCCAAACTGTGTTAACAATTTAATCGCCGTTTTTTCACCAACTCCTGGTACACCTGGAATATTATCTGATTGGTCTCCCATTAAGCCTTTCATATCGATAATTTGCTTTGGTGATAAGCTGTATTTCTCGAATAAAGCTTCTTTAGTATATTCATCTACTTCCGTAATCCCTTTTCTAGGAATGCATACAAGCGTGTTATCAGAAACAAGTTGAAGTAAATCTTTATCTCCTGAAATAACTTTTACACTAGCTCCTTGTTCACTCGCTTCTTTCGCTAGCGTTCCCATAATGTCATCCGCTTCATAATTTTCTAATTCATAACGCGGTACATTGAATGCATCGAGCATCTCACGAATAAACGGGAATTGCTCTGATAACTCAGGTGGAGTCTTTTGACGTCCTCCTTTATACTCACTATATGTTTTATGACGGAATGTCGTTTTACCCGCATCAAATGCTACTAACATGTGCGTCGGTTTTTCTTCCTCTAATATTCTCATTAACATCATTGTAAAACCGTAAATTGCGTTCGTATGTATACCCTTGTCGTTATTTAAAAGCGGTAGTGCAAAGAAAGCACGATACGCGATATTATTACCATCTACTAATACGACCTTTTTTTCCAAATCAGAAACCTCCCCATACAAATTTGAAATGATTTTTTTCACAGAAAAAAACCGTTTCTTTCCTCTCTCTATATTAACATGACTAATAGAGAGAAGAAAAATAACGGTTATTTTCTTTCATATATAAAACAGACTTATATTGGCATAAAGGGAAGTGACGAGAACAGCTTAACTATTCTCGTCCAAAATTACTCCTTGGATGAAGGGGTTTTCATGTATTATATTAACAGAGCTTTATTAATATTTAATTAAGCCATTGTTAATATATTGTAAACATCCTTCATCCTATTTTTCAGTTGCTGATTTTGGTAAAACAACTGTAAATGTTGTCCCTTCCCCAACTTCACTATCCACTGTAATCGTACCGTGATGCGCCTCGACTAAATGCTTTACAATTGATAATCCAAGGCCTGTACCACCAGTATTTCTACTTCTCGCTTTATCCACTCGGTAAAAGCGTTCAAAAATACGTGGAATTTCCTCTTTACTAATACCAATTCCAGTATCTGATACTTTTATATAAGCATTATATTTATCTTCTGCTAATTCTACAGAAACAACGCCTCCAGCCGGTGTATATACGATTGCGTTATTCATTAAATTGATAAAGATTTGCTGCAAACGACTTGGATCTCCAATGACAGAGACACGTTTTAGCGTATTTACTTGTAAAGAGATTTCTTTTTCTCCCGCTTTATTATCAAGCACCATATGAATATCTTCAAGAAGTCCCTTCATATCAACGGTCCCCATACTCAATTTAAACCCTTGTTGCTCAATCTTTGATAAATCTAATAAATCTTCAATTAATCCTTGCATACGTTCACTTTCTTTTAAAATAATATGCAAGAAATGCTCGCAGAATTTTTTATTATCCATAGCACCGTCTAAAAGTGTTTCTGAAAAACCTTTAATAGAAGTAATCGGCGTTTTTAGTTCATGAGAAACATTCGCTAAAAAGTCTTTTCTCATTTGTTCTAACTTTTTCAGCTCAGTAATGTCATGGAATACAAGGACAATCCCTTTCCATTCATGATTCGTCCCGATAATCGGTGCTCCATATACTTCAAAATGCTTTCGCTCAATGCCAAGTGGCAATAACATTTGTTTGCGCACTTTCACTTCTGTCATAAAGATTTCTTCCACAAGTTCTATAATTTCCGGATGATGAAATGACTCATAATATAAACGATCTAAATATTCTTCATCTGTGACGTGGAAAGTTTCCTTATACGAACGGTTTACAAGGTTGATATAACCGCGGCTATCAATTAAAATCATTCCACTTCCCATATTTTCAATTAACGTATGCAGACGATCTTGTTGCATTTCTTGCTCAAGTGTCATCTCTTGTAAATTACGAGCTAAAATATTAATCGCTTTACTTAACATTCCCGTTTCATCCGAATGACTTTCATAAGCGCGCGCTTTATAATTCCCCTTCGCTAATTCGATGGCAACTTTCGTAACGGACTCAATCGGCCTAATATATTGCCCTGTAATTTTCATACCTAAAAATACGACGACGAGACACGCGATAACAAATCCGATAATTAATAATCCCCACGTTTTTTGATGAACGTCTTTCAAAGGCTCAATTGTGCTCTTCACCAAAATGTATCCTTGTTTCCCTGCTACATCTTGCACGAACACCGCATGGTAAAATTCGTTATTCTGATCTGTTTCTTTCGTAATGACTTTATTTCTTTGTTTCGTTGTTTCCGAGGAAAGTTCTTTAATTATTCCTTGGCTAAAAGCAGATTGTTCTCCCCCACTATATTGAACTTTCTTTTTTTCATCTACAAATGCAATAGAAGCCTGTATTTTTTCTTCTAACTTCTCAAATACATATGGATTTTTTAAAACATCATCAAAACCTTGTTCTTCTGCTAATACCGCAACATACTCTGTCTCTTTTACCATTCTCTCTTTCGCATGATCTATATAATAGTTTTCAAACACGGTCTCCAGCAATAAACCGAGTCCGACTAAAATAAAAACAATAAGAGAAACAAATGTAAAAAGAAGCCTGGAACGAAATTTATTCATCCCCTTTTGGCTCCTCTAATTTATATCCTAAACCACGTATCGTTTTAATGTACGTCGGTTTTTTCGTATTTTGTTCAATTTTATCGCGTAAATGGCTAATATGAACGTCAACAATTCGTGTATCACCAGCGAAATCATAATTCCATACAGCACTTAATAATTGATCACGCGTCAACACGCGGCTCTTATTTTTCGCAAGATAAACAAGTAGTTCAAATTCTTTTGGTGTTAATTCAAGCTTTCTTCCTTGGAAATAAGCCTCATAAAACTCTGGTAAAATTTTAAGTTCAGCAATTGTAATGCTCTCTTCATCTGACGATTCTGTAACTTGCTCTTCTTGTTGTAATTTCGTGCGGCGTAAAATTGCCTTCACACGCGCGACAACTTCCCTTGGACTAAATGGCTTCGTCATATAATCATCAGCCCCAAGCTCAAGACCTAGTACCTTATCAAATTCATCATCTTTTGCTGTTAACATTAAAATCGGCGTCATAACGCGCTGCAATCGTAATCCTTTACATACTTCCATACCATCCATTTTTGGAAGCATTAAATCTAATATAATTAAATCTGGACGTTCTGTTGTCGCTTTTTGAAGCGCCATTTCTCCATCCATCGCTGTTATCACTTCAAAACCAGCTTGTTGTAAATTAAATTCGATTAAAGTTAAGATAAACTCCTCATCATCAACTACTAAAATACGATTGTTCATTCTTTTCCTCCAAGTTATAGACTTGAAACCTTCTTCATCCTAGTATTTTCCCCGTTATTCTCATCATACTAGAAAACAAGTTCCCTCTCAATATAATTGTCTATTCATGGATTCGGATTGCGCAATTAACTTGTAGTGATCCATACTTTATACACTTCTATATCTTTATTAAATTCAATACTCGTATGAATATGATATTCTCGACTTTGCGCTAAGAAAAAAGATAGAGCGTACGCTATTTTATAATCTAGTGTTTCATACCCATCAAATACTCTTCCATGCATTTCATTCGCAACCCCGTCCGCCCACACTTCAGCTTCTCTTATCGTTTCAAAGATAACGTCTTCTCTTTTCCATCTCACCTTAAAAATCACTCCTTCCATTGACTTACATTAACAATCTGTATATTATAAATTTAAATATATAGATATAAACAGTATGGAGGTCTATTATGCGACTAGTTCTACCTATTCTATCTTTACTAGTAACGTGTATTCTTACATTCAACGCCCCAAGCTGGGATACGATTAAAACAGGTTGTTCAGATTTCGCTCAAGGATTTACTGAAGGATTCTTCAATTAAAAATAGCGCTAGCTCCTTTATGAAAGGTATGCTAGCGCTATTCATATTTTCATGTTTTAAAAATTATCTAATGCTTTCTCCATAATAGAAACTGATTTGAAAGGAGGCGTTACTGTTAAGGAACCTTTTACAACCGTTTCTCCTTTTTCATCATGAGCAGATACAAGCATATCAATTGTATGTTCCTCCTCAGAAACAGCCACTACTTCAAAGTGGATTTGTAACGTTTCATAATGGTGAACATGCTTCACGAACGTAAGGTCCTTTCTCGTAATATGACTACCTGGACCTGGTAAATATTTCGTAACTGCCGTTGTAATCATTCCAGTTAGCATAATGCTTGGTACAATCGGCTTTTCATACGGAGTTTGGGATGCGTAATCATGCTGAATATATAATGGATTGGCATCATTTGTTAACCCTAAGTACAATAACAAATCTTTATCCTCAATTTTTTCAGTGATAGATAATTTCTCTCCTACTGTAATTTCATCCATTTTACGACCAATTTGAACTTTTTTCTTTAACATGTTACAACCCCCTCCGATTTTTTCACCTTATTATCCTACGAAAAGCGATACCTGATCCGAAATTTACTATGATGAGGGCAATGTATAGTATAAATCTACAGTTTCATTATAGGATATTACAAATGATAGCGTTTTCATGTTATTTCAAAAAAACATTTGTATAAATAGTAGAAAAAGATTCGGGGCCCCGAATCTTTTTCTACTTCTATTTCATTATTAAACAAGAACTTTCATAACGTTACGTACAGATTCTACAGAGCGATCTAACGCCTCTTTTTCATCTGCAAGAAGTTCTAATTCAATAATTTTTTCAATTCCGTTACCACCAAGAATTACTGGTACCCCTAAGTAAAGATCGCTATAACCATATTCACCTTCAAGGTACGCAATAGCCGGTAATACACGGCGTTGATCTTTTAAGATTGCTTCTGTCATTTCAACTAAAGAAGCAGCTGGTGCGTAATATGCACTACCGTTTCCTAATAAGCCTACAATCTCACCGCCACCTTTACGGGTACGTTCTACAATTGCTTCTAAACGCTCTTTCGGAATTAACGTTTCTAACGGAATGCCACCTGCATAAGAATAACGTACAAGAGGTACCATATCGTCACCGTGTCCACCAAGAACAAATCCTGTAATGTCTTTCACAGAAAGATTTAATTCTTGAGCGATGAATGTACGGAAACGAGCTGTATCTAATACGCCCGATTGACCGATAACACGCTCTTTCGGGAATCCCGCTTCTTTAAATACAGAATATGTCATTGCATCAACTGGATTTGTTAATACAACAATAATTGCATTTGGTGAATGTTTTGCAATGTCGCGCGTAATACTTTTCATAATTTTAGAGTTTGTTGCTACTAAGTCATCACGGCTCATACCAGGCTTACGCGCAATACCTGCTGTAATCACAACAACGTCAGAATCAGCAGTATCTGCGTAATCAGATGTTCCAATAATGTTAGCATCAAAACCTTGTACTGGGCTCGCTTCTAACATATCTAACGCTTTCCCTTTTGTTGGATTTTCCAGTTGTGGAATGTCCACTAATACAACATCTGCAAGTTCTTTTTGTGCTAATAAGAATGCTGTTGTTGCTCCTGTAAATCCTGCACCGATGACTGAAACTTTCTTGCGTTTGATTGTCATAATTTACCCCCCGCTTTAATTATGCGTTTTTGATTATCGCTACATCCATGTTTTTAATAAGTTCATTAGCGAACTCAGAACATTTCACTTCTGTTGCACCTTCCATTAAGCGTGCGAAATCATAAGTCACTACTTTTGAAGCAATTGTTTTCTCAACTGAAGCAGTTACTAATTTCGCAGCTTCGTTCCATCCTAAGTGCTCTAATAATAATACACCAGAAAGAAGAACTGAAGATGGGTTTACTTTATCTAAACCTGCATATTTTGGAGCTGTACCGTGCGTAGCTTCAAAGATAGCATGTCCAGTCACATAGTTAATGTTTGCACCAGGTGCAATACCAATTCCACCTACTTGTGCAGCAAGTGCATCAGAGATGTAGTCTCCGTTTAAGTTCATTGTTGCAACAACATCGAACTCACGTGGACGAGTTAAAATTTGTTGTAAGAAGATGTCTGCAATAGAATCTTTTACGATGATTTTTCCAGCCACTTCAGCGTCTGCCATCGCTTTATTCGCTGCATCTTTTCCATCTTTCTCAACGATACGATCATATTCAGCCCAAGTAAATACTTTGTCGCCGAATTCTTGTTCCGCTACTTCGTAACCCCAGTTTTTGAAAGCACCTTCTGTAAATTTCATAATGTTTCCTTTATGAACTAATGTAACAGAAGAGCGTTTTTCGTTAATTGCATATTGAATTGCAGCACGAACAAGACGCTTTGTCCCTTCTTCTGAGATTGGCTTAATACCAATACCAGATGTTTCTGGGAAGCGGATTTTATTCACACCCATTGCTTCTTTTAAGAAAGTAAGAACTTTTTCTGCTTCTGGAGATCCTTGCGCATATTCAATTCCAGCATAAATGTCTTCTGTATTTTCACGGAAAATAACCATATCAGTATCTTCCGGACGTTTTACAGGTGAAGGAACACCTTCAAAATAACGAACTGGACGTAGACATACATATAAATCTAATTCTTGACGAAGTGCTACGTTTAGAGAACGAATACCACCGCCAACTGGAGTTGTAAGTGGACCTTTAATCGCGATTAAATATTCACGAATTAAATTTAAAGTTTCTTCTGGTAACCACTCGCCTGTTTGGTTGAATGCTTTTTCCCCTGCAAGCACTTCTTTCCAAACGATTTTCTTCTCACCATCATAAGCTTTTTCAACTGCTGCTTCTAGTACACGAGATGCAGCTGCCCAAATATCAGGACCAATTCCATCTCCTTCAATAAATGGAATAATCGGATTGTTTGGTACATTCATAACACCATTAGTTACAGTAATTTTTTCACCTGTCGTCAATGTGATAACCCCCATGTTTGAAATTTCATATGTATGAAACTGAGGGAATAACCCCTCAGTTCAAACCGTTAGTCAAATTAAAATATTCTAATCATTACATCTTTCCGAAAAAATCAGACTTTTGAAAGCGTATTTTCACTATCAAAATAGTGTTATTCGCTTATCGTTGTGCAATCGGAACATAAACTTGATGTGTTGGTCCATTATAATCAGCACGCGGACGGATTAAACGGTTATTTTCATATTGTTCTAGAATATGAGCTAACCAGCCTGACATACGGCTAATTGCAAAAATAGGTGTAAATAAGTCATGGTCAATTCCTAAACAATGGTATACAGAAGCTGAATAGAAATCAACATTTGGTGGAAGACCTTTTTCTTTTGTTACAATGTCTTCAATTTTGATAGACATATTATACCATTTCTCTTCTCCTAAAAGCACGCATAATCTCTTAGACATTTCGCGTAAATGTTTTGCACGTGGATCACCATGCTCATATACACGGTGGCCAAAGCCCATAATTTTCACTTTATTTTGAAGAGCATTATGAATATATGATTCTACATTTTCTTCTTCGCCAATTTCAGTTAACATCTTCATTACATTTTCATTTGCCCCGCCGTGAAGAGGACCTTTTAACGCACCGATTGCTGCTGTAATACCAGAATATACATCTGAAAGTGTAGCTACACAAACGCGTGCAGTAAATGTAGAAGCGTTTAACTCATGATCTGCGTGAAGTACAAGCGCCTTATCAAAAGCTTCAATTTCAACTTCATTTGGCTCGCGATCATTTAACATGTACAAGAAGTTTGCAGCTAATGATAAATCATTTCTAGGCTCAACAACATCTAAGCCTTTACGGATTCTTGCGTAAGCAGCAACTAAAGTTCCTACTTGAGCCTGTAATTTAACCGCTTTCAAATAATTGGACTTTTCATCCATAATTTCAGCGCTCTCATCGTATAATGATAGCATGGAAATTGCAGTTCGTAAAACAGACATCGGATGTGCGATTTTTAAATCTACTTGTTTCAAATATGCTAAAATCTCACCTGGAACTTTATAGTATTCCGATACAATCTCCTTAAATTCCGCTAGTTCTTGCTCGTTAGGAAGCTTGCGATGCCATAATAAGTACACTACTTCTTCAAATGTAGCATTCTCAGCTAAATCATCAATATTATACCCAACATAAGTTAATGTATCATCAATAATAGAGCTCACAGATGATGTTGTTGCTACTACCCCTTCTAAACCTCGAATAACAGTCATGACATTCTCTCCTTTTCCTGAAAATTCTCCCAACCTTGCTCCTTATATCTATTTGCTCCCCTTTTGAATTATGAACGCCCGTTCACTCTTTAGGCAAGCAAAATGCACGATCATGCAAATTTGTTGCGTTGTTCCCCTCTTATTGTCCATTGTTTACATGGAAAGCATGAGCGTGAATGTCTCCCCGAATCCTCACGCTCAAAACAACAAGTTAGTGAGGAAAATGAATTCCGAAGAGTTTTATGATAAAAACAACATAAAGCAATATCATTATAAAATTGTTTTATGTTGTTTTTATTTTATCTGGTGTAAAGTCTCTGCTGTTATGTAACTTTTCAAAGTTTCTAATCCTATTATAAACAATTATCTGACTTTTGTGAACAGAAAGAATTCAAAAATTTTATATTACTATAAAATTCTTTATTTAAACATCTGTATAATACTCATAACTGCATAGGCAATTCCAGCCCCAATTAATGGACCTACAGCGACCCCATTAAATAAAGCAACTGCTATAATTGTCCCGAAAACGAGTGCAGTTGTAATATGAGGATCTGTCGTTAATAATTTTACGCCACCTTTCGCTAACAGAGCAACTGCTACCCCTGAAGCTAAAGCAATCCATGCATAATACGATTTCGCTGCTTCCCCAAGTTGTTTAAAACCTATTTCCCCCGTTGCAATCGGTACGAGTACTGCTATTGTAATAACCGTAACACCGAGGTTAATCCCTTTCGTTTGTAGATAAGGGAAGACTTTATCTCCTAGAAACGTAAATTTCAATAGAAATAACACACCAATAGCTACAGTAAGCGATTGGTTTTTCGCAATAAGTCCTATAATAAGTAGTATGAATAAAAATAACGTTGACTGACTAATCATGTTTGCACTTCCTTTCTGAAAATAATGAACTCATTTCCAAACAAAAATACCTTTAAACCTATCGTTATACATGCTATATCGATGCCTATCCAACATGAATCACTTCATTTTTTATGCATTTTAAAATGAAAAACTGAGACTTTCACCATACAAATGTAAGCATGTATACATTTTAAAAAACGAGCGTCTCTCCTTTCTTTTCTAATTAGAAACAGGTAAAATAAAAAGAAGAGAAAATGAAGTTTTTACCATATAGTAGAAGCATCAACACCAAGCTTTCACAGTCACTCACGTACTGAAAAAGCAGGAAAAATCCATCATTCCACTATAACATAAAGTGAAACTTTAATCAGTGGGGCACACTCGTTATAAGTTGAACGAATTAGGATAATCCAAATTGGAATGGGAGGTATACATCTTTGAATCGAAACTTACTATATATGATATTGCGACTCATATTTGTCATTGTAGCTACGGTAGCCGGGTTCTATGCATTACTATATATGTCAGGACTTATCTATCCTTTTATTATCGCTTTCGCATTTGCTTATTTGATTAATCCTGTCGTCAATTTCCTTAATCAAAAACTACAATTTCCTCGCGCACTCGCAGTACTCGTTAGCTTAATTCTCGTATTTGGAGCTATCGTCGGACTCGTTACATACCTTGTAACAGAAGCAATATCTGCTACAACATACTTACTACAACTTGTTACAATAAAATTTCCGGATATCGTTGCATTCGCTCAGCAGTTTGCACTTAATCATATTATGCCTCTCTATGATGATTTAATTTCTAAATTTAATCATCTTGGGGAACCACAGCGCTATACGATTACACAAAACATTCAAAACTTAGGAACTGAAGCAACGACGCAAATGAAAGAACTTTTAACCGCTATTATAAGCGGGTTAACAAATTTTATTAGTGCACTACCAACTACTTTAACTGTACTTGTTTTCGTTTTATTAGCCACTTTCTTCATTAGTTACGATTGGCATCGTCTTGCTCAGAAGGTAAGAAAGTTTTTGCCCAACCGTGTTCATGGCTATGGAAAAACTATTTTTGTGGATTTAAGAAAAGCTTTATTCGGTTTTGTTAAAGCACAACTTACACTCGTATCTATGACAACTGTTATTGTATTAATCGGACTTTTAATATTACGCGTACCATACGCCATTACTATCGCGATTATTACAGGGGTTGTAGATTTACTCCCGTATTTAGGAACAGGAGCTGTCTTCGTTCCTTGGGTTATATACGTATTTTTCACTGGCGACACTGCTTTCGCCATCGGTCTTCTCATTTTATACATCGTCGTGATTGTCCAAAGACAAATTATGGAGCCAAAGGTACTTTCATCTAACATCGGCCTTAATCCATTAGCAACACTGATTGCTCTATTTGTCGGCTTTAAGCTCTTTGGCTTCTTAGGATTAATCATCGGTCCAGTCACCTTAGTACTACTTAATACATTACACAAAGCTCGTGTATTCCATGATTTGTGGAAATATATTAAAGGCTCACCTTCAAAATAATAGTTTCTAATTCATACACAACAAAAAAACTTACATGTAATCAGTGGGAATTTCCCACTGATTATTCCTTGTACTTATTTTTCATACTCATTACATAAAACAAGAGAATTGCACTCAAAAAAGATAATCCTCTTGTTTTTTTGCATAAAAAACGCATATTTCGTGGTGTTTTTACATATTTATTCTGTTATCATTATAATTATTACTTACATTTATTACTTTTTATGTAAATGAATAAATATACAAAATGGCATAAAATGAGACTTAAACTGACCGTTTGCCTATTCTTATTTAACTTTTTTCATTCCAATTCATTCTTTTTTACATACAAAAACAATCTTAAGTTCAGATTCCCACTTTAAACACACTAATTCAGAGTTAACAACTCCCCAAATCACATATCCAATCGAAAAAATACACAACAAAGTAAAACTTTAATCTACAAGGATCCTATCCCCATCGATTATTAACTGTCACATTCGCCGCATGTTAAAACACATCTTTCATTAACTGAATTTTAACCACCCTCTCATCCTTTTACAGACAAAAAAATAGTGCTTAGATCGCTATAATCTAAGCACTATTTCTGCACAATAATAGTTGAGTTTTTTCTAAACTTCCATTCCATCCACTTCATAACAAACGGCTTCAATAAAGCCCTCGTCATAGGGACAACAAAGATGAAACCTATTATATCCGTTACATATCCAGGAAGCACCAAAAGAATACCTCCTACAAAGATAAAAATACCATCTAAAACCGCTGCTCCTGGCATTTCTCCTCTATTCAACTTAGATTGAATCTCTCCAAGCACTTTAAAGCCTTGTCTTTTCGCCAAATATACACCTACAACGCCTGTAAATACGATCATAGCGAACGTAGACCACAAACCTATTACATGACTCGACCCAATTAAGACTGTAATCTCAATAGCCGGTATTAAAATAAACAAGAATAGTAACCACTTCATAGTTCTACACTCCTTTCATATCCCATCACTTTAAACACCCTCACAACGTCCATATACACCATATAAAAGCCAAACGCACTTTCCCATCAAACTTCATAATAAATAGCTTTTAAAAGCAATTTCAGACGTTTTAAGCTAATTTTACCTCATTTTTGTGTAAAAAAAAGAGAAGGACTCCGATCCTTCTCTCCGTATTACTTATAGCACTTCCGCATGTCCATTATAAACAATTCCGCGTGCTGCATCAACTGTTACTTCTTGGCCATTTTTTAAAGTTGCTGTTACGCCGTTTACACCAACGATAACAGGAATACCGATTGATACACCTACAACAGCCGCATGGCTTGTTAGACCGCCTTCTTCTACAACTAGAGCAGCAGCTTTTTCGATTGCAGGGATCATATCTTTATCAGTGCTTGTTGTAACAAGGATATCACCTTCGTTTACGTTCGCTACAGCTTCAGCAGCTGTTTTCGCTACAACTACTTTACCTTTTGCAGCTTTACGACCGATTCCTTGTCCTTTAGCAACTTCTTCACCAACAACGTGGATTTTCATTAAGTTTGTTGTACCAGTTTCAGCAACTGGTACACCAGCAGTGATTACTACAGTGTCTCCAAGTCCGATTAGACCTGCATCCATACCTGTTTGAATCGCTGTATCTAACATTTCGTCAGTAGAAGCTGCGCGCTTCTCAGCCATAAATGCTTGTACACCCCAAACAAGCGCAAGACGACGTCCTACTTGCTCGTCAGATGTTACAGCTACGATTGGAGATTTTGGACGGTATTTAGAGATCATTTTCGCAGTATATCCACTTTCTGTTGGAGCTACGATTGCAGCTACATCAAGAGCAAGTGCTGTATGCGCAACAGATTGGCTAATTGCATCTGTAATTGTTGGAGTGAACTCTTTAATACGTTTTTTGAACATATCTTCATATTGTAATGATTTTTCAACACGTACTGCAATGTTAGCCATCATTGTTACTGCTTCTACTGGGTATTGTCCAGCAGCTGTTTCACCTGAAAGCATGATTGCGTCTGTACCATCGAAGATTGCGTTAGCTACGTCACTTGCTTCCGCACGAGTTGGACGTGGGTTACGTTGCATAGAATCTAACATTTGTGTTGCAGTAATAACTGGTTTACCTAACACGTTACATTTTTTGATTAGACGTTTTTGTACTAATGGTACTTCTTCTGGCGGAATTTCTACACCCATGTCACCACGAGCTACCATTAAACCGTCAGAAACTTCTAAGATTGAATCGATATTGTCGATACCCTCTTGGTTTTCGATTTTTGGTACGATTTGGATGTATTGAGCGTTATGCTCTTCTAGTAATTCACGGATTTCTAATACGTCAGCTGCTTTACGTACGAATGAAGCTGCGATGAAATCAACTTTTTGCTCGATACCGAAGATGATATCTTTTACGTCTTTTTCAGTGATACCAGGAAGCTTAATGCTTACGTTTGGTACGTTAACACCTTTTTTATTTTTTACAGTTCCGCTGTTAAGAACTTTTGTACGGATGTTTCCGTCAGCTTTTTCGATTACTTCTAGCTCGATAAGACCATCATCGATTAGAATGCGAGAACCTGGGTTTACATCGTCATAAAGACCAGCATAAGATACAGAGAACTTCTCTGCAGTACCTAATACTTGCTCAGTAGAAATAACAACTTCTGCACCTGTTACAAGCTCAGCTTGTCCGTCTACGAAGTCGTGAGTACGGATTTCTGGACCTTTTGTATCAAGTAAGATACCAACTGTTTTACCAGTTTTCTTTGAAGCTTCACGAATGTTTTTAATACGAGCGCCGTGTTCTTCATGGCTACCATGAGAGAAGTTTAAACGAGCAACGTTCATACCTGCTTCGATTAATTGCTCTAATTTTTCAATACTTTCACTAGCAGGACCTATAGTACATACAATTTTAGTTTTACGCATATTGCACCTCCGAAAATTATGAAACCGTTCCCAAATATCCGACATTACGCCGATTAGATGGATAATTCTTTAGATAATTGATACATATCTTTATCGATTGTATGCTTTTGAGCTAACGCTTCGATAATATCATGATCAACAAGTTTGTTATCTTGAATACCTACACAACGTCCACCTTTACCAGCAATTAATAATTCAACTGCTCTTGCACCAAGACGGCTTGCTAATACACGGTCTTGTGCACTTGGTGATCCACCACGTTGTACGTGACCTAATACAGTTACGCGAGTATCAAAGTTTGTTGCTTCTTCAATGTGCTTACCGATGTCAATTGCACTTCCAACACCTTCAGCTACAACGATAATACTGTGTTTTTTACCACGTTCACTACCGCGCTTTAGACGAGCGATAACATCTTCCATGTCATACTCTTCTTCTGGAATTAAGATTGTTTCCGCACCATCAGCTAAACCAGCCCATAATGCGATATCACCAGCGTGACGTCCCATTACTTCGATAACATATGTACGTTCATGAGATGTAGCTGTGTCACGGATTTTATCAATTGCATCAATAACAGTGTTTAAAGCTGTATCGAAACCAATTGTGAAGTCTGTTCCAGGGATATCATTGTCAATTGTACCTGGTACACCAACACATGGGAATCCTTGTTCAGTTAATTTTTTAGCGCCTTGGTAAGAACCATCTCCACCAATAACAACAAGTCCTTCGATACCGTGTTTCTTTAATTGCTCGATACCTTTTAGTCGTACTTCTGGGTCTTTAAACTCAGGACATCTTGCTGTATATAATTTCGTACCACCGCGGTGGATAATATCGCCAACAGAACCTAGTTCTAATTTTTCAATGTGACCAGAAATTAATCCAGCGTATCCATGGTAAATACCATATACTTCAATATCATGGAAAATCGCTTTACGAACAACTGCACGAATGGCAGCATTCATACCAGGTGAATCTCCACCACTTGTTAATACACCAATACGTTTCATTTGTACTCACCTCATAAAGATTATTTGCCTTATAATAAAATAACACGAAAAAATATAAAAATACAATGGAGAAGATGTGTCTTTTCATAATAAAAACGTGCATTCGCGAAGTGGAACGCACGCTTTTCTTATTTTATCCAAATGGAAGCGTTTGAAAACGAAACTTGCCCAATTTTCATATATTTTTCATAACGTTTTTCGATTAATTCATCTTTCGAAATTCCGTTTAATTGTTCAAAAGTTTTCCCTAGCATTAAATCTATATTTTCTGATTGTTTCAAAATATTACGGTGTGCTCCACCCTTTGTCTCTGGAATAATTTCGTCAATTACACCTAATTCTTTCAAATCTGCTGCTGTAATTCTCATCGCCTCTGCAGCTTCCTTTGCTTTTCCTGCATCTTTCCAAAGAATTGCCGCTGCACCCTCTGGCGTAATAACAGAATAAGTGGAATTTTCTAGCATATGAATGTAATCTCCTACTCCAAGACCTAGTGCACCACCACTACCACCTTCGCCGATAACGATACAAATAACAGGCACCGTTAAGCCTGCCATTTCGAATAAATTGCGGGCGATAGCTTCACTTTGACCACGTTCTTCAGCAGCTTTACCAGGATAAGCTCCTTTTGTATCAATAAAACAAATAATTGGACGGTTGAACTTTTCCGCCTGCTTCATTAAACGCAATGCTTTTCGATATCCTTCTGGGTGAGGCATCCCAAAATTACGGCGAATATTTTCTTTCGTATCTTTTCCGCGTTGATGCCCGATTACAGTTACAGGCATCCCTTTATACTTCGCAATGCCGCCGACAATCGCTGCATCATCGCCAAATAGACGATCTCCATGACATTCAAAAAAATCAGTAAATAAGTGCTCAATATAATCGAGCGTTGTCGGTCGTTCTGCATGACGAGCAATTTGAACACGGTCCCACACTTTCATATTGCCGTATATATCTTCCTCTAAATTTTCTAGCTTGTCTTCCAAAATACGAATCTCCTCACTGAAGTCCATCTGGCTGTTTTTCGTATAGTCTTTCAGTTCACGAATCTTATTTCTTAGCTCAACAACTGGTTTCTCAAATTCTAGCTCTGCCATACAGCCATTTCCCCTCCTTGATGAACTTCTAAAATCTTACGAAGCGATTCTCTCATATCATCACGATGTACCACCGCATCTAATTGACCATGTTCTAGTAAGAATTCTGCCGTTTGGAAATCTTCCGGTAGTTTCTCACGCACCGTTTGTTCAATTACACGTCTACCAGCAAATCCGATCAGCGCCCCTGGTTCTGCAAGATTATAATCACCAAGTGAAGCGAAACTCGCTGAAACCCCGCCCGTCGTTGGGTGAGTCATAACAGAAATAAATAATCCTCCTGCATTACTATGCTTTTTCAAAGCTACGCTTGTTTTTGCCATTTGCATTAAACTTAATATCCCTTCTTGCATACGAGCACCACCCGAAGCAGTAAAGATAATAAATGGAACTTGTAAGTCGTACGCCTTTTCAACCGCACGGGCAATTTTTTCTCCTACAACAGAGCCCATGCTCCCCATTCGAAAACGAGAATCCATTACTGCAACAACAACAAGCATGTCATCAATTGTTCCTTCACCAGTTACAACCGCTTCGTTCAATTCAGTCTTTTTACGATCGCTCTCTAGTTTCTCTTCATATCCTGGAAACTCGAGTGGATTTAATGAAACCATTTCTTTGTCATACTCACGGAATGACCCTTCGTCCAATATACTATCAAGACGTTCCCATGCATTCATAGGATGATGATATCCACAATTCACACATACTTTTAAATTTTTTAGAAGCTCTTTCGTATACATGATTTTTTTACATTTCGGACATTTTGTCATAACGCCGTCTGGTACATCTTTTCGTACTTGTTCTGAAGGTATTGCAGCGTACTTTTTCTTTTTCACGAATAAATCTCTTAGCACAATTTGACCCCCTTCGTTGAGAGCTAAGGTTAGCGTAAGAAGAAAATTGGGCTAACACCAAAGTTTGATGTTAGCCTTATCTTCTCAATCTGTCTAATAACCTCACTCTTTACGTTTAACTTTAACCGCTACGCGATAGAATGTTTGTCATAACGTGTCATGGTCATTTCGACAAATTTTATACATTACGAGTGAAACTGTATATTCTCTACTAATTCATCGTAAATTTTTAGTGCATCATTTTCTTGTTTTTCTTCCAAAATAGCG
This sequence comes from Bacillus cereus group sp. Bc010, assembly GCF_027716745.1. Classification (NCBI taxonomy): domain Bacteria; kingdom Bacillati; phylum Bacillota; class Bacilli; order Caryophanales; family Bacillaceae; genus Bacillus; species Bacillus cereus group sp. Bc010. The sequence continues at coordinate 399,681 of NZ_JAQFUY010000002.1, forward strand.
TAAAGCTTTCTATACATATCGATAGAATCTCCTGAAACTTTACAAGAAAGAGTTGATACGTAATCATTTACGATCATCCAAATGCGATATAGTAAATAATTATCGACTTGTTCAATAAGTGTTTTAAAGAACGTTTGGTGAAGCATTGGAACTGAGTTTTCATTTCCTTCAAGCACTTGATGTAATTTACTTAGCACTTTAGAAAACGTTTCTTTCGGTAAATTACATACAATTCGAATCATATCTTTCTCAAGCAATCGTTTTGTTTGTAATAAATCACGAATTGTTTTCTCATCTTGCAGCAAGAACGGAGCAATCAATTGTACAAGACCGTTATCGTAAAAGTTTCGAATAAACGTCCCTTCACCACGTCTCGTTTCAATTAATCCTACAAGTTCTAAAGCACGCAACGCTTCTCTTACAGAGGAACGTCCTACGTTTAAACGTGAACTTAACTCACGCTCAGACGGCAAACGATCCCCTGCTACCAATCCATCCTCTTCCATAATGGAACGGATTTTTTTTACAATTTCGAGATATACTTTTGTATTTGATGATGTCAATGGAAATTCCTCGCTTATTCTTTACCAATCAGCGCTAATTGTTTTGTTTTCTCAGCAACTTCATTTGGATCTACTTGACGGCGAGCTACTCCTGTCTCCATTGCAGCTTTCGCAACGTAAGCTGCTACTTGAGGCGCTACACGCGCGTCAAACGGTGCTGGAATGATATAGTCTGCATTTAACTCATCTTCTGCTACAAGCTCAGCAATAGCTTGTACAGCTGCCATCTTCATTTCTTCGTTAATTTGTGTCGCATGTACGTCAAGTGCACCGCGGAAAATACCAGGGAACGCTAGTACATTATTTACTTGGTTTGCGAAGTCAGAACGACCTGTTCCAACAACAGCTGCGCCCGCTGCTTTTGCCAATTCTGGCATAATTTCTGGAACTGGATTCGCCATTGCAAAAATAATTGCATCGTCATTCATTGTACGAACCATCTCTTCTGTTAATGCACCTTCTGCAGATACACCAATGAATACGTCCGCACCTTGTACAACATCAGCTAAAGAACCTTCGATACGATTCTTATTTGTATATTTTGCCACTTCATCCTTCACCGGATTCATACCTGTAGGACGACCTTCATAGATCGCGCCTTTACGGTCACACATAATAATGTCGCGTACGCCATAGCGATATAAAAGTTTAATAATTGCAATACCTGCTGCACCTGCGCCATTTGCGACAACTTTAATGTCAGACATTTTCTTTCCAACTAATTTTAGCGCGTTCACAAGACCTGCTACTGTTACGATAGCTGTTCCGTGTTGATCATCATGGAAGATAGGAATATTTGTTTCTTTTTTCAAACGTTCTTCAATAATGAAGCAGTTTGGTGCTGCGATATCCTCTAAGTTAACGCCGCCAAAAGTTGGCTCCATTAATTTTACAGTTTCAACAATTTTATCTACATCGTTTGTATTTAAGGCAATTGGGAATGCATCTACACCAGCAAAGCTCTTGAATAATACAGCTTTACCTTCCATTACTGGAAGAGATGCTTCTGGTCCGATGTTACCAAGACCAAGTACAGCCGTTCCATCAGTCACAACTGCTACCATATTTCCCTTCATCGTATATTCATATACCTTACTTTTATCGTCATAAATTTCTTTACAAGGTTCTGCAACCCCTGGAGAATATGCAAGACTTAAATCTTTTGCATTTTCTACTTTTACTTTTGATACAGTTTCTAATTTTCCTTGATGCACTTTATGCATGTGAAGTGCTTCTTCACGAAGTGTTGACAAACTATCCACTCTCCTCAAATTATTCTTGCTGATATCAATTTCTCCAAGTGGTCTGACCACGAACACTACTACTATAATAATCGAAGTGTAGGGAAATTGTCCATTATATTTTCACAACCACATTTTCTTCCCCGACAATTTCACGAAGTGCTCCTAAACATTCTTCACTTGGATGAATCGATAAACTTCGAGATAATTGTACCATTTTATGTTCCTTTTCATAATAAATTAGTACTTTCGCAAAACCCGAATAGTCAAACAATATTTTAGTAACCTGATTTAAAAGCTTTTTCTCATATTGAGACGGCAATTTCACGTAAACAGACGCATCTTTTTTTCCTTCATACACATCCATTTCTTCTAACGGATATAGTCCATTTACAATCCATTGCAGCTTATGATTTCTAAGCTCAATCATGCCGTCAACTAAAACAATTGCTCCTTCTTGTAACTTATCTGAGAAATGTATATACGTCTCGGGGAAAAGAACTGCTTCCATTTCATCATTTTGATCACAAAATGTAATAAATGCCATCTTTTGCAACTTTTTCGTACGAATCACTCTCACGCTTGTTATGTACACGATAGCTCTTTGTACTTTTTTCTTATGTCGCATCGCCTGAGCGAGAGTTGGAATTTCTAATTCTTTCGCTAACTTCACATACTGCGCTGTCGGATAGCTTGATAAATAAAAACCTAGTACTTCCTTCTCTTTATTTAACTGTTCAATAAAAGAGAGCTCTTCTCCTTGTACGTATTTTGATTTCGGAACAGCATCTCCTAAATCACGTGCAAGATTGGCATACTCTAACGCTCCTTTAAGACTTTTCCATAAATTCGTTCTCGAAACACCAAAATCATCAAAACATCCAGACCAGACGAACGCCTCTAAATTTCGCTCCGTTACAAACTTTGATGGCATGCGCAGACAAAATTCAAATAAATCTTCAAACATTTTTTTCTCTCGTTCTTCGATTAATGCTGTCACTGTAGCCATTCCGATGTTTCGAATGGAAAGTAAGCTGTAACGTATCGCATTTCCTTCTATTTGGAAATTGTAACCACTTCTCTGAAGAGACGGCGGCAAAACATGAAAACCTTTTCGCTTCGTTTCGCGTATATACTGCACAATCTTATCTTCATTTCCAATTGCACTCGATAATAGTGCCGTCATAAATTCCAGCGTATAATTCGCTTTTAAGTAGGCAAGCTGATATCCAATCATACTGTAGGCTACAGCGTGACTTCGGTTAAAGCCGTAATTTGCAAATCTTACAATTAAATCGTAAATTTTCTCTGCAGATGTCTCGTCATAACCATTTTGTAAACAACCTTGCACAAAATGCTTACGTTCCTGATCTAAAATATCACGATTTTTTTTACTCACTGCACGGCGTAATAAATCTGCTTCTCCGAGCGAGAAGCCCGCCAACTTCGACGCAATTTGCATAATTTGTTCTTGGTATACAATTACACCGTATGTTCTTTCTAAAATCGGTTTTAAGTCCGGATGTAAATATTCAATTTTTCTTTTTCCATGCTTTGATTCAATAAAGGTTGGAATTTGCTCCATCGGTCCTGGTCTATATAACGAGTTAACAGCAACAATATCTTCAAATTCATTCGGCTTTAACCCGCGAAGTACATTTCGCATACCACCTGATTCAAGCTGGAATACACCTGTTGTATCCCCTCTACCTAACAATTGGAATGTCTTTTCATCTTGCAGTGGTAAATTTCTTATATCGATTTCTTTTCCTGTTTTTTGCACGATAAACTTTATAATATTTTCAAGTAACGTTAAATTCCGTAATCCTAAAAAGTCCATCTTGAGCAACCCAAGTTCTTCTAATGCATCAGCTGGGTATTGCGTAACATATACATCGTTATGCCCTTCTTGAATTGCAACACTTCCGGTTAATGGCTCTTGGCTCATAATAACGCCAGCTGCATGAATAGACGTATGACGTGGTAAGCCTTCTACACGTTTTGCAATTTCAAACACACGCTCATGCAAAAGGTTTCCTTGTATAAACTCCCGGAGTGATTGCGATTCCTCATATGCATCTTTTAACGTTATGCCAAGCTTTGATGGGATAAGTTTTGAAAATATGTCGATATCTCGTGGCGGAAGCCCCATTACACGCGCAATATCTCTAATTGCCGCTTTCGCTGCCAGCGTCCCGAACGTTACAATTTGAGCAACACGAAGCTGACCATATTTATCTTTCACATATCGAATCATCTCATCACGTCTTATATCTGGAAAATCGATATCAATATCTGGAAGTGTCACACGTTCGGGGTTTAAAAATCTTTCAAATAATAGATCGTATTCAATTGGATCAATATCTGTAATTTCTAATACGTAAGAAACGAGTGAGCCAGCCGCCGATCCACGACCTGGTCCTGTTAAAATATGATTTTCATGCGCGTACTTCATAAAATCCCAGACAATGAGGAAATAATCACTAAACCCCATGCTAGAAATCACGTTTAATTCATGATTCAAACGCTTTATATGTACTTCTTTCGGCGTACCATAACGTTTCTGCAATCCTTCTTCACAAACGCGGCGTAAATACATATCATTCGTTTCGTTAGATGGAACAGGGAATTTCGGTAATTGATTTACATGAAACGGTATTTCTACTCTGCAACGTTCTGCAATTTCTACTGTGTTATAAATCGCTTCTTCTACGTGAGAAAATAGTGCTTCCATTTCATCTGATGATTTTAAATAATATTGATCTGTTTTCAGCCTCGGCCTATCTGGATCCGTCATTTTCGTTCCACTTTCAACAGATAATAAGCATTCATGAACAAGTGCGTCACTTTGATTGATGTAGCGTACATCGTTTGTTGCGACGACTGGAATATTTATCTTACTTATAAATGCAGGTAATTTCTCTTGCAGAAGCAGTTCATCTTGAATCGCATGATGCTGTAAACTCATATAAAAATTGCCGAACATATTTTGATACATACGAGCTACTTCTTCAGCTTGACTCTCTTTGTCTTCTAATAATAATTGTTCGATTTCCCCATCTTTACCTGGTGAAATAGCAATTAATCCTTTCGCATAATGTGCAAGCCATTTCTTAGGAATACCTTCTTTTGACTTCGTCATAATGCTACTAGAGATCTTTAATAAATTTTGATAACCTATTTCATTTTCAGCAAGTAAGACAAGCGGATAAGACTTTTCTTCTTCTTCACTAAAAATAGAAGCTGTTAAGCCGATAATAGGATGTATACCATGTTTCTTACATGCTTTATAAAACGGAATAACGCCATACATCACATTTTCATCCGTAATAGCAAGTGATGAATAACCGAGCTCTTTCGCCCTAACTACAAGTTCATCAATTTTACAAGCACTTTTTAATAAACTAAAAACGGTTTGACATTGTAAATGCACAAACTTCACTGTTGTACCCTCTCTTTACCTATTTGACTACTTTTATTATAGGTGAAGAGGAAAGAGGAAATCAAAACATACTTCTTATACTTTGTCCATATATATGAAGAAGAAAGGGGAATGACGATGGATGTAAGAGAACACACTTTTTTCTCTCTGCTTATTATTAGTTATTTTATTGCCTTTGGGGTTATACTTGGTGGTTCATTAATTGGTGGATTTGGTGCATTTCTTATCGGAAAACCAACTCTCACTTACATTAATCAATTCGCCCAAAATTTAAGAATTTGGGCACTCGTTGCAGCGATTGGCGGAACATTTGATACGTTTTATAGTTTTGAAAGAAGTTTCTTTGGCGGGGATATGAAAGATATCGTAAAACAAATTCTCCTTATTTTTTTCGCAACAGGTGGTATGCAAACTGGTCTTATTATTATTAAATGGCTAACGCAGGAGCATGTATGAGAGTACCAAGTGCCAATACAGCGAAAAGATGGTACTTAGTTTTAGCTGGCGCTGCTGTTGGAGGTGTGTTGAGCTGGTTTATTTTTTTGTACATATACGGTGTTTTTCAAGAAGAACAAGCTAGTAAAATAGCAGAACAAAGAGAAATTATAGAAAAACAAGAAGCAAAGCTCCACGTCCTTCTCGAAGATCAAGAAAAATTGAATACTGAAAATAAACGGCTCTTAACCATTCAAGAGATTAAAATAAAACTTATAAATCGAGAAAAATACGATTTAGACAACCTTACACTCGAAAATATGACTACATCTATCCATAATGACCTCCAGCATCTTTTAACGAAAAACATACAAAGTATCGCAAAAAATAAAGACCTACTCAAAAAAGTAATCGAAAACAAGACATACAAACATTACGATCGGCTATACCGTTTTAAAGTCGATACAATATCTTTTGATACCGTGCTTGAAATTAGCATTACGATAGAGAAAGAAAAATAAAGTGAAACTTTAACCAGTGGGGGTTTTCTTCATCCCCCACTGATTATTAGTTGAACCAATCGGGCTTTTATGGGCAGTTGATCCTCACCTAACTTCTTTGCTTTCGCTGAAATTTGAGGTGGGGGTCTTACTGCCCATTAAAGCGGGATAAAGAAGGAGGGCTTTAGCGCCACTCCTTCTTTTCGTTCTAACATATAATTTCTTATTTACAAATCTCACGTAAATCAGCAAATAGACGATCCGCTTCTTCCCAAGAAGATGCTTTTGCACCAGAAGCCATCGGATGTCCTCCACCGTTATATTGCATTGCTAATTTATTTATAACTGGTCCTTTTGAACGAAGGCGAACACGAATCACATCGTCTTCCTCTAAAAATAGAACCCATGCCTTTAATCCATCAATATTACCAAGTGCTCCAACAACGCCAGATGCCTCAGAAGGAAGTACATCAAACTTTTCTAATACTTCTTTCGTTAATTTAATGTAAGCTGCTCCTTCTTCTACCATCGTAAAGTTTTGTAAAATATAACCGTTTAAACGAGCGATTTTTTCTTTTGTTTTATACATTTCATTGTATAAATCTGTGAATTTCACATCCATATCAACAAGCTCACTTACGTAACGAAGTGTTTTCGCTGTTGTATTCGGGAATAAGAAACGACCTGTATCCCCAACAATACCTGCTAAAATAAGACGAGCTGCTTCTTTCGTTATTTGTAATCCTTTATCTTTTCCATAATTATAAAACTCATAAATCATTTCGCTTGTAGAACTCGCTGTCGTATCTACCCACGTAATGTCTCCGTATGGATCTTCATTTGGATGATGATCAATTTTGATTAACATCTTCCCTTTTGTATAGCGTTGATCGTCAACACGTTCTTGATTTGCTGTATCACAAACGATAACAAGCGCATTTTCGTATACACTATCTTCAATCTCATCCATTACTCGTAAATATGCTAATGACGGTTCATTGTACCCAACCGTATAAATATTTTTCTCTGGAAACGATTCTTGTAGAATTGTACTAAGACCGCCTTGTGAACCTAACGCATCTGGATCCGGACGCACATGACGATGAATAATAATTGTATCAAACTCTTTAATTGCTCCTAAAATTTGCTCATGCATATGTATAATCTCCTTTTTATTCAACTTCTTCACTTCAACGTGCAGTAAAAGCCCAATAAATGTAGGCTAATCATTAGCGCGCGGAAACATCCCCACACTAATGAAAGTCTCACTTTATTCTCCATTATAACGGAAAGTATTTCATACATGCGAACAATTGCTTTATAATAAAAGTTAGAAAGTTTAGATATTTCTTTTTTCTCCACTATTATTTTTCATAAAACGATGGGAGTGTGCATGATGCCAGTATTAGTCTTCTGTATTATCGTCTCATTTATGTTGTATCTCTTCTACAAAACAAAATACTTTCGTACAAACCGCCCAATGGAGAAAGGTTGGCTCTCAGGAAAATCCGCAATGGCACTCGGTTCATTCGTCTTATTCTTCGGGATAAACCAATTCTTTTTAGAACTTTCAACCGCTCGTATTATCGTTGGTGTTTTATTTGTTCTATTTGGTAGTGCAAGTGTATTTAATGGATTTCGCCAATATAAACATTTCTTACCATTAGCAGTTGAAGAAGCCGAAGTCTATGAAACAACGTAAAAAAGCATCAACATTGTGATGCTTTTTTACGTCCTCTAACTTTTAAAATCATATATGCAACAAACGCAGAAGGGATATTGAATGGGTTGCCTTGCACATGAAGGTGTAATTGTTCTTCCCCAAAAGACATTTTTTCATATAGCTCTCGCTGAGATAATCCTGTTTTTTTCTTTTTTTCATGTAAACCTTGTAAGTATAAATATTGAATTGGTATCATCACAACGAAGTAAAATAGTGCGATACTACCAAAAAAGAGTACTGTTGATGACATAATGCATACCACCTTCCAGAAATCCATTTTCTTACAATATAATTATACCATAGTCTAAAATTTAAATGAATTAATATTCTGTTTTTTTATCAGACAATTGTCTCACCGCATAATTCCTCTTCCGCATACTGAATATATCGGCGAATGAAATGATCAGGATTCTTTTTAATAGGTTCAATATCAAGTCTTAATGGTATTTTCCCTGCCATATAAAAGATTCTTGAAGCAGCTCCAAGTCGAATGGCTGATTCTGAAATATTTTCCCCATATCCCATCATGAAGTTTCCCCATGCCTCTTCTAACTGTCCCGAAGCAATTAAATGCAATCTAGGAACACCAATATCAAACTCTTTATACCCAAATCCACATTCATCAAAATCGAGTAAATACCAATCCTCTTTGTCTACAAGAATATTTCCAAAATGCATATCTCCGTGAACAAATTGTTTTTCTCCCAATTGAATTGAGTTTGTAAGTTCTTGTATTCTTTCTGCAATTCTCAAGCATTTATTTTTATCCTCATAAGATAAAAAAGAAGCATGTAATAAACATTGTAAAGGCTCATGAATCATCTTTTTCTCGCTATATATAGGTCTTTCATACCCCCTCCAAGTTTGCGGCACACTTTTAAGCACTCCATTTGTTTTTTCATGAAACTTTCGCATGAATGATCCAAGTTTTTCATAATCTTTATCCTTTGGTTCTATAATTTCATTTCCATTTATAAACCTAAAGACAACAAAATACTGGATACTTCCCTCATCTTTCATAACAGGTGTGACCCAGTCACCATCTTTATTTACAACTACTTCTGGTACTAACATTTGTTTTTGTATTGCTATTAACCAATGTATTTCAGCTTCTATTTGCTCGGCTGTATAACGACCTTCTCTATACTGCCTCACTACAAATTTATTTTTGTCCGATTCAAATATATATGTTTGATTTTCTCCCCCATGCAACAATGAAACTTTCGTAAAACTATTTAAATTATATTGCTTACATAACCATTTTTTAGTGTGAAAATCCATTCCTATCCCCCTAGTTCGTATAGTGAAGCATAGTAATAATTAATAGCTTAAACTTTCTTATCGAGTAATCACCAATTTTCTATCCGTACCGATACATATCCTGCTATTTTTTTACTTCTCTACCCGAGCCCTTACGTAGCTTAAATAATAAATTCAAAACAAAATAAAACAAAATAAAGTTAAAGAAAAAGCCTAAGGGATGAAACGAAATTTCCCATCCGCCATAATAAACAAATGTTTCAGCTGGTACACCAAAGTATAGAAAATCGCCCTTATTTTCTCCAGCTGTAGAGATAAAGGAACAAACAATAGCGAAAATCAAACTTACTACATACAATTTCTTTTTCTTTATATCCATTCTTCTATGTGTTAACACATGAAAAGTTATTGCAAATACTACCCCTAAAAAGAGAATTATTACTCCCATTCGACACCTCCACAATTATTGTTCAAGCATCTTCAAACGATTGCGTGCACATACTTATGAATATGAAACAGAACGCGATAGATTCGATTGCAAACTAAATTTACAAACTCCCTATTGTAGTATTGTAGCGTTCTAAAAAAAATGGAACAAACCAAAGCGGCTTGCTCCATCTTCTTATTTATCAATTAACTGCACCATAAGCAATGCTTTTCCAACAACATTACCTTCATGATGTACTTCTACATCAACCTTACCAAATTTACGTCCAATTTCTAATACTTTCGGATGAACGGATACAACATTGTCAATTTGAACTGGTTTTACGAAATAGATTGTTAAATTCTCAACAATTAAATCACTCTTCTTTTGCGCACGAATAACGCGATTCGTTGCTTCCGTCACAATCGTTGCGAATACACCGTAAGATAGCGTTCCGATTGAATTCGTCATTTGCGGTGTCACTGAAAATTGATATAAGTGTTCATTTTTCGCTTCTTTCGGCGTCATAAATTGATTCGTTACAATATCATCGATTGTTTCGCCGACTTGCGGTTGACGCTGAATCATTTGCAACGCCTGAAGTACATCTTGACGGCTAATAATACCTTGCAACTTATTTCCTTCATCAACAACAGGAAGTAACTCAATACCTTCCCATACCATCATACGCGCCGCAGCTGCGACAGACATTTTTCCATTTACCGTAATCGGATGCTTTGTCATCACTTTATCAATTGGTGTTTCTTTCGCTACACCGATCATATCTTTTGAAGTTACAATACCTAATACCTTTTTATTTTCATCAACAATCGGATATCTTCCGTGCATCGTCTCTTCGTTATACGCATGCCATTGCTGCACTGTATCATCTGGCTTTAAATATAACGTTTCTTCAATTGGCGTTAAAATATCTTCAACGAGTACAATTTCTTTCTTAATAAGCTGATCGTAAATCGCACGGTTAATTAATGTTGCAACTGTAAATGTATCGTAACTACTTGAAATAATCGGCAGTTTTAATTCATCTGCTAATTTCTTCACATGATCTTCCGTATCAAATCCGCCCGTAATTAACACCGCAGCTCCAGTTTCTAACGCTAGTTGATGTGCGTTCGTACGATTACCGACAATAAGTAAGTTTCCAGCTTCTGTATAGCGCATCATCGCTTCTAATTTCATTGCTCCGATTACGAATTTATTTAACGTTTTATGTAGTCCTTCTCTGCCTCCAAGTACTTGACCATCGACAATGTTAACGACTTCTGCATATGTCAGCTTTTCAATATTTTCTTTCTTCTTTTGTTCAATTCGAATTGTTCCGACACGTTCAATCGTACTAACATACCCTTTATTTTCTGCATCTTTAATTGCACGATAAGCTGTACCTTCACTTACACTCAAATCTTTTGCAATTTGCCTTACAGAAATTTTATGCCCTACTGGCAGGCTATTAATATGTTCTAAAATTTGGTTATGCTTGGTAGCCAAATGGTTTCACCATACTTTCTTTTCCCTAAATTCTTCATGTGTTGTATTTTCAGTATACTATATTTTCAAAACTGTTACACTCTCTCTTTATATATCTGTACTATTTTTTTTATAACAAAATACGCCTTACATTACACCACCGCTTCCATTACAACAATGTAATGGTATTGTCATCTCGTTCGATAGTTTGTCCAGCCGCTTCCATATACAATGAAGACAAGAAATAAAACAAAGGAGCGGATACATGATGAAAAAATTATTAGAAGTTGTAGGTGCTGTATTTTTAGCTTTCGTAGACGGGAAAAAAGTTGCAATGGAATTGAATGAAACACCTGAACAGCCACTTCCAAAAAGAAAAGAATCATCAAAACAAGTACAACCTTTACAAGCTGTTCTACACACGTAAAAAACCCTTCACTTGTCTTTTCAAATGAAGGGTTTCTTTTCTATAGTGTAATACTTTCTCCAGCTTCTAATACTTTCCCTGTACAATTTTGTAGCTTTTCTACAAATTGATATGGATCTTGTTCAATTACTGGGAACGTATTGTAATGCATCGGTACAACAGTTTTCGCCTGAACCCATTTTGCTGCTAAAACAGCATCTTCTGGTCCCATTGTGAAATTATCACCAATTGGTAAAAATGCTACATCAATGTTATTTAATTCCCCAATTAATTTCATATCAGAGAATAGAGCGGTATCCCCTGCATGGTACAAAGTCTTCTCTTCTGCTGTAAATAAAATACCCGCTGGCATACCTGTATATGTAATCGTCTTATTTTCTTCATCAATATAACTAGAGCCGTGGAATGCTTGTGTAAACTTCACTTTTCCGAAGTCAAATTCATGTGAACCACCAATATGCATCGGATGTGTTTTTACACCTTGCCAATTTAAAAATGTCGCTAGTTCAAATGGTGCCACTACAACTGCATTATTTTTCTTCGCAAGCTCTACTGTATCTCCAACATGATCACCATGTCCATGCGATAAAAGAATCGCATCTACTTTTACATCTTCAGCCTTTAAATCTGTTTTCGGATTTCCTGTTAAAAACGGATCAATTAAAATTACTTTTCCATTCGTTTCAATCTTTACAACTGAATGCCCATGATAAGATACTTTCATTATTACATTCCTCCCCTTATTACATTCTCACTTTTTATTCTACATGATTTTTCAATTCCCTGTCTTTTCTAACATCGATTTACTTGTCATAACGCTTTCTTCCGAGTTAAAGTTATAGTTGTAATTAAATATCTCGGGGGTGCCAATCGATGAATGCTAGATTAGAAAATTTAATGCAATGGCTAAAAGAAAAAAACGTTGAAGCTGCATTCTTAACTTCTACACCGAACGTCTTCTACATGACAAACTTCCACTGTGAACCACACGAAAGACTTCTTGGTATGTTTGTATTCCAAGAGAAAGAACCTATTTTAATTTGCCCTAAAATGGAAGAAGGCCAAGCACGTAACGCTGGCTGGGCACATGAAATTATCGGTTTTACTGATACTGACAGACCATGGGATATGATTGCAAAAGCAATTAAAGACCGCGGTATCAATGCAAATGCAGTTGCAATTGAAAAAGAACATTTAAACGTAGAGCGCTACGAAGAATTAACAAAACTATTCCCAAATGCAGCTTTCACGTCAGCTGAGGAAAAAGTTCGTGAACTTCGTTTAATTAAAGACGAAAAAGAACTTTCTATTTTACGCGAAGCAGCTAAAATGGCAGACTATGCTGTTGAAGTTGGTGTAAATGCAATTAAAGAAGATCGTAGCGAACTAGAAGTATTAGCAATTATTGAACACGAATTAAAAACAGAAGGCATACATAAAATGTCATTTGATACGATGGTATTAGCAGGTGCAAACTCTGCCCTTCCACACGGTATTCCAGGTGCAAACAAAATGAAACGCGGCGATTTCGTACTATTTGATTTAGGCGTAATCATTGATGGTTATTGCTCTGACATTACACGTACAGTAGCATTCGGTGACATTTCTGAAGAACAAACTCGCATTTATAACACTGTACTTGCTGGACAACTACAAGCAGTTGAAGCATGTAAACCAGGTGTTACACTTGGCGCAATCGACAACGCTGCTCGTTCTGTTATCGCAGATGCAGGTTACGGCGACTTCTTCCCGCACCGCCTTGGTCACGGACTTGGAATTAGCGTGCACGAATACCCAGATGTAAAAGCTGGTAACGAATCTCCATTAAAAGAAGGTATGGTCTTCACAATCGAGCCAGGTATTTACGTACCAAACGTAGGTGGCGTTCGTATTGAAGATGATATTTACATCACAAAAGACGGATCAGAAAGTTTAACAAAATTCCCGAAAGAATTACAATTTGTAAAATAACAAAAAGGCAGCTTGAGTGCTGCCTTTTTCTATTTCCGCTTTAAAACCATCTTCTCCTCATACTTATCATCCCATTTAATCACAATCTCTATCGGTTCATCTTTAGATAGAGGCGCGCAACTTACACAAGAAGATTTCATTTCAACCCTTGCTCCTTTATGAACTTCTGACGTTTGTGTCATTGTACGAAACGCTTCACTAATAGAAATCTCCAAATTTTTGAATTCTGTATTTCCATCTCCGCCCTTATACTGAAACTTAAACATTCCATCTTCACTGTCATCCTTAATATATCCTTTATATTGCCCCGTCCAACTTTTGCTCTCGCTTGAAAAAGTAACATACCAAATCGAACAACTCCCTAAAAAGAAAATACTAATGAAAAAGAATAATGCTCTCTTCATCATGCCCCTCCATTCAAATGCACTTATTTATCCCGCATTAACGGGCAGTAAGATCCCGGATTGGTTCAACTAATAATCAGTTTGGGATGCCCCCACTGATTAAAGTTTCACTTTATTGTCTATTTCTTCCTCTTATTATGCTGTAAGGATACAGATTTTTCTAAAATAGGAGATTTATATGTTACAACAACAGTTAGAAGAACTTCGTAATAATAATTACGTAATGGATAATACAATTAACATGGATTCTTTAAATTCCAAAATGCTTAAACATATCGGTGTTACTGATAGCTATTTAAGAGACAAACTTATTTACTCTACTTTTTATCATTTCATCAAAAAGGAATACCTTTTACACACGCAATTACAGAAACTACTATTAGCCCTTCATGAATTAGTGGCTCAATTACCCGTCAAAAAACAAACATTACATATTGAATCGTACGAGTTTCTATATGGGAACATAAAATCTTTCTTACGCAGCTTATTTTTCAGACTGCGCAAGCTTTCTATATGTGAAGAAACTGAATGTGAAGTTGAAAAATTGCTACAAGAACTTCCAAAATATTATAAAAAAAAGAAGGCCACTTAAAAAGTGCCTTCTTCTATTTCACTAATATTTAATTGAAATTTCACGATCCAAACTGAGAAAAGGTGGACAAGAAGCGCAAACGCCATACATGCTCCGCTTAAAAAAGTTAGTATAGGATGCGAATACACGTGCCCTAATCCATAAGATATTGCCACGAAAAACATTGTTATGTAAATATAAATTGCTCCATGTATTTGCCTCATATAAACCTCCTTTTCACATAGTATACCATAAATTTTCTGATTATTCACATTAATAGACTGTAATTAATATTTCTCAACTGTTACACCTCTAACAGCAGCCTTAATATATGGTGCTCCTTGTAAACTTTGTAAATCCTCTGTTTTTCCTGTTACGACTACACCGTATATTGGTAGGTCTTTTGGTTTTGTGTTTTTTATTTCTTTATAGTTTGTCCTAAAAGATTCGTGATATCCCCTTTTATTTTCACTTAAAGATATCTAAATACAGCTTTCTAAATGTTTATTATAATAAAAAGCACATCTATTTTGATGTGCTCTACGCATATACTTTAGTAACATATGAATCATTTTTTGAAACAAAAACTCCCACTCATCTCTCCTCACACTATAGTTATGACTTAGTCGCCATAATAATTGAACGAGGATAAAACCCCAGCTTTTCATAAAACGATACAGCTTCATTTCCGTACACTACTGTTAATTCAATTTCATCTATCTTCTTCGCTTTAAACCATTCCACTGCACTATTCATTAATTTCAAACCAAATCCGTTTCTTCGGTATTTTTCATCAACGAATAAAACTTCAATCTTCCCACTTGCTCTTTTACTATACGCTATACAAAATCCTAATATATCATCTGTTTCCGACTCAACTAATAATTCAATTCTATATTCTCCGTACTTTGAATTTTGTTTATAATTTTCAATACGTTCCTCAAATGTCATTCTTGGATAATCACCAGAAAAATATTTTGATTTATTGTTATGATATTCATGCAATTTATTTAAAGGTTCTCTTACTATTTCTATTTCATCGAGAGTGATATATTTATTATTAATTCTCATCCTACAGCATCTCCAATAATATATATTCCAACCAAAAAGATGACCATGTTACGGTTACAAAATACCAATCTATTATTTCATCGCATCCTTCACAACTTCTTGAATCATAACGACTTCTGTTTTCATATCAACAGCGGGTGCTTCTTCATCAATACATTCATACCAAAATTCCAAATGCTTTTTATCAATTTCATGATGAGAATTTTCGACAAGAGCCCCGCCTTCTCCTTGCACAGAATACCAATATAAGTACTCTTCTCCATCTCTTATTTCCCGGAAAATTGTCTCAACGTACATCTTTTCGTCGTTTAATGTCAAAAGTACTTCTTTCATATTGTCATTAAGAAGCTGCATCCATTCATCTACACGATGACTTTTACCAGGCTTTACTTTAAATCTCGTTAATTCCACATTCATTTTTATTCCCCCGTTTTCTTCCGTACAAATAATCTATATTCTATTGGATTATGAAAACTTAATTTGCTAGCTAATTTTCGCGAAGAAATATTGTCTACATAACAATCCCAGCACGGTGTAATATCATTTTGCATGCAATGTTCAATGAACCGTGTTGCAACAGCTTGGGCTAATCCTTTCCCTTGATATGCTTTATGCGTCACAATATCAATTTCAGCGAATCCATTCCCACTAAATATTGAAACACATTCCGCTACAATCATTCCCTCTTGTTCTATACAAAATCCAAAACCACCGTTTAAAAATGTTTCTTTTGATCCCCAATATTCTTTGTAATACTCCTCTGTAAATTCACTGCTTCGTTCTATATCTCTTCTATCAATACGCTTCACTTCATATGTATTTTTGTTACAATCTCGTTTTCTCCCTTCAAAGGTTACACTTTGAAATTTCATTCGCGGAATGTCCCGAAGTACATGACTAAAACGCTCGTCAATCATCATTTCCCACTCGTCACTCGAAGTGAACAATGTAAATCTCTTCTCTGTTTTTTCAATAGCCTTTTTTATAAACGAAAATAAATCTTCGTTATAATTTTGATCATCCGTATGACCAAATACATAATAAATGCCATTCGCTGTACGAATTAGTCCTGCTGTTAACTTCTCGTTTACAAAAACCTCACCATCTATTACTTGATCACATACCGCATAAGCAAACGTCGTCGTTTTTGTATGACTTTCTAAAATCGGAAGGATTTTTCTATACTCGGCTACAGATAATTTTTTCATAATTGCTCCACTTTAATCGTATCCGCCTCTATATTTTCAAAACAAAGATTTACCGTTCTCTTTAATGCTCTCGTTCTATGAATCGTGCATGCTGGAATTAAGATAGAATCATTCGGCTTTAAAACCGCTGTTTCTCCATCTTCAAAATCGATAAGTAATTCTCCCTCTAGTACAATAAATAATTCATCCGAATTAGAATGATAGTGCCAATCGTATTCACCAGTAAATACAGCAATTCGTAGGCAATGACTATTTACATTTGAAACGACGAAGTTTTTATGTTGATCTTGAATGTCTTTTGTTAATTCTAATAAATTCACAGTCTCCATATTTCGTCCCACCCTTTCATTAATCGTTCTTCTGAAAAAACTAATTTAATCTCCACCGCCTCCGCAATCTCCTCCGCCATCACTTGAGCTACTACAATCACTGCTACTGTAGTCACCGAATCCACTTGATGAACTTGAGGCGTATGAAGATTTTTTGCTCATTTTTCTTTGCTTATCTTTCTTACTTTCATGACTAGGCCATACTTTATTAAATAATATAAAGAATAAGATTCCTTCTACCATAACAAGTGTAACGCCAAAAATACCTTCAATAAAATTAGGGGTGATCCCCAAACTTTTAACCATTCCGCATAAAAACACACAAAAAATTACGTACAAGAACATACAAATATACCGAAATGTTTTCTCTATCATAATGACTATTTTTTTAGAAAGAGGTATGTTCTGTTCCTGTTTTTTCTTTATATACTCTTGTCTCTTTGCTTGCTTTTTCCTCCTCTTTTTACTTCCCACCCAATCCCCTCTTTTGACTTTCATTTTTCATTTAATTCCAAATTATCACAAAAAATAACATTATAACAAGCTATATTTCACGTAAAGTTTTATTTACTTTTTGTAAAGTTTTATTTACTTATTACCTAAAAATGGATATAATAAATGTAACAAATTTACAAAAAGGAGACTTTGTATATTTGATTAAAAATAAGGTAAAACAATTCCGCGTCGTTAGAGACATCACCCAAGAACAATTAGCTTCCTCTGTTCAAATCACTAGACAATCCCTCATCGCTATCGAAAAAAACAAATACAACCCAAGTTTAGAATTAGCATTGAAATTATGTGAGTTTTTCAACTGTAAAGTAGAAGATTTATTTCAATTAGATAAAACTGGGGAGGAAAAAGAATGAAAAATACTTTTAATCAAAAGTTCATTTCGCATCTTACCATTTTGCTGTTAGGTTCAGCTCTTCTTTATTTCAATAGTAATGACGAAGAAAAGATTAGTTCTGTCCTTTTATTCGCTGGCGTATACATACTCTTCTCCTTGATACTATTCGTAGTGAAACGAATATTCTTTAAGAAAAAAAAAGAACGATGCAGAGAAATATCCCTTACCCGAAATGGATGAAAGAATCGAGAAGATGAGTTTAAAACTTATGGCACAAATTTTCGGTCTCTCTCATTTAGTCGGATCTGCGATACTATTTATTTTATATATCACTGACAAAAACTCGATGATACGAGTTGAGTATGCCTTATATTACTTGTTCGGCATTCTTTTCTTTACAATGATGTTTGGATTGAAAATTGTAAAGAAACTAGACAATTAATCTAAACAAAAAGCCCCTCCTTGCGTAAGGAGGGGCTTACATGTATTTCTATTATGATAAAGCAGGAGCTTTTTCAAGTAGCTCTTTCGCATCAGCGTATTGTAAGCCGTGAGCTTCTGCAACTGCTTCGAATGTTACATATCCATCTAATGTGTTAATACCTTTTAATAATGCAGTGTTGCCTAGGCAAGCTTCTTTGTAGCCTTTGTTCGCAATTTGTACTGCATATGGTACTGTTACGTTTGTTAATGCAAGAGTTGATGTACGTGGAACCGCACCTGGCATATTAGCAACTGCATAATGAACAACGCCATGTTTTTCGTAAGTCGGGTTGTCATGAGTTGTAATACGGTCAGTTGTTTCAAAAATACCACCTTGGTCAATCGCGATATCTACAACGACAGAACCTGGCTCCATTGATTGAATCATTTCTTCTGTTACAAGTTTTGGCGCTTTTGCACCTGGGATTAATACTGCACCAATAACAAGGTCAGATTCTTTTACAGCTTCTGCGATGTTGTATGGATTAGACATTAACGTTTTTACTTGGTTACCGAAAATGTCATCTAATTGACGAAGACGTTCTGCACTTAAGTCGATGATTGTTACATCTGCACCTAAACCTACTGCAATCTTCGCTGCGTTTGTACCAGCTTGACCACCGCCGATAATTGTTACTTTGCCGCGTTTTACCCCTGGAACGCCTGCCAGTAAAATACCTTTACCACCTTTGTTTTTTTCAAGGAATTGTGCACCAATTTGTGCAGACATACGACCAGCTACTTCACTCATAGGTGCAAGTAATGGCAGTGAACGATTGTCTAATTGTACTGTTTCGTATGCAATTGATACAACTTTGTTATCAATTAATGCTTTCGTTAATTCTGGTTCTGGAGCTAAGTGTAAGTATGTGAATAAAATTAAACCTTCACGGAAATAGCCGTATTCACTTGCAACTGGCTCTTTTACCTTCATAACCATATCTTGATTCCATGCTTCTTCAGCAGTTTCAACAAGTTTTGCACCAGCTTGTACGTATTCTTCATCCGTAAAGCCAGATCCTAAACCTGCTCCTTTTTGAACAAAAACTTCATGACCATTTTGTACTAAATGTACTGCTCCCGCTGGCGTCATTGCCACGCGGTTTTCATTGTTTTTAATTTCTGTTGGAATACCGATACGCATGATTAGTTCCCCCTTGAGTTATGAAATGACCCCTGAATCATTTTTTAAAGCGCTTTCTACGCTCTTATATTTTAACATAATATCTCAATATTTGACAAAAAATAATACAAGTTTTCCGATAGATTTAATCTTACATGAAAGGACAGTATTATCCGCACCTCTTTGCATACAGGATAAACTGTCCAATCATTCGAAACTTCACTTTATTTTTCTCTATCGATGTCTATGAATAACATCTACTGCACCAGTCACTTCAATAATTGTACCGGTAATCATATCGGAATCGTCCTCACATAAAAACGAAATCGTTCTTGCGATATCTTCGCCTGTTCCAGATCTACCAATTGGTGTGTTACGTTCTTTCAACTGACGTGCTTCTTGAATTGTCGCTTCTTTCATTTCACCAATAATATCACCAGGACATACCATGTTTGCAGTAATACCATATTCCGCTTCTTCGTAAGCAACTGTTTTCGTTAATGAAACAAGTCCTACTTTCGCTGCCGCAAAAGCTGAACGATAAATCCATCCCGGTGCGCTATCTGCCCCTTGGAATCCGTAATTAATAATACGGCCAAAGTTCTGTTTTCTCATAACTGGAACGACAAGTTTCAACAAATGAAATACCGCTGTTAAATTACCCTGAATCATTTCATTCCATTCATCTTCTTCATAATCGACTAACTTTTTTCGTTCAAATACATATGGACCAGCATTATTAATTAAGAAATCAATTTTGCCAAAACGGCTTATCGCTTCTTCTACTATTTTATGTAAATCTTCCTTTTTCGTGACATCCGCTTGCACGAATTGTAGACGCTCTTCCATATTTTTATATGTTTCTTTCATCTTTTCCATAGCCGTGATATCGCTATGATATGTTACTGTTACTGAATAGCCTTTAGCCAATAATTTTTCTGTTACTTGCTTTCCTAAACCTTTCGTACCGGCTGTAATGAGCGCGTGTCTCACAAAACGGCCCCCTTTTAAATTGCTATAGTTCATATGTAACAAGTTCTTGCGCCAATTACAACTAAAATGAATCAAAACAGAGTTTTCGAAATTCTGTAACGTTTCCGACAAGCACATTACCAAAATTTGTTTTATAATAAAGTTGTAAACGGTAATAAAAATGATTGGGAGGAATTTACTATGAATAATACATATACAAATATTTTAATCGCGGTGGATGGTTCTAAAGAAGCAGAAAAAGCCTTTAAAAAAGCAATTCAAGTCGCAAAACGCAACAATGCAACATTAACTATTGCTCATATCGTTGATGTAAAAGCATACTCAGCAGTAGAAGCTTATAGCCGTGCAATTGCTGAACGTGCAAATCTATTTGCAGAAGACTTATTAGAAGACTACAAAAAAACTGCGCTTGAAGCTGGCCTTGAAAAAATTGAAACTGTATTAGAATTTGGTAATCCTAAATCAAAAATTTCAAAAGAAATTGCTCCAAATCATAAAGTAGATTTAATTATGTGTGGTGCAACTGGTTTAAATGCTGTTGAGCGTTTCCTAATTGGTAGCGTCTCTGAACATATTATTCGCTATGCGAAATGCGATGTCCTTGTTGTTCGTGGTGATGAGGAGCAAGGTGAGCTTTAATTTATAAAAATAAATAGGGTAGATAAGAGGCTTCCTCTTATCTACCCTATTTTCATTTACACTTTAAGAATTCTGTAATCTGGATTATGCTGTTCCCAGCCTCCTTGTGTATTTACACTCGTATCGCCATCACCATCTACCCATATTGTTCTCCCGTCAGGTAAAACTCTTTCATGGGGTGTTACATGATGAGTATTCGGGTTTTCCTCCGCTGCATATTCTACATCCATTGCTTCTGGAGCTGATGCTTGTGCTACACTATCGCCTTCTACTCCGTCGGCGATTCCATCCACACCATCAATTATATCAATAACTCCAACTGAGAAGACGCCTACAGCTGCAACCTTCGCTAATTCTTTTCCTGCTTCTATCGCTTTATCAGTATCTCCCTCCCGTATCGCTTGCACCGTTTCAACTCCCTTTTCTGAAACATGTACAATACCTTTCCCAATTGTCGTTGCCGTATCTTGAACCGTTCCCAGTATTTCTTTGTATCCTCGCTTCGCTTGCTGTTTATCATCTGTAATGAGACCGCCTATAGCATCATACGTCCCATCAGCAAGATTCCCAACGATTTCTCCAGTTTTAACCGTAGCTTTATTAACCCCTTTTCCAACATCCTTTATGAAATTACTGTTCGTAACTTCGCCTACTACTTCTATCGCACCGCCCACTACTTCAGCTGCAGCTTTAGACACTGCTCCAGTTACTGATTTTATTAAACCCATACCGCATCCCCTTTTTTAAATAAATCATTATATAATATTATTACAATTATAATTATATAGCTGTAGTCTATATAACTACAACTTATTTCACATACTTCACTATAAATACAAGACAAACTAGCACACTAATAGCTACTGCCAACACATAAGGCGGAAGAAACTTCAAAGACCACAATGCCATCATAATCGTAGCTACTGTTAAATAAGATTGCCTTGCATCTTCTGTCATTTTTTTACGAAGGCAGAATACATACAAATAACCAATTGGCGGCGTAATAAAGCAAAGAACATATATGATTTTAGATTTCAAATACCATTTTTGTTCCCCTAGTTTCTTTATATCTTCTTCTATTCTCTTATGCTCTTGTTCTCTCGCTTCTTCTACAAGCGGATCTTCCTCTTCTCCTCGCTTTTCTTTCATATAAGGAAGAAAGTGCATGAAAAAATAGTATGCAAATACGAACGCTCCAAAGCCAATATTTAATCTTTCTAATGGAACATGCTCACTAAAAAAGACAGCAGTAAGCGCTAAGGATAAACAGTACGTCATCATCCAAAATGAACGTTTTCTCTTTTTTCGTTCTATCTCTTTTTTATCATGTACATGTTTTCTTTTCGAAAGCCATATCGAAATACAGCAATCTACTACAAATAGAATACAGATAAATATCCCAACGTGTACTGTCTCTACATCCTCAAATGAAAAGATATTTGGGAATGCACTGTGTAATACAATTAATGTGTACAAAATTAAACCTATAAAATAAATACGTCTCATTTTCCATCCCTTTCTTATTTCCTAACATTAGGTTAACATACATTTTTTAGAAATAGACGGACAAAATATATATGTTTAAAAAAGGAGGATGCTATATGGATGATTCTGAACGTATTATTTTAGATGTGAATGGAAAAGAAATCGAAATGTTAGATACGATTCGTACTCATTTTAAAGAGAAACATGGTGTGGAACTAAGTAACGGTGCATTGCTTAGAGATTTGATGGATATTGAGTATATTCGAATTACGGAAGATCGGCATAAGTATGATTAATTTTAGGCTATAAAAATTACAAAAGAAGGTACACTTCCCTCTACTAAGGTTAGCGTACCTTCTTTCTTATCAATCAACTTCCCACAAACTCTCCAACTAACCCCTTCGCCTTCTCCAAAGCCTTTTCAATTTGTTCAAACCCAGTCCCGCCAGCACTGTTACGGCGCTTTACAGCCGCATACGGTGACAGCACTTCATACAAATCTTCTTCAAATAACGAGCTCATTTCTTTATACGTTGCAAGTGGTACATCTACTAAATAAATTCCTTTTTGTGTGCAGTGCAGCACTAGCTTTCCAACAATTTCATGAGCTTGACGGAACGGTAGTCCTTTGTTTGCTAAGTAGTCGGCAATTTCTGTTGCGTTAGAGAAATCTTGCGTTACAGCTTGCCCCATTTTTTCTTTGTTTACAGTCATTGTCTCTAGCATGCCTGCCATAATATGAAGGCATCCTTCTACTGTTTTTACTGTATCAAACATTCCTTCTTTATCTTCTTGCAAGTCTTTATTGTAAGCGAGCGGTAATCCTTTCATTACTGTAAGTAAACTAAATAAATTACCGTATACTCTGCCTGTTTTACCACGGATTAGTTCCGCCATATCTGGATTTTTCTTTTGCGGCATAATGCTGCTTCCCGTTGCGTATTGATCGCTCATTTCAATAAATTGAAACTCTTGGCTACTCCATAAAATAAGTTCTTCGCAAAAGCGTGATAAGTGCATCATAAGCATAGAGGAGTTACTTAGGAACTCCAGTATGAAATCACGATCGCTTACTGCGTCTAAACTATTTTCATACATTCCATTAAATCCAAGAAGCTCCGCACTATATTCTCGGTCAATTGGGAATGTCGTTCCTGCTAACGCTCCTGCTCCTAATGGGGAAATGTTAATACGCTTTAATGAATCTTCATAACGATTCACATCACGCTCTAACATCCAAAAATAAGCGAGAATATGATGCGCAAATGAAATTGGCTGGGCACGCTGCAAGTGCGTATAACCAGGCATAATTGTTTCAATATTATTTTCTGCTTGATGAACAAGAACAGTTTGCAATTGTTTTGTAGCTTTTATAATATGTTCTACTTTTTCTTTTAAATATAAATGCATATCTGTCGCTACTTGATCGTTACGACTTCGGCCAGTATGAAGTTTCCCGCCTACTTCACCGATTTTTTCAATTAACATCTTTTCGATATTTAAATGAATGTCTTCCGCTTCAACGGAAAAATGCAATTTATTTTGTTTCGCTTCTTCTAATAAATATTGAAGACCTATCTTTATTTTCTCTGCTTCTTCTTTCGTAACGATGCCTTGCTTTGCTAGCATCGTTACGTGTGCAATACTTCCGTTTATATCTTGATTTACTAATTGTTGATCGAAGGAGATGGATGCTCCGAACTCTTCAACCCACGCTTCCGCTTCTTCTGTAAAACGTCCGCCCCAAAGTTTGCTCACGCTTCCACCTTCTTTTGATTCACTTGGCTGTATACTTTCGTCGGTAAACCGAATAATGAAATGAATCCAACTGCTGCATCATGATTAAATTCATCCTGAGCAGTATACGTTGCTAATTTTTCATCGTATAAAGAGTACTCAGATTTACGTCCTTCTACAATCGCATGGCCTTTAAATAATTTCACACGCACCATGCCTGTTACATTCTTTTGCGTTTCTTGTAAGAAAGCATTCAGCGCTTGTTTTAAAGGCGAGAACCATAAACCGTTATAAATAAGTTCTGTTATTTTCTGCTCAATCATCGGTTTAAAGTGAGCTACTTCTTTTACGAGTGTTAAATCTTCCAGTTCCTTGTGCGCCGTAATTAATGTCATCGCTGCTGGGCATTCGTATACTTCACGCGATTTAATACCAACAAGGCGATTTTCTACGTGATCGATACGTCCAACGCCATGTTTTCCAGCAAGTGCATTTAACGTTTTAATAAGTTCTGAAAGTGGGTATGCAGTACCATTTAAAGTCGTCGGTACGCCTGCTTCAAAGCCGATTTCTACAAACTCTGGTTTATTCGGTGTATCTTCTAATGCTAATGTCATCTCATATGCATCTTCTGGCGGCGCTGCCCATGGATCTTCTAAAATGCCACATTCATTGCTACGTCCCCATAAATTTTGATCGATTGAAAACGGGCTATCTAAATTAATCGGAATTGGTACATCGTTTTCTTTTGCATAGGCAATTTCTTCTTCACGTGACCATTTCCATTCACGTACAGGCGCAATCACTTCTAAGTAAGGATTTAACGCTTGAATAGAAACTTCAAAACGAACTTGATCATTCCCTTTCCCTGTACATCCGTGTGCCACTGCAGTCGCACCTTCTTGTTCTGCAATTTCCACTAATTTCTTCGCGATAAGTGGGCGTGATAACGCTGAAACGAGAGGGTATTTCCCTTCGTATAACGTGTGCGCTTGCATCGCCATCAATGCATATTCATTTGCAAATTCTTCTTGAACATCAATCATATATGATTTAATTGCACCTACTGAAAGTGCCTTTTCTTTTACAAATGCTAAGTCTTTACCTTCCCCTAAGTCTAAACAAAGCGCGATAATATCATAATTCTTCTCTTGTAACCATTTAATTGCAACGGAAGTATCAAGACCTCCGGAATATGCTAATACAACTTTTTTCTTCTCCATTTTGCATCCCCCTAAAGAATAAATATTCATTTTACTTTATAATAATTCACACTTTAACACCTTTTACAAAATGTATCAAGAGTCATTTTCAAATTTTTTCAAACAATTTCGTCGAACTTCTTTCTATTTTTTTGTACAATATAAGCAGGAAAACGGGGGTGAACTTATGGAAAAGTATTTCTTATACGATAATCATCTCGGAATTGAAATTCCGCATTTACAAGAAGACTGGGAAGATATCCCCGAAAAAGTGCAACATGCGATTTTATTAAAATGGGAACAAGTTCGCGGAAAGATTCCTGATCGTATAAAAGAACTCGAACATTATATTAATGCAAAACAGCATCATTTAAATAACGAAGAAGACTTCGAAATTTCTTGCAAACTGAATTCAGAAATTGCCGATCTCGCTTCCATCATTAATGACCTTTGGCTTTGGTATCGACTCACTCAAAATGTATCTGAGGGGAAAGCACACCAATAAAAAAAGCATGCCCCTCAATTACTTTGGGTCATGCTTTTTTGTCGTAACACGATTTACAATATATTTCTTGTGCTGTTTTTGCCAAACACGCATCAAATGGACCAACTAATATACTTCTTTCTTTCGGCAACTTTACAAAAGCAACAAGCTCTTCTTCATATTGAATCTTTTTCTGACATGAAACACATGTTAACTCTTTTCTTTTAAACATGTCTTTTAGCATATTTTCACTCTCCTCTTTATCTATCTATATTAATATACTCTCATAATAGTTAAAATTTGTAAAAATATGACACATTATAAAGTAAATGATTCATATACTATGTACAAAAGGAGGCCTTACACTTATGCGCGCTTTCGTTATTATCGCTTTAACTTTTTTAAGTGTGATTAGCTGGGATGCGTTTTTTAAAGATAAAAATGATGATAAAAATACAACTGAATAGAAACTCTTCTTTTCTTACTTATTGGACAAACTAAAAAAACTGTCCAATTCTCCAAAATAACTTAGGCTTTTCTACAAAAATATTTAAACATAACAATTTTTGTAGATTTCCTCCGTTTATTGTCGGTTTCCATCCGCATACATTTTTTGAAAGTATGATATAATAATATAAATCTTGAAGGAAGGGATTTTGATATCATGATCGCTCGAAGGAGCATGTGGCATCGTATTGACGAATCATACACGTAGCGTATTTTCCAGCTCAGATACTTTAGTCTAGCGAAAAAAATACGAGAGTGGGGAAATTATGATTGCCCGAAGGATAATTTGGCAAAAAAAAGACTCTTCTTACACATAGCGTTTTGTTTAGGGCTTAATTGTTACTAGCTAAACAAAACAAAGAAGAGCAGGATTGCTAAATGAAGAATCCTACTCCACGTTTTGTTTAGTCGTTTTAAGACTTAAACTAAAACGAAAGTAGGGAGAATTGATGGACGAGAGGATTATTCGTTATTTCTTCAGCGACATATAGCGTAGTTAGTTTTTTCGTAAACTAACTGAAGCTACATGTGAGCTCGTAGTTAGTTTACAACACAAAAAAGGACTACTAACTACGGAAAGAAGGAATAACGATGAGGAACATCCAAAGTCGACAAATTATTAAAGAAGTTTTTATGGTTTTAATCGGTTCATTTATTTTAGCAGCAGCGCTATATCACATTCACTTCCAAAACCACTTAACAGAAGGTGGCTTTGTAGGTATCGCACTATTCATCCAAAATTTTTATGATATTTCACCATCTATTTCAACTGTAATGATGGATATCCCAATTATTTTACTATGTGCGTCATTGTTAGGTAGAAAAATGGTTGGCTATTCATTTTTAGGTTCAATTTCATTCGGAGTATTTTATTCTCTTATGGAAAATTATTCTCCATTTACGGTCGATTTATCAAACAATTTATTTATAGCTGCAGTAGTTGGCGGTGCGTTAGCTGGTATTGGACTCGGTTTTATATTGCGATTTGGCGGTGCAACCGGTGGAGACGACATTTTAACAATTGTATTAAGTAAAAAAACACGTTTTACAATTGGGCAAATTTTCTTCGTCTTTGACGCGATTGTTCTTGCGCTTTCATTATATTATTTAAATTGGACAGAAATTGCTTTTACTATTCTTTCAATTGCCGTACAGGCAAAAACATTGGATTTAATTTATTATCCAAAAACAGAAAAAGCAGAAGAAAAGCAGCCAGTATCTATTCCAATGTCCAAAAAGCATGCAACAAATTAAAAAAGCGAAAGGCTTCGGCCTCTCGCTTTTTTTATGCCCGTTTTTCCTTCTCGACTATGTGGCGCACTTGATAAAATCTATTTGCAAATTCAGTAACGTTTCTTGTTAAACGATAATTTACTGTAGACCCGATTGCCATTCCAATTACCGGAATACCTTGGAATAATTTACGACGAAGAGCATAAATCGAAAATGTTTTCAAAATTTGTTTTAAAATAATTTCAGTAGAAGCTGGTTGTAACACCGCTTCATCTCCTTCGTAGAAGAAGGAATCTTCTTGTTCTAGCTCTTGCAGTAAATTGTACCATGCGTATTGCTGAAGTCTTCCTGGTAGTAATGACGCATGAAATACTTTTAACGCAAGCATCATTTCATACGGCTTGTTCACATCATGCCCAAATGACGTTGCAATAAGTTGGACAGCCTTCACATTTAACGCAATCATAACCGGAAAATCAGCTGTTAATAATAATAAACCTCCAGCACCCGTTGCTCCGCCTTGTACGAATGAATATAGGCGATGGCGTGCTGTTTGCTGCTCTGCTATGTATGTTAATTGGTCAATAGATAATGCTTTTAAATCCTCTAGTTGCTCAATCGATTCATCAAATAATCTCGATGTTCCTAAAATACGATTACGCGCATCTAACTGTGATTGTGAACTTTGAATCAATGCATGCAAATGAAAGAGCCATCCATCTGCTTTCGTAAAGAAATCTTTTCGTTTTTTCTCAGGTAGTTTCGCAATTGTAGTATGTACCCATTTATCAAACAGTTTTTGAAAATCAGTCGCTTCTTGCTCAACTAATTGCGATTCCCATTCTTTTATATTGTCTAAAATGGCTTGTTCTCGCTTCGATCGCATCGTAACAACCACCTCGTTCGATTTTTTTCTATTGTAACATATTTCTGCTTATTCTTTGCAAATATGCTTGTCTATCTTTATTCACATACCATTTTTAGTGACATAAAATATTAACAAAAAGGATGAGATAAATCACATGAATCTATCCGATATAAAAAAAGAATATCATGCAGTATTCAGTTTAGGACAAAACTGCTGGCCTGCTTGGGCATTATATCAATTCAAATTATCACCATTTTTTGGCGTTATTGATTTTATGCTAAGCCCATCATTAGAAAAAGTGAATATATTATTACAAAATCGATTTGACCGTTTTTTACAGTTAGAAAACTTATCCTTCATCTCATTTTGGGATGATGGTGCGAAATTAAGACTCCGGGACAATCTATATGAAATCGACTCCTGCCACGACTTTAAAACAGATGTAAACACACCAACTTCTTGGCCTTCTTATACAGAAATCAAACTAAATTATAAGCATCGTATTACTCGTTTTCTAAATACAATTGAAACGGCACAATCCATATTGTTTATTCGAACTGGAGGAACATACGAAGAAGCACGTTCCTTAGAACATATTTTATCTCAAATCGTTACACATACATTCTCTGTCCTATTACTCATTCCTGAAGATGTACCAACTGTTACGGAAGAAGATTGGGGATTGCAAAATATTTGCGTTATAAAATGTCCTATTATGGATGTATTTCAGTACAATGAAGCATTTTGGAATGACTTATTTAATGGCATCGTAATTCGACCACATTCTTAAATACACGACACTTTTATTACGCAATACATTATAATCATCCTTATACAAAATAAAGTGAAACTTTAATCAGTGGGGGTTTTGTTCATCCCCCACTGATTATCAGCCCTCACCAATCGGACTTTTACGGACAGTTGATCCCCCACCTAACTTCTTTGCTTCCGCTGAATTTTGAGATGGGGATCTTACTGCCCGTTAAAGCGGGATAAATAAGGAGTGATTGTATATGTATCCACGTGCAAAAGCTTTCGGTCTTGCTATACATGACAGTCGCCTTCTTGTACAAGAATATCATACAGGCGATGAAACATATTACCGGCCTCTTGGCGGTTCAATTGAACTTGGTGAAAAATCAGCACATACCGTTATTCGTGAATTTCAAGAAGAGCTTCATACAGAAGTGGAAATCACCGATTATTTAGGTTGCTTAGAAAATATCTTTCATCTTGATGGAGAAATTGCTCATGAAATCATTCAACTATATTCTTTACGCTTATTAGACACATCACTATATGGAATGGAAAAAGTGAAGATACAAGATGAGCAAACAGTGTCATATGCGAAATGGATTCCCATTACAGCATTCATTCAGGAGAAAAAAGCACTATATCCAGATGGAATTTTAAACTATATTCAAAGGAAAAAAGACGAAATCCTATAGGATCTCGTCTTTTTTCTTTTCATATATTAACCAATGTTTCCAAGACGTAGTACGTCACGAGCGATCATAACTTCTTCGTCAGTTGGAATTACAATAATTTTTACTGGAGAATGTGGGAAGTTGATGAATGCTTCCTCACCGAATACGTTATTGCGTTTTGCATCGAAGTATACGCCCATGTATTCAAGGCCTTCTAATACGCGTTCACGAATAATCGCACTGTTTTCACCTACACCAGCTGTGAAGATGATTGCGTCTACACCTTTCATACGAGCAGTGTAAGAACCGATGTATTTGTGGATACGGCTTACGAATACATCAAGTGCTACTTTCGCACGGTGATCGCCTTCTTCTTCTTTCGCAATGATGTCACGTAGGTCACTAGAGTAACCAGTAAGACCTAACATACCACTCTTCTTGTTCAATACGTTAACTACTTCTTCTACTGTTTGGCCTGTTTTTTCCATGATGTATGGAATTAACGCAGGGTCAATGTTACCAGAACGTGTACCCATTGTTACACCAGCAAGTGGAGTGAAGCCCATAGAAGTATCGATAGATTTACCGCCTTCTACTGCTGCGATACTTGCACCGTTACCTAAGTGACAAGAAAGTAAGCTTAAGCTTTCAAGTGGACGACCTAATAGCTCAGCTGCACGCTCAGTTACATATTTATGAGAAGTTCCGTGGAAACCGTATTTACGGATACCGAATTTTTCATAGTACTCATATGGTAAGCTGTATAGGAATGCAGATTCCGGCATTGTTTGGTGGAATGCTGTATCGAATACTGCTACTGCTGGTACGTTTGGTAATACTTCTTGGAATGCTTTAATACCAACAACGTTTGCTGGGTTGTGAAGTGGTGCTAAATCGCTTAATTCTTCGATATCAGCTAATACTTCATCAGTAATTAGAACAGAGTCAGCAAATTTTTCGCCGCCGTGAACAACACGGTGACCGATACCGCCAATCTCGTCTAGAGATTTAACGATTCCGTTTTCAGTTAATTTTTTAAGAAGCATATTAACTGCTACTGCGTGATCTGGAATGTTTGTAATTTCTTTTTGTTTTTCGCCATCTACAGTAATAGTGAAGATACTATCTTCTAAACCGATACGTTCTACTAAACCTTTTGTTAATACTGTTTCACTTGGCATTTCAAATAATTGGAATTTTAAGGAAGAGCTTCCTGCGTTAATCGCGATGATTTTTGACATCTAGTCTTTCGCCCCTTTTTCTCTTGGTAGTTGTGTGGATGTTTCCACAAACCGCTCGATTTTATCTGATCAAATTTACTAAATATGAAAACGTTTCATCATTAGCAAATTTTATACTCACGATTTTAATTTAAACATCGTACGACATATATTTCAAGTGAAAAAATTGTAACACCAAGAAAAAAAATATATTACAGATTTCAAAAAAATTCAGTTAAATCTTGTATATATTTAAAAATATGACATATCATATAAAACTGTACTACATGAATTACTAACCCTGTTACATATACCTGGCCTTATTTATGCGTTGCAAACCAAGTATTTAATTGGTCCATAATGTCCTCCATCGCCTTCATGTTGGAGAATTTAGGTAACTCCACTAATAACGCCTGTTTTGGCATCGTTACACTAGGGCCTTTCTTTTGGAGAACAAATATACTTTTTGCATTTTTCTCGTTTTTAAACATGGAAACAGGTAGCTGTAATAACCCCTGAATAAAGCATGTTTCTTTAATAAATGCATGCAATTTTGGTGCTTGATCACTTTCAAAAATGAAGTTCGGTACTAGGAAGAATAAGTATCCGCCTTCTTTCGTATGCTTCACACTTTGTTCAATAAATAGGTGGTGGGCATATGACATTCCTTCATCTGCTTTTAACTTATATTCACTTGCACCGATTTCATTTGGATAGTAACCAACCGGTAAGTCTGAAACGACTGCATCAACTGGATCGATATAAAGCGGTGCTAGTCCATCTTGATGGAAGAATTCGATTGCATGCTTTTGTAAATTCGCATTTACTAAAGCAAGTTTAATTAGCACTTCGTCCACTTCTACACCAAATCCACTCATCGTAATGTTTTCTTGAGCACTATTGAAAACTGTCGTCATCAAGTTACCCGTTCCAATTGCAGGGTCTAACACAGTAATTTCATTTTGACCCTTCATAAATTTATGGAATAAGTAGCTCATGAACATACCAACTGCATCAGGCGTCATTTCGTGATTCGCTTGTACGCCTTCTTTCATTCCTTTTAAGATGGCTAACTGAAATGCTTTACGAATTTCTTCACCTTTATATGTTTCTTCATTAAACGTACTATATTCACGATCCAGCCTTTCAATTGCTGATTCTGATAATTCCTCTTGTAAAATCGCTCCTTCAAACAAGTTATCCCCTGTTTCTACAAGCGCCTCTAAATATGTTACATCTAATTCTTTACGTAAAACTACCGCAGAAGAATCAAAAATAGAAAATAAAGTTTCTACTGTCTGACTCACGTACATTCCTCCTTCTCTCTTTTACACATAACTTATATCATACCATAATCTGATTTTTTCCCAAAAGAAAAAGCGACCTCTTTTTAAGAGCTCCCTTTTTAGTGATGTATGATGTAACGTCTTCTCTCGTATATCGATTCCATATAGCAATATATGAGAGAAGACGACCTCTTACAAAGAGGTCATCTTCGTTCACATTATTTTGCAGCTTTTGCTGCTTCTAATGCTGCTTCATAGTTTGGATGGCTTGTACCTTCGCTTACGTATTCTACGTAAACTACTTTGTCGTTGCTATCTACTACGAATACCGCACGAGCAAGTAAACGAAGCTCTTTCATTACTAAGCCGTAAGCTTCACCGAATGAAAGGTCACGGTGGTCAGAAAGTGTAACAACATTTTCTAAACCGTTTGCTGCACACCAGCGTTTTTGAGCAAATGGTAAGTCAACGCTAATTGTTAATACTTTCGCGTTTTCAATACCTGCTGCATCTTGGTTAAAACGACGTGTTTGTGCATCACACACACCTGTGTCGATTGAAGGTACAACACTAATTAATTTCACTTCACCTTTGTATGTTTCTAAACTTACTGGAGATAAGTCATTTGCTAACACTTGGAAGTTTGGCGCTTGATCGCCAACTTTAACTTCTGTTCCAACTAAAGTCATTGGGTTACCTTTAAAAGTTACGTTTGCCACTTGAAAATCCTCCCTTATTTAAACAAAATATGTACAATGTAAATGATAGTTTGTCCCTATCGATAATGCAAATAAAATCGCTTTATTTACAAAAAAATTAAAGAAGCTAATCCATTGATTAGCTTCTTTATTCGTTAAATTTGAAATTCCGGATCGTCTTCTTTTCGTTTATCCATCATTTCTTTCACTTTATCAACAGCTTGTGGCGCTAATTCAATTATTTTATCGATGACGTGTGTTTGCTTATCTAAATGTAACACTTTTACGCCTTCTCCATTTATAACGAGAAAAGCAACAGGATTAATAGAAACTCCTCCACCACTTCCCCCGCCAAATGGATGACGGCCTGAATGTTCTATTTTACCAAATTCACTTCCACCTGCAGCAAATCCGAAGCTAACTTTTGAAACGGTAAGAATTACACTTCCATCTGCCGCTTTAATTGGATCGCCTACAATTGTATTTACATCAGTCATTTGTTTTAAATGCTGCATTGCAGTTGTCATTAAACCTTGAATTGGATGGTCCATTCTATATCCCCCCTTATGCTTGAACAGAGTTTTCAGTCGTACCAGATCTTTGTTTTCTCATAAACGCGATTAATTTAATACCTGTTTTTATAGCACGGAATATACGAAAGGATGCTGTTAATTCACATCTTGACGCAAACCCTTTCCCTTGAAAAACAGGAGTAATTTCAAATTCTGGTACGTCGACAATATGCATATATTGTCCTACAACTCCAGCAGCCATTCCTTTTGTCCCCCATGCATATCCGGTAACAATTCCAGTACTAGCTGCATCACCTGCACCAATTTGCGTGTGCCATCTCCAACCATTGATTTTCACTCGTTTGAGAAAATCTTTAACGATAGTATGAACTTCTTGAAGCTTTTTTATCAGTTCCCCGATGCTATCAAGTTGTGCCATAATTTTATTATCGAGCCCGCCATCCTCTTCAGCTTTTTCGATTTTTTGCCCTGTTTTCTTCTGTTGCTTCTCAATTCTTTCCAACACATCAAATGTATAGCGAATCATCCATATTTTCACTTGAAACAAACATTGCTTTTCCATTTCTGAATATAAAAATGTCACTTTAAGCTTTATTTTCGACAATAGTATAAGCAAAATAAAAAGGAGAAGAATTATTATTCCAATTACGAACCACTTCATACGTATCATCCTTTCACTCCGTACCCATTATCGACAACTTTATTCATCATTAAACAGAGTTTCATAAGATTGAATATAAAAATTTTTCTAAAAATAAAAAGGTATTTTGACAATTTATATCGAAATATATTATTTGAACATATCATCAGGGAACGGACTCTAATGATATGTAGCACGAAGCATAGAAAATTTAACTGCAGTGGAGGGATACATAATGGCAGATCGTCGCAATTTATTTTTCTTTTATGGTGATGACAAAGCAAAGCTCGTTGAAAAAATGAAACCAATCTATCGTATTTTAGAAGAGAATGGATTTACCATATTAGATCATCCAAAAAATGCAAACGCTATCGTCAGTGTTGGAGATGATGCAACTTTCTTACAAGCCGTTCGTAAAACTGGTTTTAGGGAAGATTGTTTATACGCAGGGATTTCTACGAAAGATGAAATTTCATTCTACTGCGATTTCCATATTGATCACGTTGATATAGCCCTTCAAGAAATTACAAAAAATGAAATTGAAGTGCGAAAATATCCAACAATTGAGGTAGATGTGGATGGCAGCACATCCTTCCATTGTTTAAATGAGTTCTCATTACGTTCTAGCATTATTAAAACGTTCGTTGTAGACGTTCACGTTGATAATTTATATTTCGAAACATTTAGAGGTGACGGTTTAGTTGTTTCTACCCCAACAGGAAGTACAGCTTATAATAAATCGTTACGTGGTGCAGTTGTTGACCCGCTTATCCCTTGCTTCCAAGTAAGTGAATTAGCATCTTTAAATAACAACACATACCGCACGCTCGGTTCACCGTTCATTTTAAATCACGAACGTACATTAACTTTAAAACTAAGACCAGACGGTAACGATTATCCTGTTATCGGTATGGATAATGAAGCGCTTAGCATTAAACAAGTGGAAAAAGCTGTTGTACGCTTAAGCGATAAACAAATTAAAACAGTTAAATTAAAAAATAACTCTTTCTGGGAAAAAGTACAGAGAACGTTTTTATAGTATTAAAATAACCGTAGAATTATGGTGGCCCATAATTCTACGGTTATTTATTTACCTCGATTGGCGCGAACAACAACTTCTCGCTATCCGGCCGTTATTCTTGTCAGTTTTTGTCGGTAAGTCGATATATTTCGAGTTACCGTCGATATATTCCGATAATCGCTCATATATTTTTACGCATCTTTTCTATAGACGACTTTGCCATCTATTACGGTCATCTCTGCTTGTACTTCTTTTATTTCTTCTGCCTCTATTTCAAAAATATTGCGGTCTAATATCGTAAAGTCCGCTTCATATCCTTTTGTAATTTGCCCTCGCTTCTCTTCTTTTCCAATTGCATAGGCACTTCCTGTTGTAAATAAAGAGACAGCCTCATATGCCGTTAACCTTTCCTCTGGCATATAGCACACATCGTCAATAAAACTTCTACGTGTAACAGCGCTATATATGCCTAGAAACGGATTCACTTGCTCAATCGGAGCATCCGAGCCCCCGTTACAGTGTAATCCCGCTTCCAGTAACGTCTTCCAAGCGTACGCATAACGAAGACGATGCTCGCCTAGTTTTTCAATGACTGATGGAAAATCCGATGAAACAAAGACTGGCTGTATATCAATAATGGCTTGTAATTTTTTCATTCTTTCAATCAACTCTTCACGAGCTAACTGACAATGAATAATGCGGTTACGTAATCCTTCTGCTGGCGGATATAATTCAAGTGCATCAATGACATATTCAAGCGATAAGTCGCCGATAGTATGAATCGCAACTGGCATATGTAAATCTCGTGCTTTCTTCACTAATTTCGCAAGTTCTTCACGTGAGAAAATCGCAACCCCATTCGTTTCCTTCGCATCTTCATACGGTTCACTTAATAATGCTGTTCTTCCGCCAAAAGAACCGTCAGAAAAAATTTTCATTGCCCCAAATTCAATATAATGCTCATTTTCATATTCCTTTCGTTCCTGTGCTACTTCATGATGAACGAGTAAATGTGCTTTAAATGGCATTTCCTTTATAACATGAGAAAACGCATTGTGCGTTTTTCTAAAACCACCGTAATAATTCAAATCTTCCGTATGCCCACCAACGAGACCATATTGCCAGCAATCTTTAATCGCTGTTTGCAGAGCTCTTTGTAAATAGGCTTCATCAATTTCAGGCTGCACATGTTTAATTAACTCTTGTCCTTGTTCATATAAAAGCCCTGTTAACATATTTGATGAATCACGGCCAATTTTTCCGCCTTTTGGATCTTCTGTCGCTTCTGTTATATTCGCTTCTTGCAGTATGTATGAATTCACCCATGTAACGTGACGACAAACTCGCTTTAATAAAATCGGATGGTCTTTCGAAATTTCATCTAAATCACGCGCGTGAACATCTTTCGTATCTGTAAAGTTATTCTCATTCCATCCTTCTCCAATAATCCAAGAACCTTTTGGGGCTTCTTCTACGCGCTTCTGAACGTGAGTAAGCACTTCGCTATACGATGTGCAATTTGATAAATCTAGACGAAGTAATCTCTCCCCGTGACCAATAAGATGCATATGGCTATCAACGAGACCTGGAATCATTGTTTTGCCTTTTAAATCGTGCAATGTAACCGCAGCATATCGGCTTTCTAACTCTTCTTTACTTCCAACATCAACGATCATACCCTTTTCAACGTAAACAGCGTCCACTTTTTCATTTTCTTCTCTCATCGTGTAAATGGTGCCGCCGTACCAAATTTCTCCCATATATCCCATCTCCTTTGTTTTATTGTATAAAAAAAAGCACCATTTCAAAACATGGTGCTTTTCTAAACATTACTTTTGTTCAGTAGTAGACGTTGTAATTTGCCATTCAATATTAAATTTATCTTTTACTTGTCCGTATGCTGGGCTCCAGAATGTTTCTTGAAGTGGCATAATAACTTCGCCACCCTCTTGTAACTTATTGAATACTTCTTTCGCTTTTTCCGCGTTACTAATTTGAATTGCAATTGTTACTTGAGATCCAATTGCATGCCCTTGACCTGGGAATGTATCAGAAATCATAAGATCCGTATTACCAACTTTTAAAGTAGCATGTAAAACACGCTCTTTTGCTTCAGCTGGAACCGGGTATTCTGGATTTTCAGGCATATCACCAAACGTTTGCATGACTTCTACTTTTGCATCTAACGCCTCTTTATAAAACTGTACAGCTTCTTGCCCACTACCATCTAAAACTAAGTACGGATTAATACCTAAAATCATACGGACACCTCTTCTTTTTAATTTATAAAACCGAACTTACGTTCGTTTTTATAATATCATATGCTTAATACTTCATTCAACTATTTATTTCACTATTTTCAAAATTATTTTGAAGGAATCTCCATCTCTTGTTTTCTAAGTTCAATACGGCGAATTTTTCCGGAAATCGTTTTTGGTAGTTCGTCTACAAATTCAATTTTGCGAGGGTATTTATATGGTGCAGTAAGTTCTTTGACGTGTTGTTGAAGTATTGGAATTAATGTTTCTTCGCTCTTTTCTATATTCTCTCTTAATACGATAAATGCCTTCACGACACTTCCGCGAATTTCATCAGGACTTGCGACAACTGCACATTCTCTTACGTAAGGATGCTTTACGAGCGCATCTTCTACTTCAAACGGCCCGATTGTATAACCAGAGCTAATAATAATATCATCACCGCGCCCTTCAAACCAGAAATAGCCTTCTTCATCTTTCTTCGCTTTATCACCAGTAATATAATAATCACTGCGGAATTGCATCGCTGTACGCTCATCGTCTTTGTAATATTGTTTAAAGAGGGCTGGCGTTTCAATGTGAACTGCAATATCACCAACCTCGCCTACTTTAACCGGAATACCTTCCTCATTTACGATATCAACGTGGTTGCCTGGCGTTGGTTTTCCCATTGATCCTGGTCTAATATCCATCCCTTTCATTACACCAACAAGCAATGTATTTTCCGTTTGCCCATAGCCATCTCTCACTGTAATATGAAAGTGCTTTTGGAACGTTTCAATGACTTCTCTATTTAACGGCTCACCTGCGGATACAGCGCTATGTAACGCTTCTAAATTGTACTCGCTTAAATTTTCTACCTTTGCCATTAATCTATACTCAGTCGGCGTACAACAAAGCACATTCACCTTATTATCGTCTAATAAATTTAAATACGTTTTCGGTTCAAACTTACCGTGGTATACAAATCCTGTTGCCCCTGAGCCTAGAGTTGCTAAAAACGGGCTCCAAATCCACTTTTGCCAGCCTGGACTAGCCGTCGCCCATACAACATCATTCTCTTCAATTCCGAGCCAATTTGGAGCGCTCGTACGCAAATGAGCGTATGCCCACGCATGCGTATGCACAACACCTTTTGGATTTCCTGTCGTTCCTGACGTGTAAGATAAAAAGACCATATCTTCTTTATCTGTCTTCGCCATTTCTAACATATCACTCTCTTTTTCTAACGCTGTTTTTAAGTTAATCCATCCATCTACTGACTGCTCGCTCAGAACGAATTTTTGAAGAGAATCCATCGCTTCTATATCATCAAACTGTCCAATATACGGCTCATAACTTACGATTGCTTTTACTTCCCCGTGTCCAATGCGGTATTCGATATCCTTTTTACGTAACATTTCTGAACTCGGAATTACGACAAATCCTGCTTTAATCGCAGCGATATACGTCATGTATGCTTCAATTAAGCGAGGCATCATAATGAGGAGCTTGTCCCCTTTTTGCAGACCACTCTTTATAAAAGCGTTTCCAATTTTATTTGCACCTTTCATTAACTCAGCGTATGTAACTTCTCGTCGATTCCCTTTATCATCTTGCCAAATTAAAGCAAGCTTCTCTTTATCACCTGTATATTTCTCTATTTCAGAAACTAAATTATAAGACGGCGGTGCCAACAATTCTTCTCTCTTCATAAACATCCTCCTTTTTCTTTATGCCTCCCTTATATAATAAAGAATTTTCTGTAAATTTTGAACCCTCTTCTTTTGACAAATTTTTCAGTTCTGTCGAATTGGTAAATGAAATTATATCGAGAGTTTTTCAAATACATCGACTTACCGACAAATGGCGACACAACATAAAAAAGAAAGAGCGGGAGAACCCGCTCTTTCTAAGCCATCTTATATGAGATTATTTTTGGAAACCGCCTAATTGTTGCTCAGCTAGTGAAACTAGACGTTTAGTGATTTCACCACCAACAGAACCGTTAGCGCGAGCTGTTGCATCAGCTCCAAGTTGAACACCAAACTCTTGAGCGATTTCGTATTTCATTTGGTCTAATGCTGATTCAGCACCAGGAACCGCTAATTTATTTGTGCTACGTGACATGTTATATCACCTCCTTGTGAGTATAGAGTGTGATAAATAACATGACTTCATACACGGTTTATATATGGTAATTTATGGTTTTAGAAAAGTTCTTCGAATTTTTCTTCTTCCGCCACTACTTCTACCGTTTGCAATACCACTGTTTCTTTGTTTGCTACAGCTTCATCGATTAATGGTGTGAAATCGTATTTCGCTTCAAAACGATTCGCTTTTTCACGCTTCGGCTTCGTCGCTGGGCTTGCTGGTGTGAATACTGTACAGCAATCTTCGTACGGACGAATCGAAATATCATATGTGCCAATTTCTTCAGCGATTTTAATAATCTCTAATTTATCCATCGTAATAAGCGGACGAATAACTGGATAGTTCGTTACTTCGTTAATCGTATGCATACTATCTAATGTTTGACTTGCTACTTGTCCAAGACTTTCACCAGTCGTGATTGCTAGCGCGTTACGCTCCTCTGCGATACGCTCTGTAATACGCATCATCATACGGCGCATAACTGTCATTGAATAGCTAGATGGGATTTCTTTATTAATTGTTTTTTGCACTTCTGTAAATGGAACAAGGTGAAGCGTTACACGTTTACAGTATTTCGTTAACTCTTGTGCTAAATCGATTACTTTTTGTTTCGCGCGCTCACTTGTGAAAGGTGGGCTATGGAAGTGAACTGCTTCCACAGATACGCCGCGTTTCATCGTTAAGTACGCTGCTACTGGGCTATCGATACCACCAGAAAGAAGTACCATTACTTTTCCGCCAACGCCAACTGGTAAACCGCCAGCTCCCATACGCTCATCGCACATAATATAGCTATAACCACTGCGAATTTCTACACGTACATTTACATCTGGATTATGAACATCTACAGTAATATCTTCTGTATTTTCTAGAATGTGTCCACCAATCTCAGGTAATAATTCCATTGTCCTCATTGGGAAATGCTTATAAGAACGGTGTACAGTAATTTTAAATGTTTTCACATCGCCTTTTACTTGTAAGAAAGCTGCTAATGCACCTTTTTTAATATCTTCTAATTCTGATGGTACTTTCATCGCTAAGTTAAACTTATGAATACCAAATACATCTTTTAATCTTTCAGATACCGCTTCATGATCTTCGCCATTTAATTGGATATACATACGGTCATGTGTTGCATCGATTTTAATATTCGGGAATTTTTTCAGTTTGAACTTCACGTTATCTTTTAATGTGCTTACAAATTTAGAACGGTTTTTACCTTTAGTCGTCATCTCTCCATAACGAACTAAAATATATTCATATGTCATCATATTCCTTTACCTCATCACTTCATATAATTTTGGCATCGTCTCTTTCACAATACCTTCAAATTGCTTTACTT
The DNA here is from genome assembly GCF_027716745.1 of Bacillus cereus group sp. Bc010. NCBI lineage: Bacteria > Bacillati > Bacillota > Bacilli > Caryophanales > Bacillaceae > Bacillus > Bacillus cereus group sp. Bc010. The sequence continues at coordinate 440,903 of NZ_JAQFUY010000002.1, forward strand.
CTTCCATCGTGTTTTCTGGCGCCAAACTAATGCGAATAGCACTTGCAGCAGCGGCATGCGGTACTCCCATTGACACTAACACTCTGCTCACTTCATTTGCTTTTGAAGAACAAGCAGATTTCGTTGATACATATACACCGTGCTCTTCTAAAGCATGAACGACCACTTCTGGTTTTAAACCTACAAATGATACGTTTAAAATGTGCGGTGCTGCATATGCAAGCGACGTATTAATCGTTACATCTTCCATTTCTTTAAAGAAACGAACAAGCTCTGCTTGTAAACTTTGCAAATGAGCTACCTTTTCTTTCACTTGTTCCATTGTCATGCGAAGTGCTTTCACCATCGCTACAATGCCAGGTAAATTTTCTGTACCAGAGCGATACTTCAGCTCTTGTTGACCACCTGATAAAATTGGATCTAACCTTACGCCATCACGTACATAAAGAAGACCCGTTCCTTTTACACTGTGGAATTTATGTCCAGATATTGAGCAAAGATCAATATGAGAAGCGTATAAATTAAGCGGTACTTTTCCTATCCCTTGTACATGGTCCACATGGAATCTTATTTTCGGATAATTCGATAATAAAGTTCCAATTTCAGCAACGGGCTGAATTGCTCCAGTCTCGTTGTTCACGTGAATAATTGACACAAGAATCGTATCTTCACGAAGCGCTCGTTTTACATCCTCTACCGATACAACACCATGCTCATTAACCGGTAAATATGTTACATCAAAACCGAGATCTTCTAATTGTTTATATGCTTCAAACACAGACGCGTGTTCAATATTTGTTGTAATGATATGTTTACCGCGCGAACGATTCCTCATCGCTATTCCTTTAATCGCAAGGTTATTTCCTTCCGTTCCACCTGATGTGAAAATAATTTCAGAAGGTTTAACGTGAAGAAGCTGCGCTGCAATTGTTCTTGATTGTGTTAATAGACGCTCTGCCTCTCCTCCAAGCGAATGAATAGAAGAAGGATTCCCAAAATATTTCCCCGCAACCGTTACGTACGATTGAAGAGCTTCTGGATATGGCTTTGTCGTCGCACTATTATCAAAATAGATCATCGTTCTTCCCCTTTCAGCGCTGTCACATCATATAATCATATCACAAATACGTGTCATTACGCTAAGACTACTCAAAGGTTCCGTTATATTTTAAAACGAATAACCTTACTGTATTCCGCTCTTCATTATAGCAACATCGCCTGCAAAATTACACAAAAAAACAAACCCTTATGAAAGGGTTTGTTCATTGTCTACATATTCAGCTATTTTTTGAACAACGCCAGGCTCAAGTTGCTCTAGTACAGAAGCCGCTTGTTCTAAAGCTGCATCGTATTGATATTCACGGAATAATTTCTCCGCATAATTTAAGCTCTCTGCAAGGTTTTCATCATGACTGCGGTAACGATTACCGTATTGAATTAATTTTTCAACTAAATACGCTTGTCCAATTAACTCTTCTGTCATTTCAGCAACACCATTAACAGTTGTGTAAGCTTCTTCTAAACTGCTATTTACAGCATTCATATTTAACGGCTTCACTTCTAATTGCTCATATACAGCTTGCATTGCCATTTGTCCTCTTTTTAAATCTTCCATAATGCTCTCTGGAAGCCCTGGCAAATTCGACTTTTGCATAAAGCGTTTCGTTTCGAAAATAGTATTTCGCATTTCTTGTAACTTCTCACGTGCTTCAAATTCTTCTTTGCGCATCGTTTGCAGCATTTCTTTATATTCTGCATGAAGTACTTTTAATGTTTCACATTGCTCATAAATCTCTTCTAGTTCCTCACGAATAATAGAGAAGGCAATATCTTGTTCCGCAACGCGTAATTGCAGCATTTCAAAACGTTTCATTAAAATGTGCATTTGCTTTTCAATTACTTTTTGAGACTCAATGTCCTTATCTTGCAACTGATAGCTTTGTTTCACAAGCTGTGTTTCTGCTTTTGTTTCAATCGTTTCAGTGCGAATTTCTTCTAAGTCTTCATAAACAGAAAGTGTTTTTTGCTCCACATAATGTCTCGCATGTACTTCTTGTTCTAGTTGATCATAGAAGCTATCTAAACTCGTTTTTAAGTTTTCTACTTTTTCAGCCGCTTCCGTTATGTGAAGCTCCTGTATATCCATTAAACATATTTGTAGTTGTTTCTTCATATCGCGAACTTCTTTAGGGATTTCCAAATACTCTAATACATAACCTTGTCTTACCATATCATTATGTCCGTGTAATAAATCTTCCAGCTGAACTGGTAACGTCGCTTGACACTCTACCAATAAATCTGGAATTTGGTGAATAATGATTTCTAAATCTGCTAAACCTTCTTCCAAACTAATAACAATTTCTCTCGCTTTTAAATAGTCACCATTATTTGTTGCTTCTTCAAAGGTTTTAAATTTCTCAGATTCAACGTCTAGCATCTCTTCAATTTTCTGCTCTGCTGCTCCATACATATGTCTATGAGCAAGAACACTCTTCTTCATACTACGATATGTATCACGTAACCCTTCGATTTCCGAGCTATTTTTTTCATGGCTTTCTAACAATTGCTGTAATTCATTTAAAATGTCTGTAATACGATTATCAGCGTCATCTAAACCACTTATGGATTCATTCATCGCATGCTTTGCTTTTCGGAAGGAGAATTGCGAGGCGAATTTTCGCGCTTGCGCTAAATCTTTTTCAGCTTTCGGAATGGTTGTTGATACAATTTCATCCCATTCTTCACGCCATTTACCAAACAGTTCTTCTGTTTGACCCGTCATATTTAAATCTTTCACCCGCTTCAGTTCATCTGCCACAGGTTTATCTTTTATCTCTTGTTTCCACTGCTCAAGTGCTTCAATATCTTTATATGAACGATTTCTTATCACAAGCTCTATCATGAGCAGCACTAGAATAGAGCTTACTACAATGATAACGATCGTCAGGATAGAATCCATGCAAAAAAGCCTCCTAGTTATATCTCTTTTTTTGTCCGTTCCGTTTATGAAATGGAAGGCATTATGTATAAAAAGGGAATCCCCCTATATTTAACAACTAACAATGTACTAATCATACCATGTAATGGTTTGTTTTTGACCTAGTTTTTTTTAAAATTTCATGTTTCTTTCAATGCAATTGTAATCTTTCTCAATATTCCGTTTGGATTACCTCTCATCATCAAATGAATGCAGCAAAGGGCCTTCTTCCATATGAGATGCGAAATATATTTTACGTACAAGTGGCGGTTCAATAGAAATCGCATGCACATTTCCTTGCCTTACCGCTTGCTCTACTGATATTTCTGGAAGTAATGTGATGCCAAGTCCGGCACTGACCATCGCAAGCATCGGTTCTGCATAAGAAGTTTCAAATGCAATAATCGGTTTCGCACCTATCCCTTGAAACAGATTCGTAATCATTTTTCTAACATCACAGATTTCTGGGTATACGATTAACTTTTCATTTTGCAAATCTTCCATTCGAATTACTGTTTTCTCTTTATAAAGATGATCACTTGAAACGACACACACAATTTTTTCTTCTCGTATTTCTTTTATACACGTAGCACCTTCTACTACTGAATCGATGAACATCGCTTCAATCTTCCGTTCTTTAAAAAGTCCTATCAGTACTTTCGTATGCTCAATTTTCCATTCTATTTCGAACCCGTCACCTAATGTATCTTTACATTTTGATATGTAATGTGCTGCTAAACTTGGCAATATGCCTATTGAAATGTTCCTCTTCTCTTGAAATTTCTTCATTTCGGCTTTCACTTCATGTATGTGTTCCAAAATCGGTAACATTCTTTTTATAAATAACTCTCCAGCCTCTGTTAACTCCACTCCTTGCGCGGAACGCTTCAGTAAAGTAACTTCTAAATCGGCCTCTAACCTTTGAATTTGTTTACTAAGCGCCGGCTGAGAAATATGTAAAATTTTACTCGCCTTTGATAAACTTCGCGTATTTTTCACTTCAATAAACGATCGTACTGCCTCTAAATCCATCGTACACACCTCTAACAAAAAGTTATAACTGTCATAAAAAATCGATATTTCCTTCTATAAACAATTACTCTTTATACTTATTTCATCAACTTACTATAACGAAATGTAAAGGGGAAAGATACTCTTGAACAAAAAACAAATGCTACTCGGATCCCTCCTATGCTTACTTGCCGTAACGGCTTGGGGATTTATGTTTCCTGTCATGGCAAACGCCTTACAGTTTATCGATCCGTTCTTCTTCACAACGATTCGCTATGGATCAGCAGCTATTATTTTTCTTATTCTGTTATTACTTACCGAAGGGACAAAGTCACTCCGCTTAGAAAAGAAAACACTTTCGTTACTTTTTTACGGAACAGTCGGTTTCGCAGGATATGGTTTTCTCGTTTTCTACGGACAACAACTTGCCGGACCGTCTGGAGCCATCCATGCCGCGATGATTCAGTCTCTTATGCCACTCATCGCTTTATTATTGCAGTGGATAACTAAAAACAAACGCCCACAAAACTACACTTTCCTTTGTATGTTCGTTGCACTTATCGGTGTTATGCTTGTCATTTCAAAAGGAAATATTCACTTATTATTTGGAGCTGCCAGTCACCTCTCAACAAATATACTTATGCTGTGCGGCGTTACTTGCTGGGTCATTTATACAAACGGTGGTGCTAGTTTTCAATCTTGGTCACCACTTAGGTATACGACGTTAACTTGTTTATTTGGCTCAATTTCACTCATCACTATCGTCACTTTTTTAACTTATACAAACGTTGTCACTGTACCTTCACTATCTACAATTATGAACGTTCGTTTTGAACTCTTATATATGTCTATTATTGCAGGCGTTATCGCAGTATTTTGCTGGAACGCAGGAAATCGCTATATTTCATCTATTAACGGCATATTATTTATGAATTTAGTTCCTGTGCTTGCACTTATCGGTTCCATCTTTCAAGGTTATACAGTCGACAAAATTGAAATTGCCGGAGCTTCATTAACAATTATCGCGCTATTATGCAACAATTTATGGCAAAGAAAAGAAAGCACAGAAATCCCCACCTCCGTTCGTTAGGTGGGGATTTCTCACATATGAACAGCTCTTGGCCATTCCTGATACATATTCGTTATACATAATGTTTGTTCCATCCATTGTTCAATTTCTTTCGTGTACATTTCTAAGAAAAAGGTCTCAGATGGAAAAGAATGCAGCACTTCTGATATATATTGCGGATATAAAAACGGCATATTCATCATGCCTTTTAATTGCGTCATAAACATTGTAAAAGATACCTTCTTAAACTCTTGTTTCATTTGTCCTTGTCTAATTACTTGCTCTATATAATATCTTTCTTTAGAAAAATAAACGGTCATCACTTTGCGAATTAATGTCGTATCAAGCGACAGCTCTCGGTAAAAGAAACGTGTCAGCTCCCTATTATCAAATTGATATCGTAAAATCCCGCGCACCATTTGTACCATCACATCTTTAGCCGACAAATACTCCCTCTGTTCAAAGGACGTTTCAATCACATGAATATACCCTTCTAAAAAATTAGTAATAAGCTGCTCTAATAGGCCTTTCTTTCCAGCAAAATAATATGAAATATTCGCTACATTCACATCCGCTCGCTTTGCAATGTCTCGCACCGACGTTCCATCATACCCTTTCGTGTTAAACAACGATATTGCCGCATCAATTACTTTTTGTTTCGTCTGTTTCATGCGCTCACTTCCTCTCACTGAACAGCTATAGTGTAAATTTCTTGACTTTTAAGACAAATTCCTTTAATTTTCTATCGACAAAGTCATGTGAAATACATCGTATTTTGCTAATATTTTACACATCTCGATAAAAAAGGAGCTGTTTCCATGTTTACTAAAGAAAGTTATGCAGGATCTCGCGTGCAACAATATGAGACAGTAATAAAACAACTGGATGCATTATTAACTGGCGAATCAAACGTAGTCGCAAACTTATCAAATGCGTCCGCATTATTAAACCAATTTTTAGATCGCGTTAATTGGGTTGGCTTTTACGTAACAGAAGGAAATCAGCTTGTTCTTGGACCATTCCAAGGAATGCCTGCTTGCGTGCGCATTCCATTTGGACGAGGCGTTTGCGGCGTTGCAGCTGAAACAAAAACAACGCAGCTTGTAGCAGACGTCCACCAATTCCCAGGGCATATCGCTTGCGACAGTGCTTCAAATTCAGAAATTGTCGTACCGATTATTAAGGATGGGAATGTCATTGGTGTACTTGATATTGATAGTCCTGAAAAAAATCGTTTCGACGAAGTAGATCAGCGCTATTTAGAAAAGTTTGTGGAAACACTCCTAAAACATATGTAACAAAAAAGAGCCAGTTATCGATTAAGTACATGACGTACAAAACCGATAGCTGGCTCTTTTTTTATTGATTACTAACAGTAGATATTTTCTTTAACGCTTGCTCTAAATCAGAAACGATATCCTCCCAAGATTCTAAACCGACAGATAAACGTATTAAATTATCATAAATGCCCATTTCTTGTCTTAACGCAGCTGGAATCGCAGCGTGCGTCATCGTTGCCGGATGCTGAATTAACGTTTCTGTATCTCCTAAACTTACCGCAATTGTAATAAAGTGAAGGTCATTAATAAGCGCCTGCGTCTCTTCTTTCCCACCTTTAATTGAAAAAGATATAACGCCGCCCCCACGTTTCATTTGGCGAGATGCTAACTCTCCTTCTGGGTACCAAACACCTTCTACCGCATCATGATTTTTTAGAAACGATACAATTTTTTCTGCATTATCACAATGGCGGTCCATTCTTACCGCTAGTGTCTTTAATCCGCATAACAATAACCACGCATCAAACGGCGCCATAATACCGCCGATATCTTTTCGCATCGGGCGAATCTTTTCAGCTAACGCTTTCGTTTTACAAATTGTTACACCCGCTACAACGTCACCGTGACCCCCAATATATTTTGTCGCACTATGAACAACGGCGTCACAACCAAGTTCAAGCGGTCTTTGTAAATAAGGTGAACAAAACGTATTGTCAACAATGACAAGTAAACCATTTCGCTTCGCAACCTGAATCACTTGTTTTAAATCAATTAATTTCATTGTCGGATTAATCGGTGTTTCAACGAAAATAAGCTTTGTATTTGGGCGAATTTTATTTTCAATATCACCCTCTGTCTCCATATCACAAAACGAATGCGTAATCATAAATTTTTCTTCCAACACTCCCAAAAAGCCGTACGTGCATCCGTATAATCCATTTGAACAAATAATATGATCTCCAGCTTTTAGAAAACCAATTAAAGTTGCTGAAATAGCTGCCATACCGGATCCGAAAGCAAGCGCTTCTTCTCCTCCTTCTAACACCGCCATACGTTCTTCAAATAATTTCACAGTTGGATTTCCAAGTCTTGAGTAAATATAAGATGGATCCACTCCCGCAAAACTCGCTTCTCCTTGCTGCGCAGTCTCAAATGTAAATGTAGACGTTTGAAATAAAGGCGGTGTCAAACTTCCTTTATGTTCCTCTGATGTATAACCGTGATGAATTAACGCTGTCTCCATATGCTTCTTTTTCATAAAAACATCCCCTTTTATGTTTTTATTGCCGCATATTCACCAACAAAAATTTGATGAACGTTTTTACTACATTTTATGTAAGCGTTTTATTTGTGTTTCTATCTCTTCTTTTATATCGTTTTAAATTCCTTCTTGTTTATTTCCAAAATTTATATGCATAAAACAAAAACGTACTCGCTTGACGAAACTCTGGGTAAAAGATATAATAGCGTTTGTGTAAAATAAAAAGGCAGCCTTGTAATGTGAGTTTATCGTTTGTATTTTGTTCCTCTGCGGAGGTGTATCTCGTAACTCCCTGCTGCTGGAGCGAAGGTACATGAAAACAAAATGCCCGTAAATATCGATTACGTCTGTTTTTATTTTACGTAAATAAAAACATTTTAAAGGAGGAGTCAACTATGGCTCGTTATACAGGTCCAGCTTGGAAACTGTCTCGTCGTCTTGGAATCTCTCTAAGCGGCACAGGAAAAGAATTAGAAAAACGCCCTTACGCACCAGGTCCTCACGGTCCTAACCAACGTAAGAAACTTTCAGAATACGGTTTACAATTACAAGAGAAACAAAAACTTCGTCACATGTACGGCATGACTGAGCGTCAATTCCGTCGCACATTTGACCAAGCAGGTAAAATGCCTGGTAAGCACGGCGAAAACTTCATGATCCTTCTTGAAGCTCGTCTTGACAACTTAGTTTACCGTATGGGCTTAGCTCGCACTCGTCGTGCAGCTCGCCAATTAGTAAACCACGGTCACATCATGGTTGATGGCGCTCGCGTAGATATCCCATCTTACCGTGTAAAACCTGGTCAAACTATCAGCGTTCGCGAAAAATCTAACAACCTTGTTGTTGTTAAAGAAGCGATCGAAGTTAACAACTTCGTACCAGAATACTTAACTTTCGATGCTGACAAATTAGAAGCTACTTACACTCGTCACGCTGAGCGTGCTGAGTTACCAGCTGAAATCAACGAAGCATTAATCGTAGAGTTCTACTCTCGTTAATCTCGGTGCTCTGAAAAGAGTCGTATTAAAAGCCTTAGGAACCTTGTTTATCAAGGGGCCTGGGCTTTTTTTATTGAATATAACCGATTATATGTATAGAAACAGACTAATGTAATAAAATAAAAAAGAACTGCAAGTCTATAGTTAATAAAACTTAACCCTCTCTCTAGAATTTCATTTGTTTTTTATCCACATTAATAAAAACCTCTCCCTTCTTCTAACACTTAAAAACACTACATTCTATCCCATAACTTATTTTTCTTTGCTGTACTCTCCTTTTGTTAACATTATTTTTACAACGTATTTATTTGTACATAATCTATATCTTCCCTTTTTCTATTTACATTCAACCTTAAAAACCTCTTCATCACCCGAGCATCTGAATAAGATTAAAAAAACTTAATGAACAATTATCTCTTTAACTGCCGAATTATTAGAATATTCCATTTACAATCCCTTCCTTAAATTGGTATTATTTTCTTGTAAGAGGAGGGAAAGTTCATGTCTTTAAATATGTATCTCGGTGAAGTACAAGCTCAAACAGAAAGTATGAACTCTTTCTGTAGCACTACTATTCAAGGTATGGAACAAATTATTCATTCTATTGACGCTTTTGCATTGGATACTGTTCTACAAGGACAAACATATAGCAGTGCAAAAGCATATTTCTTACAAACCTTTCGTCCGTTAGCACAAGGAATCATTTACTTATGCGAAGAATTAATCCGTCAAAATGATGCTTTTCCAAGAGACTTTCAATCACAGGTAGCTTCTACAGATGTTATCGAACAGGAGATATTAGAACAAATTCGAGAAATTGACCGAATGATAGCAAGTACGGAAACAATCAATCAAGCTATGCCAATCTCGGGCATGGATGCTATAGTAAATCTATTTGCTGACATGAGGCGTAAACTGCAAGAAAAGCTAGAGCACCTATATGAATTTAATCAAACATCTAGTGATAACTATATTACAGCGATTCAATTAGCCGCTAGTATCACGACAGGTTTAGCTGAAGTACAAAGCGGAAAAGGTTTTAGTCCCGTCAGTGGTACATTTAGTACACAAAGGTTGAATATGGAATGGATAGCCTCTATTCAAAAAATTGCAGAGGAAAGAGTTCAAGAAGCCGAAATAAAAAAAGAAATTGAAGAAAAAATGGCTTTGCAGGAACAAGAAGCTAATAGACCGTGGTACCAAAAAACAGCTATTGGCGCTTGGGAATTCTTCCAAGGAATTTGTAATTCAGCTGCTGAAAACTTTACAGGCGTAGAATTACCAATGGGCAATGAATTAGAAAACAAAACAACCTTTCAAGTCGGAAATCTTGTGGGGAATTTTGTATCAGGGGTAGGATCTATTTTTGAAATTTTGGGCGGTATAGCTATTGTAACAGGATCAAATGTTGGAACCGTATTGTTAGAAGGAGTAACTTTCGGGGCAGCATCACCAATTGTTATCCCAGCTGATTTAGCTCTTACAACCGCTGGAGCAGGTGTTGCTACACATGGTACCTTTGTATGGTATAATACCGTTCAAAATAGTATCGATACTTTGCAAAGGTTTCAGTCTTCTTCTGGGGGTTCCTCTAAAAATCTTTTAAAAGATGGTAAGTTTGTCGAATCTGATTTAGAATTAAAATATGCGGAATATTGCGTTAGAAAAGCAAAAGACGGTAAAGTACCTAAAGATAGATTGAACTGGAAAGAAGCAAGTGATTATTGGACAAAAGATTCACCTATGGCAAGAGGAAATAAGTTTAATAAAACTGCTCAAAAAAACGAATGGTATCCACATGATGAGATTCAACTAAGTAACGGTAAAAGATTAGATTCATATAATCCACGTAAAGGGGAAATCATTTCTAGAAAAGCAACAGATTTAGAAGATATTGATATTAAAACTTTTGAGAAGTATTTAAAAGAAATGAAGGATAAATATGCTATTGGCACTAAGATTCGTTCAAATAAGTATAGAGAAATAGATGGGCAATTACTAAAAGGAAAACATATTTTAGAAATTCCAGTATCTAATAAAAATTTCAGAAAAATAGATGAATATATAAAGCGAGCAAAAGACAAATATGATATCGAGATTAGATTTAGGGAGGAATAATTAATGACATATTCATTGAAACCAGAAATACAGGAAGTACTTGAGAAAATTAATTTTACCGAGAGATACAAGTCCTTATCAAAACAATTTCCAGATAGAGAAAATACATTTGAAAACTATGAAAATGAAAAAGCAATTGAAGTATTTGAGTCTCTTGGCTATAAAGCTCGTTTTATGAAAAAAGAAAACTTTTTTAGAGTAGGAGAAGTAAAAAACAAAGATATCTATACTTTCAGGTTCAATATTAGCTTGAAATATGGACTCGTTGAATTTATTTGGGAGGCATGGCACACTGGTGAAGTTAGAACTGGAACATCTTGGGCTATGTTTGTAGACGTATTATCCAATGATACAGAAAAAATACTTCGTCCATGCTTCCACAGTTACGATGAACTCAAAGAAATCATGAAAATTGCCTTTGAAATGTACGAAGATTTTAAGCGAGAATTAATTCCTATTTATTCATAATGTAAAAAGCTACCGAAGACAACTAAAACAGTTATTTCGAGTAGCTTTTATTTATATATATTAAAGTTATTTATTTTCCTCTTTCTGAACATATACATAAGCATCTTTCTGCTCTTTATGTACATCCACCTTCGAATTCTCTGCAAGCTGACCCGCGTTTAGCAAAGAAAAAATAATGAGCGCTTCTAGTGACATTTCGTTTTACCACTCCTTTCTAGTTGTTATACATTTATCATACCGCTTACATGTGATTTCCGTATGAACTCGAAAAGGAGATTACAACAAAATGGTTACAAGTATATGAATGCACGCTATAATAACCATAAAATAGGAGGTTGATTCATTTTGACAATAAACCAAATGGTTCAGTTAGGCAGTGCATGTATGTTGTTTATTACTTCCGCGCTTATTAATTGGTATCAAGGAAGTAATTTAATAGATGATCCTGATGAATGGAAATATAGCGCTAAGTTTACGAATTACTTCAAAGGCACCGTTTCAAATTACGAAGATATTTATCAAATCGATTTCTTTATATATGCAGCAAAATTTTATCCAACAGCATTTATCGTTATGTTAGTTAGTTTACTTTATATGCTCATATTAGTTCTTTATATTCTATTTAAAAGAAAAGATCCGGCGATTTAAATCCATACATAAAAACCCCGAATCATAAAGTGAAACTTTAATCAGTGGGGGTTTTCTTCATCCCCCACTGATTATTAGTTGAACCAATCGGGCTTTTATGAGCAGTTGATCCCCCACCTAACTTCTTTGCTTTCGCTGCATTTTGAGGTGGGGGTCTTACTGCCCATTAAAGCGGGATAAACTTTTCAGTTTACAATTCGGGGCACTATTTGTTTTACATTCGTTTCGGATTAGTAACGAATTAAGAAATATTTCTTTTTACCGCGGCGAATGATTGTGAATTTACCTTCGATGCGGTCTTTTTCTGTTACAACGTAGTCTAATGCTTGTGTACGCTCACCGTTTACGTAGATTGCGCCGTTCGTTACATCTTCACGCGCTTGACGTTTTGATGGAGAGATTTTGCTTTCTACAAGTAAGTCGATTAATACTGTATCTTCTGCAGTACGTTCTACAGATGGTACGTCTTTGAAGCCTTGCTCGATTTCGCTTGCAGTCAGTTCTGCTACAGAACCGCTGAATAATGCAGCTGAAATTTTAATCGCTTGCTCTAATGCTTCTTCGCCGTGAACAAGTTTTGTCATTTCCGCACCTAATGCTTTTTGTGCTGCACGTTTTTCTGGTGCTTCAGCTACTTGTTTCTCAAGCTCAAGAATTTCTTCATGAGATAAGAATGTGAAGTATTTTAAGTATTTAACAACGTCGCGGTCATCTGTGTTAATCCAGAATTGGTAGAACTCGTAAGGAGTTGTTTTCTCTGGGTCTAACCAAATTGCGCCGCCTTCTGTTTTACCAAACTTCGTACCGTCAGATTTCGTAACAAGTGGAATTGTTAAACCGAATGCTTTCGCATCTTCTTCTGATTTACGGATTAATTCAAGACCAGCTGTAATGTTACCCCATTGGTCACTACCACCGATTTGTAGGCGGCAATTATGGTGTTGGTATAAGTTTAAGAAGTCGTATGATTGTAAAATCATGTAACTAAACTCAGTAAATGAAATACCAGTCTCTAAACGAGATGCTACTGTATCTTTTGCTAACATATAGTTTAAACCGAAGTTTTTACCGATATCGCGTAAGAATGAAATGACATCTAAGTTACCAAGCCAGTCATAGTTGTTAGCCATTGTTGCTGGGTTTTCCACGTTTTCGAACTCTAAGAAGTTTGAAAGTTGGTTTTTAATGCTTTCTGTGTAGTAAGCAACTGTATCTTTCGTATTTAATGTACGCTCTGCTTTTTTACCACTTGGATCACCGATCATACCAGTACCACCGCCAACAAGTGCGATTGGTTGGTGACCAGCTAATTGGAAACGACGTAACATTAATACTGGTAACATATGACCGATGTGTAAGCTATCCGCTGTCGGGTCGAAACCACAGTATAATTTAACGCTTTCTTTTTCTAATAATTGCTCAAGGCCCTCAGCATCTGTTTGCTGATTAATTAGACCGCGAAATTCAAGATCTTGTAAAATACCCATATCCTACATACTCTCCTTTAAGTTCATTACTGGCGTGAAGGTTGAAAACATAAAAAAATCGCCCCTTCAAATAAGGGACGATTTTGATTATCGCATTACCACCCTAGTTGCAGACCAAAAAAAGCCTACCACCTTATTTACATAACGGCTTAGCACCGTCTCTTCCCTTTTGAATACATTTCAATCGAAAAAAGATGCTCTAGGGGCGTAATTCGCGATCATCTATGTACTGATTTTCACCGGCCATCAGCTCTCTAAAACAGGGAAATGATCACTACTTCTCCCTTTCCACGCTCAATTATTCATATACTTTTCTTTATACCATCATTTATATAGGCGTGTCAAATAAGGGGCGGATTTCTCTTCTTGCCAATCCTTTATAACGCCATAAAGAGGAATTTATTAGACATACAAAAAGCCTCCCTCATCTATTCTTTCATAAATGTATACAGACGAGGAAGGTACTTCGTTCAAATATTATTTTAGTTTTTTAACTATAATCTTTTATGCAAGCCAATCTTTTTTTAATAGTACATAATGGTTTTCCAAAAATAGTTCATTGTATTTAAGGAATAAGCGTTTCACTTGTTTCTCTAATTTAAAGCCTATTTGTTCCATAGACCTGCATGAATTGATATTATTATCCCAAGCCTGTGCATGAACCTCATCTACGTCTAAAGTTAAAAATATGTAATTATATATTAAGTTTCTCGCTTCTCGATTGACCCCTGTACGCCAATACTTACGCGCAATCCGCTGAGCTTCCGAAGTTACAATTAATTTTTTATTTTCATTCATTATTGGCATAGAAATCCAATAGGTTCCTATCATTTCCTTTGATTGTTTCATTACGATTGCCCAAGCCATAATATCTTTTAAATTTTTATAAGTATGTAACAAGTCCTTAATTTCATTACTATCTTTTGGAGTCACATTCCCTGTCCAATGGTGCATATCTGGATCTTTCATTACCTCATACCACTGTTTGTAATCTTTTTCCGGTTCCACAGAGCGTAAGCATACTATGTTTCCTTCTAAAACAGGTATCTTCATCTCCATTCCCCCTTTATTATTTACAAAAAGAAAGGCCTGAACATTATTTCGTTCAGACCTTTCTCTCTTAATCTTCCATCGTTGATAAGTCACCTGTTGGTAAGTTTAACTCCCACGCTTTTAATACGCGGCGCATAATTTTACCGCTTCTCGTTTTCGGTAATTTATCTCTAAATTCAATTTGTCTTGGCGCTGCATGAGCTGCTAGACCTTTCTTTACAAATTGACGAATTTCTTCTTTTAATTCTTCAGATGGTTCGTAACCTGCACGAAGCGCGATAAATGCTTTAATAATTTCGCCGCGCACCGGATCAGGAATACCGATTACACCAGCTTCTGCAACGGCAGCATGCTCGATTAATTTGCTTTCTACTTCAAATGGTCCAACGCGCTCACCTGACGTCATAATTACATCGTCAATACGCCCTTGGAACCAGAAGTATCCATCTTCATCCATGTATGCAGAGTCACCTGATACGTACCAATCTCCTGGCATAAAGTAAGATTCATACTTTTGTTTGTTATTCCAAATTCCACGCATCATCGCTGGCCAACCTTTACCAATTGCTAAGTTACCCATTGTGTATGGAGGCACTTCATTTCCTTCATTATCAACAATCGCTGCTTTTACACCTGGAATTGGTTTACCCATTGAACCTGGACGGATTTCCATACAAGGGTAGTTACAAATAACTTGTCCACCTGTTTCTGTCATCCACCACGTATCATGAATACGAAGTCCAAATGCGTTCATACCCCATCGAATTACTTCTGGATTTAACGGTTCACCAACGCTTAACACGTGGCGCACTTGTGATAAATCGTATTTTTTAATTGCATCTTGTCCAGCACCCATTAACATACGGAAAGCTGTTGGTGCGCTATACCAAACTGTTACGCCGTAATCTTGCAGTGCTTCATACCAAGCCTCTGGACTAAAGCGTCCGCCTAAAATAACATTTGATGCTCCGACTAACCACGGTGCGAAAATACCGTAAGCTGTACCAGTTACCCAGCCTGGGTCAGCTGTGCACCAATATACATCGTCTTCTTTTAAATCTAATACCCATTTCGCCGTTTGATAGTGCTGAACCATTGCGTTTTGCGCATGGAGCACACCTTTTGGCTTACCAGTAGAACCAGACGTATAATGTAGAATCAAACCGTCTTCACGGCCTAACCATTCAATATGTAATTCTTTTGAAGCTTGTTCAAATAAAGGATTGAACGCTACCGTCTTACCGCCTTCTTCTACATGATCTCCAACAAGGAAAACTGTTTTTAAAGCTGGTAAATCATTTAATGGTACACGCTCTAACAATTCAGGCGTTGTAATTAACACTTTTGCTTCGCTATCTTCTAAACGATCGCGAACTGCGCCTTCCATAAATGCTTCAAATAACGGACCAACAATTGCCCCTAATTTCACTGCACCAAGAAGGGCGAAATATAACTCTGGGGAACGCGGCATAAAAATAAAAACGCGATCGCCTTTTTCTACATCGCCATAATTTTTCAGGACGTTTCCTGCTTTATTAGAAAAATCCTTCATTTCCTTAAATGTATACTTCTCTTTTCGCGATCCATCTTGATAATAAAGGGCTACTTTATTCTTTCGATCGGATTTCGCATGCTTATCAATTGCCTCATACGCCATATTTACTCGGCCTGTTTCATTCCAAGTAAAGTTTTTATTAACCTCTTCCCAGTTAAAATTTGCGTATGCCTCATCATAATTCGGCAAATTATTTTCTCCTTTAATGACAGGAAGCGTTTCTACTTTCATACTTTACATCCCCCTCCTATGTATTCTATTATCTATTATAATAACATTATTTAAAATTTTCAGTATATTTGTTGATTTTTAGACAAATTTTTAATGACAAATTTCGATTCACATCGCATATATTATAAAGTACGATATGAATAGATTCACAAACCCTCAAGGTGGTGAGCAATACATTGATTCATAAAAAAATATATAATGCTAGAAACTTAAAAACAGCGAAAGGCACTTTAATTATTGAAGGGCCTGTCTCTACACATAACTTAGAAATGTATGAGTTTCATCCAGACTTAATTGCGTTTCGTCCTGCCGAGCAGCAATATAAAGCAATTGTCGAAATTTCTAAATTGCCAGAAGCTCGTCTCATTATTGCTAGACATGACCAAACGATTGTTGGGTATGTTACATACTTGTATCCTGATCCACTTGAACGATGGTCAGAAGGAAAAATGGAAAACTTAATTGAACTCGGGGCAATTGAAGTTGTCCCAGCCTTCCGTGGTTGCTCTGTCGGAAAAAACTTATTAGAAGTTTCCATGATGGACGATTATATGGAAGATTACATTATATTGACGACTGAATATTATTGGCACTGGGATTTAAAACAAACAGGCTTAAATGTTTGGGAGTACCGAAAAGTAATGGAAAAGATGATGAATGCTGGCGGGTTACAATGGATGGCTACAGATGATCCTGAAATTTGTTCACATCCTGCTAACTGTTTAATGGTCCGCATCGGTAAACGCGTTGATACGGATTCTATTCAAGCATTTGATCGTCTACGTTTTCACAATCGTTTTATGTACTAATAAAGGGGGCAACTGGAATGATTGTAGAAGAAATTATGAATCAAGATGTAGTGACATTACATCCAAACGATACAATCGAAACAGCAATCCGAACGATACGTACGAAAGGCATTCGGCACATTCCAATTGTCGATCAAAATAATCATGTCGTAGGCATTATTTCTGATCGGGATGTAAGAGATGCAAGTCCGTCTATTTTAGATGAACAAGTTTCACTCGATATGCTGAAGCAACCGCTTGAACTGATTATGAAACATCCTGTTATGACTTGCCATCCTCTCGATTTCGTTGAGGAAATTGCTACTTTATTTTTTGAAAATAAAATTGGCTGTCTTCCTGTTACAAAGGCTGGAAAGTTAGTCGGAATCATTTCTGAATCAACTGTACTGCATACGTTAGTGAAATTAACAGGGGCTCATCAACCGAGTTCACAAATTGAAATTCAAGTAAAAAATGAACCTGGTATTCTTGGAAAAGTCGTTGCTATTTTTAGCGATTTACAAATCAATATCGTGAGCGTTCTCGTCTACCCAGCAAAAGATGAGAATGATAAAGTACTCGTTTTCCGCATTCAAACGATGAATCCGCTAAAAGTGATTGATGCACTTGAGGCAGAAGGCTACCGCGTATTATGGCCGAACATTATGGGGATGCAAGCATGAGTAGCGCGTTTATTTATTCGGATGACTTTCGGGGCTATTCATTTAGCCCTGATCATCCTTTTAACCAACTGCGCGTCACACTTACGTATGATTTATTACAAAAGGGTGGTTTCATCTCTCCTTCTCAAATCATCTCACCAAGGATGGCTACAGATGAAGAGATCGCCTACGTTCATACAGAAGAGTACATAAATGCGGTAAAACGTGCTGGAGAAGGTAAGTTAGAAAAATCAATTGCGATGACATATGGACTCGGAACAGAAGATACGCCGATGTTTCCAAATATGCACGAAGCAAGCGCATTACTCGTTGGTGGTACGTTAACAGCTGTCGATGCTGTTCTTTCCGGGAAAGTAAAACACGCGCTTAACTTAGGAGGCGGCTTACATCATGGCTTCCGCGGCAAAGCATCTGGATTTTGTATTTATAACGATAGCTCCATCGCAATGAAATATATTCAAAAGAAATACGGTTTACGCGTTTTATATATTGATACAGATGCTCATCACGGTGATGGTGTACAGTGGTCTTTTTATGACGATCCTAACGTATGCACCATTTCACTACATGAAACTGGTCGATATTTATTCCCTGGAACTGGTGCTGTAAATGAACGCGGACAAGGTAATGGCTACAGTTATTCTTTTAACGTTCCACTCGATGCTTTTACAGAGGACGAATCTTTCTTAGATTCCTATCGAACTGTCGTAAAAGAAGTGGCCGCATACTTTAAACCGGATATTATTTTAACGCAAAATGGCGCTGACGCACATTACTACGATCCACTTACACACCTTTGCGCAACGATGAATATTTACCGTGAAATACCGAAGCTCGCTCGCGAAATCGCTAACGAATATTGCGAAGGTCGTTGGATTGCTGTCGGCGGTGGTGGCTATGACCACTGGCGCGTCGTCCCAAGAGCGTGGGCACTCATTTGGCTCGAAATGAACAACATCCAAAACATCTCAGGTTATCTCCCTCCAGAATGGATTGAAGCTTGGAAAGGACAAGCAGAAACAGAACTCCCCCTCACATGGGAAGATCCAGACAACATGTATAAACCTATCCCCCGCAAACCAGAAATTGAAGAAAAGAATGCATTAACTGTAGCGAAATCCCTTGAAATTATTCGGAATAATATGACAAAATCTTTGTACTAAACGAAAAGGAGGCTCGTTTTTGAATAGCCTCCTTTTATTTATAGCTTGCTATTATTGTCGTTTTTTGTCGGTAAGTCGATATATTCTAATAATCGCTGATATATTTTTATGTACTAACGGACTTTATAAGGATCGTGATATTATGTGGACACAACAAATGATCCACACGAAACGCGGCACATTCGAGCTTTTTACTAAAGGCAGTGGCGAACCGCTTTGCATTACACATCACTATTCACAATTTAATGAAACTGGTGATTACTTTGCAGATGTCTTCACTTCTACGCATCGTGTATTGCTCATTAATTTACAGATTTTCCGAATAGGAAAGCCCACTACGGTGCGATAGTACCCCCTTTAGGGGTGGGATGATAGTGAGGTCA